>DATDBL010000258.1:0-25655 GCA_036524855.1 Aldersonia sp. | reverse complement strand
CGATCCGGCCCCGGACCGCTACCCTTGCAGGGTTGCCTCGCGCCTGTTCGCCGTCGGCTGGCAACACCGAAGAACGGGCAACACCGGAAGAACCAGAAATCTGAGAAGGAGTCCGCGACTATGGCTGCCGTCTGCGACGTTTGCGCCAAGGGCCCCGGCTTCGGTAAGTCGGTCTCGCACTCGCACCGGCGCACGAACCGTCGCTGGAACCCAAACATCCAGACCGTTCGCGCCCAGGTTGCCCCCGGCAACACCAAGCGCCTCAACGTGTGCACCTCCTGCCTGAAGGCAGGCAAGGTCGTACGCGGCTGAGCCAGGACGAGAGCGTGTGCCCCGGTGCCGACGGCGCCGGGGCACAGTCGTCTGTGCGGATCGTCGACCTCGGCCCGGAGTACACCGCGGGCCTGGCCGCGTGCCAGATCGCGTGCTGGCGGGAGGCCTACCGCGGCCTGGTTCCCGACCACGTCCTCGACGCGTTCGACGTCGAGCAGCGCACGCAGCAGTACGACCGGATCCTGGCCGCCGGCACCGGGCACACTGTCGTTGCAGTGGAAACGGTCGCGGTGGACGCATCCGACGCTGTCGTCGGGTTCACCAGTTCCGGGCCGCTCCTCGACGGCGAACTGCCGGGCGCGCGGTGCGAGAAGGCCCTGTACGCGCTCTACGTGCGCCGTTCCCGCTACGGCACCGGGCTCGCCGACCGGCTGATCACCACCATCCTCGGCGACGCGGCCGCCCTGTTGTGGGTCTTCGAGGACAACCCGCGGGCGCGGGCGTTCTACACCCGCCACGGCTTCGTCGCCGACGTGACCCGCCAGATCGAACCGTTCTGCCTGATTCCGGAGATCCGGATGCAGCGCCCGGCGGTCGGGAATTGAGCGCTCGCTAGGCTGGCCGGATGAGTGACGCAACCGAATACACCCGCATCGTGGACGGCGTGCTCGAGGTGACCATCTCCACGTCCGATCGCGGCACCTCCCTCGACTTCGCCGGCGTCCGCGCCGGCACCGCCGCGTTGAGCGATCCCGACACCGACGTCGGCGCGGTGCTGCTCGTCGGGAAGGGCAACAACTTCTGCGCCGGCGGCGACGTGCGCGCGTTCGCGGCGGCGTCACCGCGCGGCCCGTACCTGCTCGAGGTCGCCGCCCAATTGCACGACTTCCTGCGCCTGCTGGCGACCGGTCCGGCGCCGGTGATCGCGGCCGTGCAGGGCTGGGCGGCCGGCGCGGGCATGAGCCTCGTCTGCGCCGCCGACATCGCAGTCGGCAGCCCCGCGACCCGGCTGCGGCCCGCCTATCCGGGCATCGGCTTCACCACCGACGGCGGGATGTCGTGGAACCTGCCACGGATCGTCGGCACCGCGCGGGCGAGGGAGATCCTTCTCACCGACCGAGTGCTCACCGGCGAGGAGGCGCACGACCTCGGGATTCTCGGCCGTCTCGTCCCGGACGGCTCGGTGCACGCCGACGCCGCGGAACTCGCCCGCACTCTCGCCGCGGGCCCCCGCTCCGCCCACGCGGGCATCAAGCGCCTGCTGGATTCGTCGGCGCGCACCAGTTACACCGACCAACTCGACCTCGAACGCGCGGCGATCGCCGCGGCCGGCGACAGCCCCACCGGCACCGAAGGCGTGAACGCCTTCGTCGAAAAGCGCGCCCCGAAATTCTGAGGCGCGATCAGCGCTGCGGCAGGCGGTCGGTGACGAATATGTAGACCGCGTCGGTGAAGGCGTCGTTGTCGTCGCCGGCGGCGGTGTGTGCGGCGCCGGGCAGGACGACGGCCTCCGCGTGCGGGGCGAGCTCCAGGAACGCCTGCAGCCCTTCGTCGCTCACGACATCAGACATCCGACCGCGCAGCACGAGCGTCGGGATGCGCAGGCCGCGCGTCGCGTCCTCGAGATCCTCGGTGCGTCGCTCCGCCTCGCCCATGTCGCGGGCGTCGAGCATGGCCGGATCCCAGTGCCAGTACCAGCGACCGTCGTCACGGCGACGGAGGTTGCGCCGCAAGCCTTCCGGGCTGCGTGGGCGAGTGCGGTGCGGCAGGTACTCCGCGACGGCGTCGGCCGCCTCGTCGAGCGTCGCGAACCCGTCGCGGTGGCCGCCCATGAAGTCGAGAATCCTTGCCACACCGGCGGTTTCGGTTCGCGGCACGATGTCGACGAGGATCAGCGAGCCGATCACGTCGGGACCGGCGATCGTGGTCGCCTCCAGGCCCGTCATCCCGCCCATGCTGGCGCCGACGACGGTCGCCGGGCCGCCGAGCTCCTCGATGACGGCCACCAGATCGCGCGCCATGGTCACGCGGTGATAGTCACCGTCGGGATGCCACGCGCTGTCGCCGTGCCCGCGGGCGTCGAGGGCGACCACCCGCATGCCGTTTGCGGCGAGCTTCGCGCCGGCCGACTTCCACGAGTGCCGGGTCTGCCCGCCACCGTGCAACATCACCACGAGGGGGCCGTCCGCCGGGCCCCAGACGTCACCGGCAAGCTCCAGGCCGCCGTCGCCTCGGAAGGTGCGGGTCGTCGGCTCCGGCAGTTCATTCGCTGTGCTCACAAAAATACAATGGCACAATTACGGCAGTTGCCACTCCACCGGGTCCGCGCCACGCTCGACCAGCAGCGCGTTCGCCCGCGAGAACGGCCGCGAGCCGAAGAACCCACGCGACGCCGACAGCGGCGACGGGTGCACCGATTCGATCGTCGGCACGTCGTCGAGCATCGGCTTCAGCGTCGAAGCATCTCTACCCCACAGGATCGCCACCAAGGGCTGTCGACGCCCCACGAGTGCCCGGATCGCCTGCTCCGTCGTCGCCTCCCACCCCTTGCCGCGGTGCGACGCCGGTTGCCCCGGGCTCACCGTGAGGACTCGGTTCAGCAGCAGCACGCCCTGGCCGGCCCACGGCGTGAGGTCGCCGCTGCTCGGCGTCGGATAGCCCAGGTCGGCGCTGTATTCGGTGAAGATGTTCGCCAGGCTGCGCGGCACCGGACGGACGTCCGGCGCGACGGAGAAACTGAGGCCGACCGCATGCCCGGGCGTGGGGTACGGGTCTTGGCCGACGATGAGCACCCGCACGTCGTCGAAGGGTTGCTGGAAGGCACGCAGCACGTTCCCCCCTGCGGGCAGATAGCCTCGACCGGCCGCGTTCTCCGCGCGCAGGAAGTCACCCATCGCCGTGATCCGGTCCGCGACCGGCGCGAGCGCGCCCGCCCACCCCGGCTCCACGACCTCCGCGAGCGGTCGAGCCATCAACTCACCTCCCAACTCTGCCAACCGGCCGCACCCGGCCACGGTGCGCCGTCGACCCGGACGCCCACACCGCCGTCGACCCGGCCGATCAGCCGCCAGCCCTCCGGCAGCACCGTATCGGGGGGAAAGGTCGCGACCAACGCGTGGTCCTCACCGCCGGTCAACAGCCAGGCCGACGGGTCGACGCCGAGCGCGGTGCCCGCCTCGAAAACCCGCGCGTCCTCGATCCGCTCCCGAGCGAGATCGATCCCGACGCCCGACGCGTCCGCGATGTGGCCGAGGTCGGCAAGCAGGCCGTCGGACACGTCGCACATCGCCGTCGCGCCGGCCACGGCCGCCGCGACCCCCGCCGAGTACTGGGGCTGCGGCCAGCAGTGCAGCGCGACGAGATCGTCGAACCCCGACAGACCGGCCTCCAGGACAGCCATCCCCGCGGCCGAGCGGCCCAGCGTGCCGGCGACCGCAACGACGTCCCCCACCCGCGCCCCCGACCGCAGCACCGGCGCGCGGCCCTCGAGGTCGCCGAGCGCAGTGACCGAGACGACGATCTCGGGACTCTGCACCAGGTCGCCGCCGACGATCCCGGCACCGCTGCGGGCGGCCTCCCGCGTCATTCCGTCGTTCAGCGCATCGAGCACCGCGAGCGGAGTGTCCGGCGGGCAACCGAGGGCGACGACGTAGCCCTGCGGGCGCGCCCCCATCGCGGCGACGTCGGCGCCGTTCTGCGCGATCGCCTTGCCACCGATCTGCTGCGGCGTCGACCAGTCGGTGCAAAAGTGCCTGCCCTGCACCAGCATGTCGGTGGTCACCACCACCCGGGCGTCGGGCATCGCGACGACGGCGGCGTCGTCGCCGGGCCCGACGATCACCGCCGGCCCGGACGCACGCCCGGCGGTGATCCGGTCGATCACCGCGAACTCGCCGAGCGCGGCGACCGTCTCCGGATCGTTGCCTGGGTGCTCGGCGATGACCCCTCCTCGAATCGCGCGGAACGAGAATGCAGCCTCGGCTGCGGTAGTTTCAACGCAGGCCGCCGAGACAGCCCCGGCGGCACAGTATGCAGGGAGCCGGATCCTCCGCGACAATACCGAGGGGACAATACCGAGGGACGATACCGAGACCGGACGGATTCGCGGCGGGAAGGACTCAGGTGGCGATCGAAGCATTCGTGCTTGTTCAGACCGCGGTCGGCAAGGCTGCCCTGGTGGCCGAGCGGATCGCCGAGCTTCCCGGTGTGCGCACGGCCGAGGACGTCCTCGGCCCCTACGACGTGATCGTTCGAATCGCCGGCGGTTCCGAGGCGGAACTCGCCGACGTCGTCGCCGCGGTGCAGAAGGTCGCAGGCATCACCCGGACACTCACCTGCCAACTCGCCGGCAAGCCCGTGGGCGCGGCGGGCGACTGACGTCCGCGTGGGCAGTTCCCGCTCCCCGGCGCTGATCGCGCTCGCGGTCGCGCTCCCGGTGGCCCTCGTCGTCGGCGTGATCGTCGCCGCCGTCCTCGCCAACCGGATCCCCGCGCGCGCACCCGTCTCCCTCGCGCCGGTCCCCGCGCCCGCGGCCGACGGCCCCGACTGCGCCGCCCTGCTCGCCGCACTGCCGACCGAACTCGGCGGCGGTGAGCACGGTGACGGTGAGCAAGGCGGCTACGGGCAGGCCGAACTGGCCGAACCGGCGCCACCCGCCACCCTCGCGTGGACCGGCGACGCCTCCGACGACCCCGCGAGCGATCTCGTGGTGCTGCGCTGCGGGCTCGACCGACCGGTCGGCTTCGACGTCGCGTCTCCCCTCACCGTCGTGAACGGGGTGCAGTGGTTCCAGGTGTCGGGCGCCGACCAGGGCCTCGAGGCCAGCACCTGGTTCGCCGTCGACCGCGCGGTCTACGTCGCGCTCACCGTCCCGGACGGCTCCGGGCCCACGCCCGTGCAGATCGTCTCCGACACCGTCGCCGCGACTCTGCCGGCCCAACCCTTGGACCCGGCGCCGCTGCCGAACTGAGGGCTGCGCCCTCCAGAGATCAGAAGCGAAATCAGCGCAGACCCGTCCCGCGCGCCATGGCGGTCTCGACCAGGGTCGAGATCAGCTTCGAATAGTCGACGTCCGCCGCACCCCACATCCGCGGATACATCGAGATCGGGGTGAAGCCGGGCATCGTGTTCACCTCGTTGATGACCGGGCCCGACTCGGTGACGAAGAAGTCGACACGGGCCAGGCCGCTGCAGTCCAGCGCCGCGAACGCCCGCACCGCGATCCCCCGGATCCGCTCGGCCACGGCGTCGTCGAGTCTCGCGGGGACGTCGAACTCGCAGACGTCGTCGAGGTACTTGGAGTCGAAGTCGTAGAAGGCCGACCCGTCGGTGGACGCGAGCGGCATCCGGATCTCGGCGACGACGCTGGCATCCACGCGTCCGTCGGGGAACTCGAGCACGCCGCACTCGACCTCCCGGCCGACGACGGCAGCCTCCACGATCACCTTCGGGTCGTGCGCACGGGCGGCGGCGACGGCGGCGTCGAGGTCGGCCCAGTCGCCGACTCGGGTGATCCCGATCGAGGATCCACCGCGCGCGGGCTTGACGAACACGGGCAGGCCGAGGGCGTCGCGCTGCGCGTCGGTCAGCGTCGCCGCGCCGGTCCGCAGCACCTCCTGGCGACCGATCGGCAGACCGTCGGCGGCGAGGAGTTTCTTGGTGAACTCCTTGTCCATCGCCGCCGCGCTCGCGAACACCCCGGGACCGACGTAGGGGATCCCGGCGAGTTCGAGCATGCCCTGCACGGTGCCGTCCTCGCCGTATGCGCCGTGCAGCACCGGGAACACCACGTCGACGACGGCGAACGGCGAGCCGTCCGCGGCGGTGAGTGTGCCTCGGGTCGCCGGGTCGACCGAGAGCGTCAGCGCCGGCCCGTCCGCCGGCACGGTGGGCAGTTCCCGCCCGTGCCGGGTCAGCGCCGCGGGATCGGTCGAGCCGGGGACCCAGCGGCCGTCGACGGTGATGCCGATCGGCACCGCCTCGTAGCGCTGCCGGTCCAGGTTGGCCAGGATGCTTCCCGCCGACACGCAGGACACCGAGTGCTCGTTGCTGCGCCCGCCGTAGACAACACCCACCCTGGTCCGGTTCGTCACGCTCCCGACCGTACCGGTGCGGCGTTGTTCCGGCCTGTGACGACGCACTCGGTGGCCCGATCCGGCCTCCTACTCCGGCTTGTGCCGGCGCCCCAGCAACTCGTCGACGGCCTCGTCCACGGTCAGGCCCTCGTAGCACACCCGGTGCACGGCGGTGCTGAGCGGCATGTCCACGTCGTAGGCCTCGGCGAGCGCACGGATCGAGATACTGGACTTGACGCCCTCGGCCACCTGACCGCGCGTGGCCTCCTGTGCGGCCTGCATCGAGCCGCCCTCGCCCAGCGCCTGGCCGAAGGAGTGGTTGCGCGACAACGGCGACACACACGTCGCGACGAGGTCGCCGACGCCCGCGAGACCGGACAGCGTGCCCGGCTGCGCACCCATCGCGACCCCGAGGCGGATGATCTCGGCGAGGCCACGGGTGATGATGCTGGCGATCGTGTTGTCGCCCATCCCCCTGCCTGCGGCCATGCCGCACGCGATGGCGATCACGTTCTTGCACGCCCCGCCGATCTCCACACCGATCACGTCGGAGTTCGTGTATGGGCGGAAATGTTTTGTTGCGCAAGCCTTCTGGAGTCTGACGGCGTTGCCGGAGTCGGTGCAGGCGACGACGGTGAGGGCGGGCTGGCCGGCGGCTATCTCACGCGCCAGGTTGGGTCCCGACAGCGCGGCGACACGTTCGTGGGCGATTCCCGTCACCTGGGTGATCACCTGTGTCATCCGCAGCAGCGTGTTGTTCTCGATGCCCTTGGCCAGGCTCAGGACCAGGGTCTGCGGCTCGAGTACGTCCTTCCACACCTCGAGGTTCTCGCGCACCGTCTGCGACGGCACCGCGATCACCCCGATATCGGTCCCCGCGAAGGCCTCCCGGTAGTCGGTGGTCGCCCGCATCGGGGGCAGTTGCACGCCCGGCAGGAACTCGGAGTTGGCGCGCTCGACCTCGATCTCCTTGACAACCTCCGAACTGCGCGAGAGCACGATGACTTCGGTGCCGGCCTCGACGAGTATCTTCGCGAACGCCGTGCCCCACGAACCCGACCCCAACACCGTCGCCTTGGTCATGACTACTCGCTTCCATTCCTCTGGCCTGCACCGATTCGGTGCAGACTCTATCCCCAACACCGCGCGCGACGGTCGGCGTTGGCGGGATGGGTGACCCGTCCCCGGATCGGTCGGTCGCGGTGCTGGCAGTATGGACAGCCATGCAGCGCCGATCGCGAACCGTGCCGCACGCGCACGCCGTCGTCGCGGTCAAGCACCTCGGCGGGGCCAAGTCGCGGCTGGCGTTGGATTTCGGGACCGACGACCGCGCCCGCCTGACGCTCGCCATGCTCGCCGACACTCTCACCGCGCTCGTGAACTCCTCCGCGATCGTCTCGCTGACCGTGGTCACCCCGGACCCGCAGGTCGCCGCGACCGCGCGCCGCTTCGGCGCGGACCTCGTCCCCGATCCCCCGACGACTGCGACCGCATCCGACGAGCGACTCAACGCCGCGCTGACCCACGCCGCAGTCCGGTTGCGCCGTCGCCGCGGCGGCGTCGATGTGGTCGCCCTACAGGCCGACCTTCCGGCGCTGCGGTCGCAGGAAGTCACCGACATGCTCGTCGCCGCCCCGGTCGGACAGCGCGCGGTGGTGGTCGACCACCACGACGCGGGCACGACGGCGCTCGTGCTGCGCGACGCGAATCAGCCGCTGCGCCCGATGTTCGGGGCCCAATCGGCCCGTCGGCACATCGACAGCGGCGCCGTCGCCCTCGCCGGCGACTGGCCCGGTCTGCGACTGGACGCCGACACGGCAAGCGATCTCGCCGACGCGGTGAACCTCGGTATCGGCGCGCACACCCGCGCCGTGCTCGCCGACCTCGGCTGGCTCGAACGCCGGCACCGTCGCGCCGACTCGGTGGGCCGCACCTGACCTCCTCGTCGTCGGTCGCACCGCCCCTGTTTGCATGACCCTGAGTTGAATGACGCCGCGCCCGATGTAGGGAATGATCGGAGCGTGAGCGAAACCGAGACGAAAGCAACCGAGGCGAGCACCGATGGCGGCACGGATTCGGGTAGCCGCCCCAAGGCGACCGTCGCGGCCCGCATTCCCACCGCGCCCCCGGCCGCGACGCCGCTCGAACGCGACGCCGCGCTCGCCGGTCTGCCCGAGGACCGGTACCTCAACCGCGAATTGAGTTGGCTCGACTTCAACTCGCGGGTGCTTGCGCTCGCCGAGGACGAGTCGCTACCACTGCTCGAGCGGGCCAAGTTCCTCGCCATCTTCGCCTCGAATCTCGACGAGTTCTACATGGTGCGGGTCGCGGGGTTGAAGCGCCGGGACGAGACCGGCCTGTCGGTCCGCTCCGCCGACGGCCTCTCGCCGCGCGAACAACTCGCGCTCATCTCCTCGCGTACCCAGGAGATCGCGGTCAAACACGCCTTGGTGTTCCACGATTCCGTGCTGCCGCAATT
Organism: Aldersonia sp.; assembly: GCA_036524855.1. Lineage (GTDB taxonomy): Bacteria > Actinomycetota > Actinomycetes > Mycobacteriales > Mycobacteriaceae > Aldersonia. The sequence continues at coordinate 16,829 of DATDBL010000258.1, read as the reverse complement.
GCGGGCGGAGAACATCGCGATCATCGCGTGGTCCGATCTGGCCGAGCAGGAACGCCAGGAGATGTCGACCTACTTCAACGAGCAGGTCTTCCCGGTGCTCACCCCACTGGCGGTCGACCCGGCCCACCCGTTCCCCTTCGTCAGCGGGCTCAGCCTGAATCTTGCGGTCACCGTGAAGGACTCCGACACCGGCGGCGAGCACTTCGCGCGCGTGAAGGTACCCGACAACGTCGACCGCTACGTCCGGGTGCGGCGCGCCGAGGCCCCGACGGGTGCCGTGCCGGCGTTCCTGCCGATGGAGGAACTCATCGCGTCGCACCTTAACGTGCTCTTCCCCGGCATGCAGGTCGTCGAGCATCACGCGTTCCGGATCACCCGCAACGCCGATTTCGAGGTCGAAGAGGACCGCGACGAGGACCTACTCAAGGCCATGGAGCGCGAACTCGCGCGCCGGCGCTTCGGGTCCCCGGTGCGCCTCGAGGTCGCCGACGACATGACCGAGCACATGCTCGATCTGCTGCTGCGCGAACTCGACGTCGACCCCAACGACGTCATGCAGGTGCCGGGGCTGCTCGATCTGTCGAGCCTGTGGCAGGTCTATGGCGTGGATCGCCCCGCGCTCAAGGACGCCCCGTTCGTCCCCGCGACCCATCCCGCCTTCGGCGAGCGGGAAACCCCGAAGAGCGTGTTCGCCACCCTCAGGGAGGGTGACGTGCTTGTACAGCACCCCTACGACTCGTTCTCCACCAGCGTGCAACGCTTCGTCGAGCAGGCCGCCGCCGATCCGCAGGTACTCGCGATCAAGCAGACGCTGTACCGCACCTCGGGTGACTCGCCGATCGTCAACGCGCTCATCGACGCCGCCGATTCGGGCAAGCAGGTCGTCGCGCTGGTCGAGATCAAGGCACGATTCGACGAGCAGGCCAACATCAAGTGGGCCCGCGCCCTGGAACAGGCTGGCGTCCATGTCGTTTACGGCCTCATCGGGCTCAAGACGCACTGCAAGACCTGCCTGGTCGTGCGGCGCGAGGGCTCGGCGATCAAGCGCTACTGCCACATCGGCACCGGAAACTACAACCCGAAGACCGCGCGCCTGTACGAGGACATCGGTCTGCTCACGGCGGCACCCGAGCTCGGCGCCGACCTGACCGACCTGTTCAATTCGCTGACCGGGTATTCCCGCAAGGCGCACTACCGAAACCTGCTCGTCGCCCCGTACGGCGTGCGAAGGGGCATCATCGAACGGGTGCATCGCGAGATCGCCCGCAAGCAGGCCGGCGAGAATGCCCGAATCCGGCTCAAGGCCAATGCTCTCGTCGACGAGCAGGTGATCGACGCGCTGTATCTGGCGTCGCAGGCGGGCGTGCCGGTGCAGATCGTCGTGCGCGGCATCTGCGCGTTGCGGCCGGGCGTACCCGGACTGAGCGAGAACATCGAGGTGCGCTCGATCCTCGGCCGCTTCCTCGAGCATTCCCGGCTACTGCACTTCAATGCGCAGAACGAGTTCTGGATCGGCAGTGCCGACATGATGCACCGCAACCTCGACCGTCGCGTCGAGGTGATGGCGCAGGTGAAGGACCCGCGACTGATGGCGCAACTCGGCGAGATCCTCGACTCCGCGCTCGATCCCACCACCCGGTGCTGGGTACTCGAGGGCGACAGCAGCTGGGAGGCCTCGCCTGCGCGCGGGGAGAAGGTGCGCGAGCATCAGGTGGCAATGATGCGCTCGCGGGGCGGCTTGTCCTGAAGGTCGGTACGGTTCCTCCCGTCGGTCTCCCCAGCACAGGGTGCACGCCGCGAAAGGAGCACGGTGAGCGCACGCGATGAGAGTGTCGCCAAGGCCAACATCTTCGCCGCCGGCGCGGTGCTGTGGCGGCGCGCGCCCGACAGCCCGGACGGCATCGAGGTCGCACTCGTCCACCGCCCCCGCTACGACGACTGGTCCTTCCCGAAAGGAAAACTGGAGCCGGGTGAGACCACGATCGTGGCCGCGGTCCGGGAGACCGAAGAGGAAACGGGGACGCGGCCGCGGCTGGGTCGCCACCTCGGCCGCATCACGTACCCGGTGACGGGTCACCGCAGACTCAAGCGGGTCGACTACTGGGCCGCCGAGGCACTCGGCGGCGAATTCACGCCCACCGACGAGGTGGACAAGCTGATGTGGGTGCCGCCGAGTCGGGTCCTCGACGAACTGTCCTACCCCATGGACCGGCGCGTGTTGCGGGTGTTCCGGCGGGTTCCCGCCGACACGAAGACGGTGCTGCTGGTGCGCCACGCCAAGGCGGGGCGCAAATCCCGCTACCGGGGCGACGATCGGCTGCGTCCGCTCGACGATTTGGGCCGACGCCAGGCGAAGGCGCTGGTGCCGAACCTGCTGGCGTTCGGCCCCTCCCATATCCACTCCGCGGACCGGACCCGCTGCGAGCAGTCGGTGCAGCCCCTCGCGGACCGCCTCGCGGTCCCGATCCACCCCGAACCGTTGCTGACCGAGGAAGGCTACAACGCCGACCGCCCGGCCGGGCGCGCCGAGGCACGGAAGATCGCGGCCAAGAGTGGGGTTCGGGTGATCTGCAGCCAGGGCAAGGTGATCCCGGACCTGACCCGATGGTGGACCGAGCGTGACGGCATCGTCCTGCCGCCGGCGCGCAATCGCAAGGCGAGCTTGTGGGTGCTGTCGTTTCACGACGACCGGATGGTCGCGGCGGACCACATCGACAGCCCGCTTCCGCTGGAGGTGCCGCCGAAGGACTGAGGCCGTTTGCAGACGGCCAGCAGCCCCCTGGACGGCTGAACCAGGGGGCCGCTGTCGTCAGTCGGTGTACCGCGAGAACGCCGGATGGAATAGGGTGCTCAGCGCTTGGTGGCGCGCTTCGCGGGTGCCTTCTTGGCGGCGGTCTTCTTCGCCGCCGTGGTCTTGGCCAGCACCTTGGCCACGGCGGTCTTCTTGGCCGCTGTGGTCTTCTTGGCCGGCGCCTTGGTGGCAGTGGTCTTCTTGGCCGCTGTGGTCTTCTTCGCCGCAGTCGTCTTGGCCGCCACCTTGGTGGCCGTGGTCTTCTTCGCGGGAGCCTTGGTCGCGGTGGTCTTCTTCGCGGCCGCAGTCTTCTTGGCCGCCGTCTTCTTCGCCGGCGCCGACGACGCGGAACCGCGCTTGACCGCCGGACCGGTGGCGGGCAGCTTTTGCTTGCCCGCGATCACGGCCTTGAATTGGGCACCCGGTCGGAAGGCGGGCACGGAAGTCGGCTTCACCTTTACGGTCTCGCCGGTGCGTGGGTTACGGGCGACACGGGCGGCGCGCTTGCGCTGCTCGAAAACGCCGAAACCGGTGATCGTGACGCTCTGCCCCTTGTGCACCGCGCGCACGATCGTGTCCACGATGTGCTCGACCGCATCGGTCGCCGTGCGTCTGTCCGTCCCCAACTTCTCGGTCAGAACATCGATGAGTTCAGCCTTGTTCATTGAAATTCCTCCGCAGACTTGTGGCCCCTCATCGGACCGACTAAGTACACGGTAAACCCGAAAACCGCAAGAGTCTATGTGCCGCGCAGAAATTCATCCGCGCAGTTGGGAATTTTTCGTTATCCAAACGCTATCAACCGGGTTCGGAACCCTGCGAACGACCTCCGTTTCAGGGCACCGGAAGGGTCCTCGGTTTCCATGACGGCCTTGCCTTTTCGAACTCGGAAATGGCGTCTACCTGCCGCAATGTCAGTCCGATGTCGTCCAGACCCGCCAGCAGACGCCACCGTGTGTACTCGTCAATGTCGAACGGCAGCACGGTGGTTCCGGCGGTCACGGAACGCTGCTCGAGGTCGACGGTCATTTCCAGCCCGGGCTGCTCCTCGAGCAGTTTCCAGAGCAGTTCGACGTCGTGCTGGGACATCTGGGCGGCCAGCAGCCCGGCTTTGCCGGCGTTGCCGCGGAAGATGTCCCCGAATCGAGACGAGATGACGACGCGGAAACCAAAATCGGACAACGCCCACACCGCGTGCTCGCGAGAGGATCCAGTGCCGAAGTCGGGTCCGGCGACGAGCACGGAACCCTTGTCGTACGGGGCGATGTTGAGGATGAACTCGGGATCGTTGCGCCAGGCGGCGAACAGGCCGTCGTCGAATCCGGTGCGGGTGACCCGCTTCAGGAAGACGGCCGGGATGATCTGGTCGGTGTCCACGTTGGAACGCCGCAGGGGCACCCCGATTCCCCGGTGGGTGGTGAAGGCCTGCATGTCGTATCTCCTGTCGGGAAGGCTGGATTCAGTCCAGATCGGCGGGGGCGGCGAGGGTGCCCCGGACCGCGGTGGCGGCCGCGACGGGCGGTGAGACGAGGTGCGTGCGACCACCCTTGCCCTGCCTGCCTTCGAAGTTCCGGTTCGAGGTCGAGGCACACCGCTCGCCGGGGGCCAGCTGATCCGGGTTCATGCCCAGGCACATCGAGCAGCCGGCCTGACGCCACTCGGCGCCTGCGGCGGTGAAGATCTCGCCCAGACCCTCCGCTTCGGCCTGCGCCCGCACCCGCATCGAGCCCGGGACGATCAGCATCCGCACGCCGTCGGCGACGTGGCGCCCGCTCAGCACGTCCGCGACGGCCCGCAGGTCCTCGATCCGGCCGTTGGTGCACGAGCCGACGAACACGGTGTCGACCGCGACCTGACGCAGTGGCGTGCCGGGGGCCAAATCCATGTATCGCAGCGCCTTTTCCGCGGCCGTCCGCTGGGTCTCGTCGGAAATCTCGGCCGGGTCCGGCACCCGGTCGCCCAGCGGGACGCCCTGCCCCGGGTTGGTGCCCCAGGTGACGAACGGCGTCAACGTGGCGGCGTCGATGTGCACCTCGTGGTCGAAAACCGCGCCCTCGTCGGTACATAGGTCGCGCCAGGCCGCCACGGCGGCGTCCCAGTCGGCACCCGAGGGCGCATGCGGGCGACCCTTCAGGAACTCGAAGGTGGTCTCGTCGGGGGCGATCATGCCGGCCCGAGCGCCCGCCTCGATGGACATGTTGCAGATGGTCATCCGCGCTTCCATCGACATCTGCCGGATCGCCTCGCCGCGGTACTCGAGCACGTAGCCCTGCCCACCGCCGGTTCCGATCTTGGCGATCACCGCGAGAATCAGGTCCTTGGACGTGACGCCCGGCGGCAGTTCGCCGTCCACCGTGATCGCCATCGTCTTGAACGGCGGCAGCGACAGCGTCTGCGTCGCGAGCACGTGCTCGACCTCGCTGGTGCCGATGCCCATCGCGAGCGCGCCGAACGCACCGTGCGTGGAGGTGTGACTGTCCCCGCACACCACCGTCGTTCCCGGCTGGGTCAGTCCGAGTTGGGGTCCGACGACGTGGACGATGCCCTGATCCAGGTCGCCCATCGAGTGCAGCCGGATGCCGAACTCCGCGCAGTTGTGGCGCAGGGTCTCGACCTGGGTGCGCGACACCGGATCCGCGATGGGCTTGTCGATGTCGACCGTCGGGACGTTGTGATCCTCGGTCGCGATGGTGAGGTCCGCGCGGCGCACCCGGCGGCCGGCGAGGCGGAGCCCGTCGAACGCCTGCGGGCTGGTCACCTCGTGCACGAGATGCAGATCGATGTAGATGAGGTCGGGTTCGCGGTCGGCACCCTCCCCCTTCCCGCGGGACACCACATGTTGGTTCCACACCTTCTCGGCCATGGTCAGCGGCTGTGCGGCCATCGTCTGCAACCTTCCCTCGCGGCGTTTGACAATCTCATCATCCGGGACGCTAGTATCGTACTATGAGACAGCATAGCGGCATCGGCGTGCTCGACAAAGCGGTGGCCGTGCTCACGACGACGGCCGAGCGTCCGTGCTCGCTCAACGAACTCGTCGCCCGCACCGGCCTGCCCCGGGCGACCGCGCACCGCCTCGCCGTCGGCCTCGAGGTGCATCGCCTGCTCGCCCGCGACGAGGACGGCGCCTGGCGGCCGGGACCTGCCCTGTCGGAACTCGCGGCCGGCGCCAACGACACGCTCGTGGAGGCGGCCGGCAGCGTGCTGCCGCGGCTGCGCGAGATCACCGGCGAGAGCGTGCAGCTGTACCGGCGCGAGGGGTCCACGCGGGTCTGTGTGGCGTCGATGGAGCCGCCGGCGGGCCTGCGCGACACGGTCCTCGTCGGCGCGCGGCTGCCGATGACGGCCGGGTCGGGGGCGAAGGTGCTGCTCGCGTGGGCGGACCTGCACCTGCAGCGCGCCGTTCTGCCGGAGGCGTCGTTCACCGAACGTGCCCTGCTCGAGGTGCGCCGTCGCGGCTGGGCACAGAGCGCCGGCGAACGCGAACCGGGAGTGGCGAGCGTCTCCGCCCCGGTCCGCGATTCGAGCGGCAGCGTCATCGCCGCGGTGTCGGTGTCGGGGCCGATCGACCGCATGGGCCGGCGCCCCGGCGCCCGCTGGGCCGCCGACCTCCTCGCCGCCGCCGACGCCCTCCACAAGCGCCTGTAGTACCCGGCCGCGCGCCGTCGCAGGGACGGGACGTGCTGCCGCCGTCGGATCGCACCCTACCGCCGCCCCATCGCGACTGAAGGGACCCCTCACCATCGAATCCGCTCATCAGGGGTCCCCTGACTCGCCCGACAGCGCGACCAAGCGCGCCCCTCACGTCGACGACCGCGCACCAGCGACGCCTGCCTGGCGAAAATCCCACATGCACGACGAAAACGGCGCCCTCCGGATGCTCCGGAGGGCGCCGTTCGCGTAGCCCCGACGGGATTCGAACCCGCGCTACCGCCTTGAGAGGGCGGCGTCCTAGGCCGCTAGACGACGGGGCCCTGCCTTCTGGACCGAGCAAGCTTAGCTGGCTCGGCGTCAGCGACAAAACGTCGGCGACAAAACACAGCCGACAAATCACCGGCTCGCCGCTGGGGTACCAGGACTCGAACCTAGAATGGCTGAACCAGAATCAGCTGTGTTGCCAATTACACCATACCCCAATGACCCGTCCCGGTTGCCCGGCGCGAGCCGAGAAAGAGGGTATCAAACGCGCCCACGGTAACCACAAACGAGCAGGTCAGAGGGCTAATCCGAAATGGCGGCGTGCAGCCGGGCCAGCGTGGCGTCGCGGCCGAGCAGCTCGAGCGACTCGAACAGCGGCGGGCTGATCGTCGACCCCGTCACCGCCACCCGCACCGGACCGTAGGCCTTGCGCGGTTTGAGCCCCAGCTGCTCCACCAGGGCACCCTCGAGGGCCGTCTTGATCGGATCCGTATGCCAGTCCTCGAGCGACTCCAGGGCGGCGATCGCGGCGTCGAGCACCGGGCGCGCGTCGGGGCCGAGGTTCTTCGCCGCCGCCGCCTCGTCGACGGCGAACTCGCTCTCCGGCGCGAACAGGAACGAAAGCAGACCCCAAGCGTCCGACAACACGACGATCCGGGTCTGCACCAGGTCGGCGGCTGCGGCGAACTTGGCCTCGTCGACGTCGGCACCGAAGTGGCCGTGCTCGGTGAGAAAGGCGCGCAGGCGGGCGGCGAAATCGTCGGACGCGAGCATCCTGATGTGCTCGGCGTTGATGGCGTCGGCCTTCTTCTGGTCGAAGCGGGCGGGGTTCGCGTTCACCGTGGTGACGTCGAAGGCCGCGACCATCTCGTCGAGGCCGAACACGTCGCGGTCCTCGGCGAGGCTCCAGCCCAGCAGCGCGAGGTAGTTCAGCAGTCCCTCGGGGATGAAGCCGCGGTCGCGGTGCACGAACAGGCTGGACTCGGGGTCACGCTTGGACAGCTTCTTGTTGCCCTGCCCCATCACGAACGGCAGGTGCCCGAACTGCGGAGTGAATTCCGCCACGCCGATCCGCTGCAGCGCCGCGTAGAGCGCGAGCTGGCGGGGCGTCGAGGAGAGCAGGTCCTCACCGCGCAGCACGTGCGTGATCTTCATCAACGCGTCGTCGACGGGGTTGACCAGCGTGTAGAGCGGGTCGCCGGTCCCGCGGGTGAGGGCGAAATCCGGCACGGTGCCGGCCTTGAAGGTGGTCTCGCCACGGACGAGGTCGCGCCAGGTGAGGTCGGCGTCGGGCATCCGGAGCCGGATCACCGCCGGGCGACCCTCGTCGCGGTAGGCCTGACGCTGCGCGTCGGTGAGGTCGCGGTCGTGGTTGTCGTAGCCGAGTTTCGGGTCGCGACCGGCCGCGCGGTGGCGAGCCTCGACCTCCTCGGGCGTCGAGAAGCTTTCGTACGCCTCGCCGGCGTCGAGCAATCGTCGCACGACCTCGAGATAGCTGTCGCGCCGCTGCGACTGCCGGTACGGCGCGTACGGCCCGCCCACCTCCGGGCCCTCGTCCCAGTCGAGGTGCAGCCAGCGCAGCGCGTCGAGCAGTGCCGCGAACGACTCCTCCGAGTCGCGCTGGGCGTCGGTGTCCTCGATGCGGAACACGAACGTGCCGTTGGTGTGCCGCGCGTGCGCCCAGTTGAACAGCGCGGTGCGGATCAGCCCGACGTGCGGGGTGCCGGTCGGCGACGGGCAGAAACGCACGCGCACGGGGCGGTCGGTCATTCTCGTGCTCCTAGCGCTGGGGCGACGCGGGCTTGGCGGCGACGGGATTGATCAGCGTGCCGATGCCCGACACCGTCACCGACACCTGCTGACCTGCGGTGATCGGCCCGACGCCCTCGGGTGTGCCGGTGAGGATCACGTCCCCGGGCAGCATCGTCATGACCGTCGTGATCCACTCGATCAGCTTCGGAATGTCGTGCAGCAGCAACGACGTGCGGCTGCGCTGGCGCACCTCGCCGTCGACCTCGGTGGTCAGTTCGAGATCCGCGGGATCCAGCTCGGTCTCGATCCACGGCCCGAGCGGACAGAACGTGTCGTAGCCCTTGCCGCGCGTCCACTGGCCGTCGTGGCGTTGCTGGTCGCGGGCGGTGACGTCGTTGGCGACGGTGTATCCGAGCACGACGTCCCGGGCGCGCGCCGCGGGGATGTCCTTGCACGGACGCCCGATCACGACCGCCAGCTCGCCCTCGTAGTCGACGCGAGAAGAGCTGGGCGGCAACAGGATCGGCGCACCAGGCCCGACGATGGAGGTGTTCGGCTTGAGGAAGATCACCGGATCCTCCGGCGGTTCGCCACCCATCTCCGCGGCATGCGCGGCGTAATTCTTACCGACGCAAACCACTTTCGACGCCAGGATCGGCGCGAGCAATCTCACATCCGCGAGGGGCCACGTGCGGCCCGTGAAGGTCGGGGTGCCGAAGGGATGCTCGGCAATCTCGCGGGTGACCTGCGCGCTGCCGTCACCCCCGATGCTGTCGTCACCTTCGATGCTGCCGTCACCCTCGATGCTGACGAAGGCGACGCCGTCGGGGCTGGCGATCCGTCCAAGGCGCATGCGCGCAGTCTATCGAGCCCCTGCCGAGGGTCGACGAGACGGTGTAGAGTCCCTGACTAATTCAGATACTAGGACGGTCATCTCACATCATGAGAATCGGTACGCCGGGCGCAGCGCCCACCGTGGCGACGATCGGCGAGGGTCGTCGCTGGTCGATGCTGGGGCTCGGTGTGTTCGGGCAGGCCGCGAGCGCGATGTTCGTGAACGGCACCCCGTTCCTCATCCCCCAGCTACAGCGTCAAGGGCTCAGCCTGGCGCAGGCCGGCCTGCTGGTCGCGATGCCGATGGTCGGGCTGGTGCTGGCGCTGATCGCCTGGGGCGCCGTGATGGATCGCATCGGCGAACGCAGGGTGCTCGTCAGCGGCCTCGCCCTGCTGTGCATCGCCGCGGCGGGGGCCGCGAGGTCCGGCCCCTACGTCGTTCTCGCGACTTTCCTCCTGCTCGGTGGCATCGCGGCCGCGAGCACGAACGGCGCGAGCGGTCGGGTGATCGTCGGCTGGTTCCCGCCGCAGCGGCGCGGTTTCGCCATGGGCATCCGGCAGACCGCGCAGCCGCTCGGCGTCGGTCTCGGCGCGATCACCATGCCGACGATCGCGGCGGCGCACGGCATCCCCGCCGCTCTGGTGGTGCCCGCGGTGATGGCCGGCGTGGGTGCGCTCGGGTGCCTGGTCGGCATCCTCGATCCCCCGCGCCCGCCCGCCGCGGGCGGGCGGGCGGGTGACAGCGACCTGCGCGCCAACCCCTACCGCGGCGACTCCACGCTGTGGCGCATCCACATCGTGTCGGTGCTGCTGGTGGTGCCGCAGTTGACGGCGTGGACGTTCGCGCTGGTATGGCTGCACGAGGACCTCGGCTGGTCGCTGGCTGCGGCGGGCACGCTCGTGTTCTTCACCCAGTTGCTCGGTGCCGCGGGCCGAATCGGGGCGGGTGCGTTGTCGGACGTCGTCGGCAGCCGGTTGCGTCCGCTGCGCTGGGTGGCGGTCGCGGCGGTCGTGAGCATGGCGGCGCTGGCGATCACGGGCTGGTTCGGCTGGTGGATCGCGGTCCCTATGCTCGTCGCCGCGTCCGTGATCAGTGTCGCGGACAACGGCTTGGCGTTCACCGCGATCGCCGAGATCGCGGGCCCGTACTGGAGTGGTCGCGGGTTGGGCATCCAGAACACGGGCCAGAACCTCGCCGGCGCCGCCATCCCACCCGTGTTCGGTGCGCTGATCACCGCCACCGGTTTCTCCGCGGCGTTCCTGGCCGCGGCGCTGATCGCCGCCGTCGCGATCCCGCTGGTGCCGAGCGACCGCCGCCCGAGGGCATGAGTGGTTTGCGGAGTCGAGAGCGCCTACAGCGCCGCCGCGATGCGCGCGCCGATCTCCTTTGTGGTGCCGCCGACTCCGCCGCCGCGCCGGGACAGGTCGGCGGCGACGGCGTCGTGAATCCGCTTGGCGCGGTCGGTCTCACCGAGGTGCTCGAGCAGTAGGGCGACGGACAGGATCGCCGCGGTCGGGTCGGCCTTGCCCTGGCCCGCGATGTCGGGGGCGCTTCCGTGGACCGGTTCGAACATGCTGGGATTGGTGCCGGTCGCATCGATGTTGCCGCTCGCCGCCAAGCCGATGCCACCGCTCACCGCCGCAGCGAGGTCGGTGATGATGTCGCCGAACAGGTTGTCGGTGACGATGACGTCGAACCGGCTGGGGTCGTTGACGAGATGGATGGTGGCGGCGTCGATGTGCTCGTAGCCGACCTGCACGTGCGGGTACTCCTTACCCACGGCCGCAACGGTGCGCTGCCACAACGACCCGGCGAAGGTCAGCACGTTCGTCTTGTGCACCAGCGTCAGTTCGCCGCGGCGCGCCTTCGCCTTCTCGAATGCGTAGCGCACCACCCGTTCCACGCCGAAACGTGTGTTCGTGCTCACCTCGGTCGCGACCTCGTGTGGGGTGTCGACGCGGATCGCGCCGCCGGTACCGGTGTAGGGCCCCTCGGTGCCCTCGCGAACGACGACGAAATCCATGTCCGGGTTGCCGTCGAGCGGCCCGGAGACCCCGGGAAACAGCCGCGACGGGCGCAGATTCACGTGATGGTCGAGTGCGAAGCGGATCCGCAGCAGCAGGCCACGCTCGAGCACACCACTGGGCACCGACGGATCGCCGATCGCGCCGAGCAGGATCGCGTCGTGCGAACGCAGTTCGTCGAGCACGGAGTCCGGCAGGATTTCACCGGTGGCGTTGTAGCGGCGCGCGCCGAGGTCGTATTCGGTCTTCTCAACGCCCGGCAGGACGGCGTCGAGCACGGTCAGCGCCTCGGTGACGACCTCGGGTCCGATCCCGTCTCCCCCGACAACGGCCAGCTTCATCGGTCTACCTTTCTGGTTCGTGTCAGCTCAGGTCGACGAGGACGACGTACTTCGCGCCGACCTCGTCCTTGATCGACTGCTGCACCTGCGCCGGAACGTCGCGGTCGACGCGCAGCAGGATCGTCGCGCCCTCACCGGAAACGTCCTGGCTCAACGCCGCAGCGGCGATGTCGACGCCGGCGTTGCCGAGCAGGGTGCCGATCTTGCCGAGCGCGCCCGGCCGGTCGGAGTAGTGCAGGATCACGAGGTTGAGGCCCTCGGCGCGCAGGTCGAAGTTGCGTCCGTTGATGTTGACGATCTTCTCGACCTGCTGCGGCCCGGTCAGCGTGCCGGACACGTTGGTCGCGGATCCGTCGCCGAACACGCCGCGCACGTCGACGACGCTGCGGTGGTTCGGGCTCTCCGTCGCGGTGCTGACCTCGGCGGTGATGCCCCGCTCCTGCGCGAGCGCCGGGGCGTTCACGAACGTCACCGGGTCCTCGATGATCGCGGAGAACAGCCCGCGCAGCGCGGAGAGTTTCAGGATTTCGACCTGCTCGACCGAGAGCTCACCGAGCACCTCGACCTGCAGGCTGACCGGCAGCTCCTTGGCCAGCGCGCCGACGAGAACGCCCTGCTTGCGGACGATTTCGAGCCACGGCGCGACCTCCTCGCCGACCGCACCGCCGGAGACGTTCACCGCGTCCGGTACGAAGTCGCCCGCGAGCGCGAGCAGCACCGACTTCGCGACGTCGGTGCCGGCGCGATCCTGTGCCTCCGCGGTGGACGCGCCGAGGTGTGGGGTGACGACGACCTGCGGGAACTCGAACAGCGGGCTGTCGGTGCACGGTTCGGTCTCGTACACGTCGAGCCCGGCGGCACGGACGTGCCCGGAGTTGATGGCGTCGGCCAGCGCCGCCTCCTCGACGAGCCCACCGCGCGCGGCGTTGACGATGACGACGCCCTTCTTGGTGCGCGCGAGCTGATCGGCGCCGATGAGGCCCTTCGTTTCCGGGGTCTTCGGCAGGTGCACGGAGATGAGGTCGGCACGCTCGAGCAGCTCGTCGAGGGTGACGAGTTCGATGCCGAGCTGGGTGGCACGGGCCGGGGAGACGTAGGGGTCGAAGGCGATGATCTGCGTCTCGAACGCGGCCAGGCGCGCGGCGACGAGCTGACCGATGCGGCCGAGGCCGACGACGCCGACGGTCTTGCCGAAGATCTCGACGCCGTTGAACTTGCTGCGTTGCCACGTGTGCTCACGCAGGGTGTGGTCGGCGGCGGGGATCTGGCGCGCGGCCGACAGCATCAGCGCGACCGCGTGCTCGGCGGCGGTGTGGATGTTGGAGGTCGGCGCGTTGACGACGAGGACGCCGCGTTCGGTGGCGGCGGGGACGTCGACGTTGTCGAGGCCGACGCCGGCGCGCGCGACGATCTTGAGCTTCTTGCCGGCCGCGAGGACATCGGCGTCGACGGTGGTCGCCGACCGCACCAGCAGCGCGTCCGCCTCGGGAACCGCCGCGAGCAACGCCGGACGATCGGGTCCGTCCACCCAGCGGACCTCGACGTCGGTACCGAGCGCCTCGACGGTGGACTGGGCGAGCTTGTCGGCGATCAGGACAATTGGGCGGCCTGCCTGGCTCACGAGTGCGACTCCCGGGTCATTGGTCGGAGGGATTCCGCGCAACAGCTTAGTGGGCGCCACGCCAGCCACCGCAATCCTGGTCGCGGTCAGGCCGCGCTGATCAGCACCACGGCCGCCACGACCGACGCCAGGATCGCGCCGCCGTAGCACAGCACGGCGATCGGCATCCCCGCTCGGCCGAGGCGGAATCCGTGCACGAGAACGAATCGAAACCGGTGTGCCGCGTGGAACAACGACAGCACGCACAGCCCGAGCAACACCAGGATCGTCACCGGATTGCGCAGCAACGAGTGCATATCCGGATAGCCGGGCGCATCCAGCCAGCCCAGCGGAAACACCACGCCGAACAACAGCAGCAGCACAGGAATCAGCAGCGCCGCAACCATTCCGCCGCCGCTGAACAGCAGCCAGGCCAGGGGTTCCGGTGAACGGCGCGGCCGTGAGCCCGTCATCGCAGGATCACCCACGCCGCGATCGCCGAAACAACGGCCCAGAGCCCGAAATGCGAAGCCAGCACCACTCGCGGCGCAACCCGCCTGCCCCCCACGCGCACCACCATCGCCTTCGGCGCCAACTGGAACCAGGTCACCGCGTGCAGCAGCACGAAGGCCAGTGCGACCAGATTCAGCGCGACGACCCACGGGTTCCCGGCCCAATCGAGAAAGTCCCGGTACGCGCCGGCGCCGGACGCCACCGCGCGCACCAGCAGCAGCAGGAAGACCACGAACCACGCGACGAACACGCAGGAGACCTCGCGCAGCATGAACACCAGGTAGGAGCGCCGTCGCAGCCACCACAACAGCGGCACCGGTTGTCGATAACGGATCGGCGCGGACGTCATCGCGCACCCCGCGGCAGCAGAAAGTCCTTGACCGACTTGGCCGCCGCGGCCAGCTTGTAGCGCTGGATTGCACCCGCCGGGTCGACGCCCTTGGGACACGCAACGCTGCATTCACCCACGTACGTGCAGGCCCAGGCACCCTCGGCGGCGGCCAGCACGTCACGACGGTCCTCGGCGCCCTCGTCGCGCGAATCCAGGTTGTAACGCTGCCCCAGCGCGATCACGGCCGGCCCGAGGAACGTGGGCTCCAACGCATACACCGGGCAGGCCGCATAGCAGAGCATGCAGTTGATGCACATGCTGTAGCGCTGGTAGTCCGCCATCTGCTCGGGAGTTTGCAGGTACTCGCCCGACTCGGGCGCGGCGTCTTCGGCCCGGATCAGCCACGGCTTGACCTTGGGCAGCTTCTGCATGAAGTCGCTGATGTCGACGACAAGGTCGCGGATCACCGGGAAGTTACGCAACGGCTCGACCCGGATCGGCCCCGGCTGGTACTCGGTCAGGAAGGTTGCGCAGGTCAGCTTCGGCTCACCGTTGACGGTCATGCCGCAGCTGCCGCAGATCCCCATTCGGCACGACCAGCGGTATGACAGCGTCCCGTCCAACCGGTCTTTGATGTAGTTGAGCCCGTCCAGGATTGCCCAGTCGGCGCGCAACGGAACCTCGTAGCGCTGCAACGTCGGCTCGGATTCCTGCTCGGGCCGGTAACGCGAGACCTCCATGCAGATCGTGTGGGTAGCGATGGTGTCCGTCACGGTTTCGTCACCTCCCGTAGACCCGTTGGCCTGGCGGCCAACGAGTGATCGCGACCGGTAGGTAGGAGATGCTTGGCCGGCCGTCGGCCCCGCGGTGCACCACCGAATGCGCGAGATAGCGTTCGTCGTCGCGCGCGGTAAAGTCGGTGCGCTGGTGCGCGCCCCGAGACTCCTCACGCGCCAGCGCGCTCGCGACTATGCACTCGGCGACGTCCAACATGCAGGACAGCTCCAGGGTCGCGACCAGATCGGTGTTGAACGTGCGGCTGTGATCGTCGATCGTCGCATCGACGTACCGTTCCCGCAGGTCCGCGAGCTTGCCCGCGGCCTCGGCGAGCGACGGCTTGGCGCGGTAGATGCCGACGCCGGCCTCCATCGCGGCCTGCATTTCGGCGCGAATGTCGGCGATGCGATCGCCGCCGGCCGAGTCGTTTCGATGGCGGGACAGCGCCCGTTCGAGGCGTCGCTCCTCGTCGCGCCCCTGTGCCTCGACCAGCGGATCGGATGCCGAGCCGCCGGCCGCCCGCGCGTATTGCGCCGCAGCCTTTCCGGCGCGCGCGCCGAAGACCAACAGTTCCGGAAGGGAGTTGGAGCCGAGCCGGTTGGCGCCGTTGATGCTGACGCAGGCAACCTCGCCGGCGGCGAAGAGCCCGGCCAGGTCTGTGGCGCCGTGGATGTCGGTGTGCACACCGCCCATCATGTAGTGCACCACCGGGCGCACCGGAATCAGTTCGTGGACCGGGTCGATGTTCTGGTAGCTGGCGCACAACTCGCGCACGAACGGCAGCTTGGTGTCGATCACTTCGGCGCCGAGGTGTCGCAGATCGAGGTGGACTACCGGACCGTACGGCGTGTCGATCGTCCGCCCCTTCTCCTGTTCATGCACAAACGCCTGCGAAAGCCGGTCCCGCGGGCCGAGTTCCATGCTGCGCAGCACCGGTTCCGGGGTGGGCTTGCCGAGGTCGTAGTCCTGCAGGTAGCGGTATCCGTCTTTGTTCAGCAGCCATCCACCTTCGGCGCGGGTGGCCTCGGTGATCAGGATGCCGGTGAACGGCAGGCCGGTCGGGTGGTACTGGACGAACTCCATGTCCTTCAGTCCGGCGCCCGCCCGATAGGCGAGCGCCATGCCGTCGCCGGTCTTGATGTTGGCGTTCGTCGTGAACGGGAATACCCGCCCACAACCGCCGCTGCACAAAATGACGGCGTTGGCGGCGATGGTCTCGACTCGGCCGGTCGCGAGTTCGATGGCCACCACGCCACGAACGCGGCCGTCGTCGACGATCAGGGTCGTGGCGAACCATTCGTCGTAGCGCACGATGTCCGAATAGGACAGCGCCGTCTGAAACAGCGTGTGCAGCATGTGAAAGCCGGTCTTGTCCGCCGCGAACCAGGTGCGCTTCTTCTTCATGCCGCCGAAGGCCCGCACCGCGATGTGCCCGTCGTCGCGGCGGCTCCACGGACAACCCCAGTGCTCGAGCCGCAGCAGTTCCGTGGGGGCCTCCTCGATGAAGGCCTCGACCGCGTCCTGATCGCACAGCCAGTCGCTGCCGGAGACCGTGTCGTAGGCGTGCTCGTCGAGTGTGTCGCCCTCGGCGATGACCGCGGCCGCGCCACCCTCGGCGGAGACGGTGTGGCTGCGCATCGGGTAGACCTTGGACACGATCGCCACCGTGAGGGTGGGATCGGCGTCCGCAATCGCGATGGCCGCACGCAAACCGGCGCCCCCGCCGCCGATGATCACCACATCGAAGAATGCGACCATCTCGGCTCATGCCTCGTGGTCGGAGCTGTGCTCGTCCACGAGAACCTTGCCGTCGTGCCGGATCGTCTTTATGTTGATGCTGCCGTCGTGGTACTCGTGACGAATTCGACGGCATCCGCACGCGTAGGTCACGTCGTCGATGCGCAGGCCCTCGTCGTCGTTTTCCTCGTGCCGTCGGCCGTCCTTGAC
>DATDBL010000257.1:0-20665 GCA_036524855.1 Aldersonia sp. | reverse complement strand
GGGAGTGCCGAACACGACCACGACCCACGGGTGCGGCGCGTCGATGCCGGGGATTCGGGCCAGCCCGCGACGCAACGCCGCGGCCCACTCGTCTGTCAGCTCGCCAGGAATCGCGGCGACCGCCACGTTCGGCAGCAGCGGATCGGCATGATCGGTGAACATCACGATCTCCCCGCTGGGTAGGTGACCGGCGAGCCGCACCGCGGTAGCAACGGCGGCGGCAGGGTTCGGAATACGGAACAACTCCATGACAATCTCCCTCGCGGGTCGGGCGGGCTGGTCGGACCCGCCGGGTGGACTCGGTCGAACATCCCGAACACTGCCACAACCCACCGACAGAAAAATGCCCTTTCACCAGCGAGAACGCCCCCGGCGCACCCCGTGCCGGGGGCGCGGGGTGCGCCGGGGCACGACCCAGCCGGCCGGGAACCCTGGTCCGGTCACACGGTGGCGGTGGTGAGCACGGCGTCCATGAGGCGTTTGCCGGCGGATAGTCGGGGGCCGTCCTCGGCGGCGGTGAGGACGGCGGGGGTGGCGGTATCGGTGACGACGGTGGCGTGGGCGCGGTGACGGGAAAGCATCACGCAGGCGCGGCCCGCGTCGAGGGCGAACGATTCGGCGGTGCGGTACCCGGCCAGCGGGTGCAGCACGACCACCGCGGCGCGTTCCAGGCCTTGCAGCGTGTTCGCGGTGCCGACCAGCACGTCGGGCTGATCGGCCAGCAGTGCCCGGATCGCCGCGGCCTGGGTTACATGCGCGACCACGACCGCGAGGTCGGCGGCGGCGACCGGGAGGGCACCGCGGCCGGTGGTGAGGGTGGCGGTGAGCAGTTCGCGGGCGCGCTCGGCGCACGCACCGAGCAAGGCGGGGTCGGTGTGGCCCGCGGTGACGGTGACCGCTCGGTGCGCGAGTTCGGGGACCACAGCGCCGGACCGGTCGCTCAGGTGCTCGGGTGGGCGGCGCGAGGTGAACGGCAGGTCGGGGTAGAACAACGGCGCAACCAGCGCCGTGCTGGCCGCGCCGAGCCGCCAGGTGTGCCGCAACCGGACCACGCCGACCGCGCTGCGGTGTGCGGCGAGCAACGCGACCGGGGCGGGCAGGTGCGGGCCGGTCGTGCTCGCCGCCCAGCGGGACGCGTCCCCGGTCACCACCGGGTCGATCTGGCCGGGGTCTCCCACGCACACGATCTGCGGCGCCAGCGCACCGAGCGCACCGAGGTCGGCGTAGGTCATCTGCCACGCCTCGTCCACCACGATCACGTCCGCGGCCAGGGTCGCCGGGTCGGCGTAGAGCCAGCGGGCGGTCGTGGCGATCAGGATGCCGCCACCGGATCGCGGCCACCGCACCGCCGCGCCGCTCACCACCGGGATGCCTCCGGTGTCGGGCGCGGGGGTGTTGTTCTTCCAGATCAACGCGGCGCGACCGTGATCGGGCAACACCGCCGACAGGCGTCTCGCCAATTCGACCGCCTGGGCGCGGGTCTGGGCGGAGATGCTGACGCGCAGGTCGGCGCGGTGCGCCAACGCGGCCGCGAGCAGACCGACGAGCCGGGTCTTGCCCGCACCGGGCGGGGAGGGAACCACGACCGCCGGATCACCCGACCACACCGAGAACAGGGTGCGGGCCAGCACCGGATCGCGCAGCAGTTCGGACCCCGGCCACCCCGCCCCCACCGCACCCGGTGCGGGAGCGGCGGCGGGGGCGGGTGACGCGGGTCGTGGGGTCGGCGCGCCGGGTCGGGCGGGTGTGCGGATACGCATCGGGTCACTTGCCTTTCGGGAAAGCTGCGGTGGTGCTTCGGGTGTGAGTTGTGTCAGTCCTCGGCGGCGGCGATCAGCACGTCGAGCGGCACGTCGAGCGGCACGTCGCGGGGCCGGGGTGTGCCCGGTGGACAGCCAGGACCGTTGTCCGTACAGCGCGCGGTAGCGCTGCCGGGTCGCGCGCAGGGTGTGCGGTGAGGGTGGCTGCGGAATCAGGCACACCGCCGCCCCCGCAGCGGGGGCGTGGGCGCCGATCCCGGACAGCTCGAGCACCAGCCGCCCCGCGGCCACGTCGGCGGCACGGACCTCGGCGTGGAACCGGTCGTAGGGAACGGTGTCCAGCGACCCCGCCCACCCGCAGACCTGCGCCCCGGCCCGCAACCGCGAGTCGAGCCGGTCGCAGACCACCGCCGCGCCGCGGCGACGCGCCGGGGCGGTGCTGGTGGCCACGGTGCCGAGGGTGACGTGCCCGGTGTGCACGGCACGGTGGCGCCACAGCGGATCGTGCAGCAGCGCCGCCTCCCACAACTCGGCGCTCTCGCAGCGCGACCGCAACCCCAGCGCCGCGACGGCGGGGGTGTCCGGTCGAGACCAGTCGTATCCCGCCAGCAGCGCGTCACGGCGCCGTCCGAAGCTGTACCGGTCGTCGTCGTGCACGCTCGCCAACATCGGCAGCAGCGGGCCGTGACCGATCTTCGCGGCCCACTCGTGCAGGCCGGTGCACGAGTCGTCGGTGACACCGAGCCAGCGCCGCCACACCCCCGCACGGTGTTCGGTGCCCGGGTCGGTCCCCAGCACGTAGCGGGCACGCGAGGCCGCGACCAGATCGACCACCACCGACGTGCCCGGATGCGCGGCCCGCTCCGCCCACCAGCCGCACACCGCCGCCGCCGCGCCGACGCGGGGATCCGCATCGGTGGCGTGGCGGCGCGCGAGCACCGCCAACGCCGCGACGGTGCCGGGGGTGTCGGTCAGCAACATCGGCGGGTCCGGCCCGCCGAACCCGCACCCCGACTCGGCCAACAACAGCAACGCCGCCCGCCCGGACCCGGCCCGCTCGCCGGTCCCCGCCGCAGACACGGTGACCGTCGTCGCCACGCCACGCGGCACCGCCCGCACCGCCAGCGCCACCGCTGCGGGGCGAAACGGGGTGTAGGCGAGCCTTTGCACCGGCACGCCGCTGCGGGCCGCATACAGCCGCTGGGCGAGGTCGAACCACTCCACGCTCACCGCGCGCCACCCTGTTCGCTCTCGGGTGCGGCCGGGAGTGCCGGTACCGGGTCGGCGGCGCAGCGCCAGCCCGCCCGCAACGCCACCGCCACCGCCGACGTGTCCCCGCCCGCGATCACCGCCTCGGCGTCGTCCAACCCGATCCCGGTCCCGGTGAGCACCCGCTCCGCGTAGCCGCGTAACTGCCGAATCTCGTTGCCGTCCATCGGTCCCGGCCTCACGCTGCGGGGGTGATGTGCACTGTGCGTGCCCACGGCGGGGTCTGTGCACTCGGGTTGCCGATCACCGCGCACACCAGCCGCGACCGGGCCGGGGCGGCGGGCCACGGCGTGTCCCCGTCGGTGAACACCACCACCACCACCTGTGGTGCGGGCCGCGCCGCGTTCGCCGCCGCGATCCCCACCCGCATGTCTGTGCCGCCACCCCCGACCAGGTGAACCTCTCGGATCGCGCGCACCCGCTGCGGGACGGTCGCCCCTGCGTCACACGCCAGGATGCGCACCCGGTCGCGGGCCACCCCCGCCGAGCGCAGCACCCCGACCGTCTCGCTCATCGCCGCGTCCAGATCGGCCGCGCTCATCGACCCCGACGTGTCCACCACCAGCGACACCCCCAGCGACGGGGAGCGCATCGCGGGCAGCACGACACCGGGCACCCGTCGACGCGACGGGCGCGAATAGGTGTAGTCGGTGCGGCCCGCCGCGTCCGCGACCGCGCGGCGCACCAGCGCCCGCAGCAGCCGATCCCACCCGACCGTGGGCGGGGTCAACCCCGCTCGGCCCACCGCTGCAACCCGGCCGGTGCACTGCCCCGCCCCGCGCGAGCGGCCTCACGCACGGCGTGCGCGACGGTGCGGCGCACCAGGTCCGCCTCGGCCTCGTCCAGTCCCGCCGACTCACCCACCGTGTCGGCGGCGAACTCGCCCGGCACCGCGACACCACCGGCCCCGGACCCGCACCCCTGCCCATCGCCGTCCTCGTCGTCGGCCCACGGCGAGGACGGGTCACCCAGCGCCGCGTAGTAGTCCTCCGCGACCCCGCCCGCCGCACACCCGAACGACTCCGGGGTCACCACCCCCTCGGGCAACCCGACTCCCGCGGCGAGCAAGTCGTCGTTGATTTCCGCGTCGGCTGCCCAGTTCCACCGCGACGCGTCGATCGGGCGCGGCAATCCCTCGGCGCGCTCGGCGTGCTGGCGGACCAGGTGCCCGACCTCGTGCAGCAGCACCGCCCCCGCGACCGGCGTCGGCCACGCCCGCCCACCGACGAGCAGGTCCGGGTCCAGATACAGCCGCCACCGCGCATCCACCGCGAACGTGTCCAACCCCGGCGCCGCCACCGGCGCCGCCGCGAACAACGCATGCATGAAATACGGGCACAGTTCGGCAGACACCAACCGCGCCAACCGGAACGCCGCACACTCCTCCTCGGTCAACGCCCGCACCCCGCTCACGCCGCCACGTCCTCGCACAGGCCCGCCGCCACCAGCATCGGCGCGAACCGGCGCGCCGCGCGCGGCACCGCTGCGTTCGCGGGCCGCGCCTTCGCCAACGTGCGCGCCGCCGCCCCCGGCCACATCGGGGGCACCGGCCTCGGCGGCGGCCACCAACGGACCCCACGCCGAGCGCCAATCCTGCACCGTCGCGCGCGCCGCCGCCCACGCCGTCACCCCCGACAACACCGCCCACACCCGATCCGGGCGCGAACCCCAATCGAACGACGCCGGGTCATCGATCACCGACACCGGGTCCGGCAGGTCCGCGTTCTGCCGCCACGTCAAGAACTCCACCCCCGCACCCTCCCCGACCAGACCGAACACCACCGCCTGCACCGCCGCGGTGTCGTCGTCCCGCAGAAACGGCAACACCTGCGCCACCATCGACCAGGTACGCCGCGACGGCCACGCACCCCCGGTCTGTGCCGCAGACGAGAACCCGTCCAACAGAGTCGGATTCGCCCGCGCGAAACCGATCACCGCACTCCTGGCGGTCGCCGCGTGCAACACGTCACCCACCACGGCCCGCGACGCGGGCCGCGCCGCCCACCCGGTCGCCATCCCGTCGAGCCACTCATCGACACCCGGCGCGAACACGACGTGGCAGAACCGATTCGCCAACGGCGGCTCCAGCTCGTAACCACCCGCCGCACTGTCGGGCGGGTTCGCCCCCGCAACCACCCGCACCCGATCCGGCAACCGCAGATCACCCACCGTGCGGTCCAACGCCACCGCCAGCATCGCCGCCTGCGTCGCCGGAGCAGTCGTGGTCAACTCGTCCAAGAACAGATAACCCGACTCGGCCGCCAGCAACCGCTTCGCCCACGCCGGTGCATCCAACACCACACCCGCCTCGGTCACCACCGGCAAACCCGCGAAATCCGCCGGCTCACGCAACGACCCCAGCACCGTCTCACACGGCACCTGCTCCGCCGCCGCCAACCCGCGCACCAAACTCGACTTCCCCATCCCCGGATCGGACACCAGCAACGCCGGAACCCCAGCACGACCGCAGGCATCCACCACAGTCACAGCAGTCAATAAATCGGACACGACAAATCCCCTTTCGACACGGCGGGCTGGTCAAACCCACCACCATTGACGGACAGCCCGATTATACCCCCTGACCTGCATATAAACCGCAGCACAGCAACATCTTTCACCCCGGCACACCCTGTGCCGGGGACCCGGCACAGGTAGCGGAGCCGAGCCCCCCGGCCAGTCCTGAATCACGGGTTGCGTGCGAGTGTCGGCTCAGCCCAACGAATCGGCCATGTAACCTTCGGGATTGCCACCGGGCAGAACGGCTGCTGCTCGGTGCCACTTTCTGCGATTCGGCGACAACTCAACTGCGTGTGGTTGCCGGTGGTGAACCCTCGCGGACGGATCTCAGGGTTACGCCGCGATCCCCGGGGCGT
Source organism: Aldersonia sp. (assembly GCA_036524855.1). GTDB lineage: Bacteria > Actinomycetota > Actinomycetes > Mycobacteriales > Mycobacteriaceae > Aldersonia. Next base: position 14,763 of record DATDBL010000257.1, on the reverse strand, counting down.
GCGCCGACCAGGTCGTTCTCGGTACGCGCAACGGCAGCGACGAGTTCGTCGGTCACGTCATCTTGGTTACGGTCCTGGACCCTCAGCCGGTTCCTGTCTTTGCTGCGGCGGCGTTGCACCGTCGTATCGGCCGGTCCTGTCGGACACCTCATCGAGGATCGCGCGTAACGCCAGCGCTTTCACCCGACAGAACGCGAAATCAGCGCGATGCAGACCAACCCGCACGGCCCGGACGTGAGGGTGAGCACGTGAGCACGATCGCGACCGCGGCCGGCAGCAAAGCCCGCGGGCGGCGATCGCCCGCTCCCACCGCGAACCGCCCGCGGTCGCTGCGTCGCCGGGGGCCCCGGTCCACGGCCGCGATCGGTAGCGGGTCGCGCGGGCCGTGCAGCGAGCATATCGACGAGATCGAGGTCGGTTCCCCCTGATCAAAGTCACTGCTGGTCTCGTATCTGGTAGATACGCTTCGTCGTGACGCGGGCGGCGCGGGCAATCTCCGCCACCGACGCGCCGACCTGCAGAGCGGCGCGGATCGCATCGTCACGATCGGCGGCTGCGGCCGCAGCCGCTGCGACCCGGCGTAGCGCCCGGTCACGACGGAAATCCCGACCCTCTTCGACGCCGGCGAGGACGTGCACCCCCGCGTCGGGGTCCCACTCGACGCCGCTCGGGCGGTAGATCTGATCCTCCGATGCGGTGGACCAGCCTACTGCCCGCCATTCGCCAGTCTCGGTGCGGTACATGATCGGCGGGCAGGCGACGACCTCCGTGCCTTCGTTGACCTCCATTGCCCACCCGCTGTGGAGGCGTACCCGGTCGCGGGTGATCGCATCGCCGGGCATCACCTCGGCGACGATGTCCATGCCGGCGGCCACGGCCTCCCAGTCGTCGCCTGCCGTCTCGAGTGTCGCGGCGATCTTCTCCACCCGCCGCGCGGTGAGCAGCACGGTCGCCATCAGTACTGCTCCTTCAAGATCGTGATGAGTCGGGAGATCTCGCTGCGGGTCATGCACACGAGGTCGGCGCGGTCACGGGCGAGATGATCGGGCAGGCCGTACCCGATGCGAGACGCGATGAGGCGCAAGGCGTAGGCGACCTGCTTCTCGGTGGCCTGCGGCTCTGTGGCCTGCGGCTCTGTGGCCGGTGTCCGCGTGGGTGCGGCCGCGTCGACGACCACCTCGGTGGCGGCGAGGACGGCGAGTTCGTCGCGGCGCTGCTGCGCGAGTTGTTCCATCTCGTCGAAGGTGCGGCGTGCCATGTCCAGGTCGAGTGTGCGTCCCGCCACCGCCGCGGGCTTGGCGTTGTAGTTGTAGAGGATGGTGTATCCCGCCTCGCGGCCCCGGTGCTCGCCTTTCCACCACAGGGAGTAGGTAGCGCCGCAGAGGATTTCCTCGCTGCGGAATCGGTCGCGCCCTTCGGGGGGGCCTTCGTCATACCGCTAGTATAGCGTGCTAGACGACAGAGTCAAGCGGGCTATACTAGATCCGATGTTCGGGTCCGGGCCGGGCGCCTGGAACGCCGCGCCCATCCGAACAAGGAACCCGGCGACTCCCCGCCGCGGGGCCTTCGCGATGCGTCGCGCCGCCAGGGGGTGGTAATGGGCCGCCTGTTGTCAGGATCGTGTCCGCGACGAGCGGACCGGGATGTCGGCTGCGGCGGCGCTGGTGCCGAGCATCTGTCGGAGAACTTCGTCGAGTGTGGTCCACAGCGCGACGTTGTCTTGGTCGGCGCGGTGGCGCGCGATGGCGGTGACGAGTTCGTCGATCACCTGCTGGGAGCGCGGATTATGTTGGGCTGCTGCAGCACCCGCCCATGCCATGGGTCGTGTGTCGTCGGTGCCGTGACCGATCCGGTCGAGTGCGTCCTCACAGCGCGTGTGGAACGCGTCGATCCGTTTGATCGTGGCGGGGTCGGCGTCACCGTGATCCAGCGCGTCCTCGGCCTGGTCGAGGAACTCGTTGAGGATGTCGTCGGCTCGCCTGTGCAGGTCGGGATCGAGGGTCAACGCGCTCCACAGCGTTCGCCACCGCGGCCGCATACCCTGATCGGCCGGCGGTAGCAGGTGGTCACGGATGAGCCGGGCGAGCGTGTCGTCGTCGACGCTCGCCAGATACCGCTGCATCGCGACGGGGTTGACCGGTGCGGGCAGTGGTCGGGGATCCTTGACTCGCGCCCATGGTGTCGGGCCGACGCCGTCGATCACGGTCATCCCTCCGGCTCGTCATCCCTGTCGGCGTCGTGCCCGTGGCGGTAGCCGACATCGAACCGCACCCGTGGGGCGTCGATGTCAGGGCCGACGTCGAACTCGGACAAGATCGCCGCCAACCGGTCCTCCACCCCAATCCCCCCAACCGGTGTCTCGTCGTTCATGGTTGATCTGCCTTTCTCTGTCCTGACCTCGATTATCCGAGAGGGCCCACCCTGGCCCTGCGGTGGCGCCGATGCCGCGACCGGTTACCTCGGCTCGCATCCTCGTTGCCATCCATAAGGATCCTCTTGCCTTCGGCCGGGCCGGCATCATCGGAGTCCGTGGCTGACTGCGAGCACGGACAGGTCGACCGGTGGTGCGTCGTGAGCGAAGACCTGGTACCGGCCCTGCGTGAGGCGCGTCGTGCTCGGGTGGATCCGCCACGGCTGAACGAGAGCCATCACTTCGTTCGCGAGGACGACGGCGTGAAACCGGGTCGGCAGGGTGGTGATGTCGAGGATGTCGCCGCGTCGGCGGAGCTCTTCCAGGGAGCGTGCGGTGCCGTTGCTGACGACGACCTGCCGCCAGGGTCGGGCGTGCACGGCGATCACGGCGACGACGTGTGGGTCCAGCCACCCACGGTCGCGCCACGCCGGCAGGATCCCACGCTGCTTAGGTAGCGCGATCTGCGCGATCGCCTCGCGGGCGTAGGCCGCTTGCTGGAGCCGGCGAACCTCGGACTGTGCATCCCCGAACATCAACTGCGCCAAGCGGCGTTCGGGGATGTGCGCGTTCTGCCGGTTCTGGCCGTGCATCCAGCGTTGCACCGTCCGGGGGGTCACCTCGAAGTCCTCGGCGACCGCGTCGACGCGGACCGCGCCACGCGGTGTCCGGCCGTAGCAGGCTGCGAGCGTGTCGACCAGCCTTTTCCGGGTCCACCGTGGCCCGGCGCTGCGTTGTCGGTCGGGCATCAGTCTTGCCACCGTAGGTCGTCGATCCGATTCACGACCCAGCCTTGGACATAGTCGTTACTGCGTCCGATGATCCAATCCATCATGGCTTTCTGTCCGCCGGCTTCGTACGCCGACCACATTTTCTCGACCTCATCGGGCTTCAACTCCAGCGTGATCGCCCGAAACCGTTGGTATTTCGGGTCGCCAACCACGCCCTGGTGCCCGTCGATGGTGAGTTTGCCGCCGTACTTGGCTTTCGCTTTGCCTTGGGCGGTGTTTCGCATGCGTCCGACCGCGGCGGCGCGGCCGCGCTTGGTCGTGGCGCTCTGCCGTGATCTGGTGGCCAGTCGTTGCAGCGAGGCCGGCTTCGGTGTCGCGCGTTGTCGTCCCTCCGCGGCGATCCACCGTTCCACGGTGCGTTGCGTGACACCGAGATCCTTCGCCGCGGACCGGGTGTCGATCGCGGCGCCGCGGCGCCCGGGCCCGTAGGCCGCGATCAGCTGGTCGCGCACGAGGCTGGGGTCGGCGCGGCCGGAGACGTCGCCGGGCAGGCCTGTCGAGAACCGGAACAGCACGTTGTTGCCGGCGGCGTGTTCGCTGTCGAGCACGCGCTGAACCTGTGCCCGGGTGACGCCGAGCTCCCGCGCGGCCTTCGCGACGTCGACGGTTTTGTCGACGATCGACCCGTGGCCGCCATCGACGACGATATCGGAGATCCGCTGGTATTCCCGAGGTGTGAGCGGCCGGTCTCTGCGGGGCATCACCGATCACCGGGGGACGGTCCCGCCGCTGGGTCCCATCGCGTGGTCAGAGTCTTTTTCACTTCGGTGCTGTAACCGGGTCCGGTCAGGAGTTGCCGGTACTCAGCGAGCAGCGCGGAACCTTCCCACTTGTAGTGGCCGAGTCCGCGCCCGAACACCTCTGGCCCACCGGGCCACGCCGTCACCGGGTTCGGGTCGTCGGAGACGTAGACGATCGTGTCCTTGAGCACCGCTACCGGCCACCTGTCCTGTTCGCGACCGATTTTCTCGATTCGATAGATGATGTTCGCGGTGGCCTTGGCGACGATGTGGAAGTGCCGCTGTGGGGAGAAACCGGTTTGCCCGGCGAGGTGTATGCGGCTGTTGAGGATGCCGATGGTGTGGGTGTACATGACCTTGAGTTGGTCCCGTGCCGCCTGCGCGTCGACGTCGTCGATGTCGAGCGCGCCGCGGGCGTCGGCGGCCCGTTTCTGCCACGGCACCAGGACTCGGCCGTGGCTGGGCCACACCCACGCCTCGAGAATCTCCGGCTCGTACCCGAGCCCGCGGGCCCGTTCCAACGCCGGCGTGGTCACCCACTTCGGTTCCGACAACGCATGCCCGAACGGGTTCAGCGGATGGGGGTAGCGCCAGTCCGCGCAGTCACCGATCTCGATGAGCCAGTACCCGGGCACCTTGCGGTCGAACTCCCGCCCATCGGGATAGTGGGTCGCGTCCCCGACGGGCAGCTCGAGACCGGCGATCGCCGCGAGATAGGAGCCACCGCGGTCGTATGCGTGCACGTATCGGCACTTCGCTTCGTCGGCGGTCACCGGCCGTGACCAATCGATGTCACCGCCGAACGGGGTGATCCGCGACGTCGGTGCGTCCTTGTCGGCTGGGGCGAACTCTTCCCTCCAGTTCTTCGGTCGCGCCGCTTTCATCAGGTCGATGCCGGTCACGGCGGGGCTGATCGTCCACGGGAACCGCAACGCGTCGGCGAACAGCGCCAACCGCCGAGCGATCGTCGCCGGCGCCGGGTCACCGGCCATGATCGGCAGCTCGTCGGCGGAATCGGTGAGACCTGGCATGAGAACCACCCAGACGCCGCGATTCTCACCGCGCCACACCCGTGTCCATGTACCGAGCCGGTCTCCACCGTTCTTGCCGCCACCGATCTGCCAGCCCTGAGCCAACGCGTCGGTCACGAACGGCAATTCGGCGGTCAAGGCGCGCAGGCTGTCGCTGCGGTTGCGCCTGCCGATGCCGTCGGTGTCGATGCCGAACCGCTGCGCCATCGCGCCGGTAACCCAGATCTGCCCGGCCGCAGCCCACCGGTCGTTGGTCCACACCCCCAGCTGCAGCTCGCTCACCAACGCCGCGACATGACCGACGTGGCTCAACTCGTCGGGTATCGGCCGGTGGGTACCGTCGGCAAGCCAGATTCCGGTGACGTCGAGCACCGCTGCCGGCGCGGTGAACACCGCCTTTCCTCCGTTCGCAGCGGGTTCCGCCGCCGCGGGGGGCTGGGGTCGGGCCTCGGAGGCCGCTGCCGGTGCAGGTGCCGGCACCGCTGCCGGCACCGCTGCCGGCACCTGCACCGGTGTTGGTTCGGCGTCCGCGACATCGGATCCGGCGTCCTCGACCCCGGTGCCCGGCGTGTGGGCGGTCCGGGTGTGGATGGCCGAGTTCTGTGCCGGTTTCTGCCCGGTCGCGGCCGCGCGGCTGGCTGCGGTGCTGGTGAACCAGCACGGTAGATGCATCACCATGCCCTCGAACGTCCAGCCAGCGCTGTCGTTGCCACACAGCACGCACCGGCGTACCGGTGAGACGTGCTCACCGAGAGCCGAATAGCCCTCGGCATCCTCGTAGTGCCCCACGGGAAACTCCTCGTGATCCTCGGCGGAGCTGGTCAGGCTCTGCCCCATGTCTGCGGACTCCGCCGACCCTACGCCGGCACCTGGATCGAAGGGTTTGGCCGACAGCGTCGCGAACAACCCCGGCAGTTCCTCTGCCCCACCGCATCCGTCACCCGGACCGTCCCCGCTTCCCCCAGCATCGGGACCCGGCGGTGGCGGCAGCGGCCACGGGTCGGACCCGTCGCGCGGGTCGTTCCCGAGCAGCGGCCACAACCGCAACGCGACCATCCGCTTGCGCCGGTCCTCGCAGCGGATCTGCCGCTGCACCTCGTAGCGCGGCATCCGCCCCTCGCACTGCTCGGCGATCAGGATGCCCTCGTCGTAGAGCGCCCGTTTGGCCGTGCCGCGGTCGAGCTGTGGGGCATCGGTCATCGTCTGCGCCGACGCCTTGAGGACCTGCTCCAATGCCGTGGATTCCATCAGCAACTGCGGCTCCTCACCGTGCCGCGGATGCGCCACCACGTACCCGACCCGCACCCCGCGCGGCTCCTCCCGCCACCGCGGCTCCCGCGTGGTCTGGTCGTGCCCGACGACCGAGCGCCGCCACCCCAACTGCCCGGCCAGCGGCCACGCCGGGGCGGTCCCCGTCTCGACGTCGTCGACGTAGCAGAGCCCGGTCGCCAACGCGTGCGTGATCAGCTCCCGCGCCCGCGCCCCCGCCCGCATCGGCATGTCGGGGTCGGTGGCGGCCTCGGCCGCCCCGACCAGGCCGACCACGACCAGGTCGCCGACGGTGTCTGCTTCGTCGCGGGTCAACGCGCCGGTGTCGACGAGGAACTCCAGCATCGTCCACCAGCCCGCCCACAACGCTGCGAGCGCTTCGGCTCGGCGCACGGTCTCCCCGCCGGCGCGCAACTCGGCGGCGTAGCGGTCTGCCTCGGCGAACGCGTCGCGGCGCACCTGTTCGAGCCGCGGGCACAGCCACCGCAGGAACGACGCCAGCGTCAATGCCCGCCCGAACCGGGAGGAGTAGTCGTCGAACGCCTTGATCGCGTCGAGGTCGATCTCGCCGCCCTGCAACGGCACCACGAACATGCGCTCGGCCGCGGAACCGGGGCGCGGCATGACTTCCGAGGTGACCATCGCCGAGGCTCGCGGCGCGGTGCCGTCGAGGATCCCGAGTCCGTCGCGGGTCGAGCGGGATCGTTGTTCGCCGTTGTGGACCATTCGGGCGAATTCCTCGAGCGCGCGTTGCGCGAGACCGAAGTCCTTGGTCGGTGCGACGTCGTCGGCCCAGTAGAGCGCGTCCTTGGACGAATTCAGTTTGATGCGTAGGGCGTTGAGGGTGTCGCCGTTGCCGGACATGCTGGTGGCGGGGCGGCGGCGGTCCCATTTCTCGCCCCAGTGGTGCATGGTCAGGCTGGCGAGGGAGGTCTTGCAGCTGCCCGGAGATCCGACCAGGGTCAGCAACCACGGGTTGGGTCCCAGCGCGGATCGGAACACGTGGCCGAGCAGCGGCGCCGCCACGCGCACAGGAAAGCGGTCCAGCATCGCCCCGGAGTGCCCGAGGAACGCCTCCCGGATCCGGGTCGGGTCCACCGTGGGTGCGGGTAGGTCGAACATGCGCAGCGGGCCGGTCAACAACACCGGCGCCACCCGGGCGCCGGTGGCGGTGATCGCTCCCCCGGCGTGCACGTAGAACCACGCCCCGGCGTCGTCCCGTCGCCACCCCGTCGACCGGTACCGAACGACCCGCCGGATATTCCATCCGCCCGCCGCCTTGAGCGCATCGCGCACCTTCGCCAACCCCGCCGGACGGGAATCGCATTGCGGTGGCCCCGGTAGCGACTCGATCCACCCGCAGTCCTTGTACTCCTTCGCCGGGATGCGCCGCAGCTGGAATTCCCCGCTGTCGGGGTGGGTGTAGCCGATCACAACCGCGGTCAGCTCCTCGGTCGGCGGTGGATTCGCCTCGGCCTGGCCCTCCATCTCCTCGCGGCCCTGCAACCGTGGCTCGTCGACATCCGGGCTCGACTCCGTGTCCTCGAGGTACTCCATCTCCACCACACGCGCGTCGATTCCGAGCACCAGCTTCGCCTGCTGCTCGCCGGTCTTCGCGTTGGTGACGATCTCGACAAGGTTGCCGTCGGCGATCCGGTACACCGGGGCCACGATCCTGCGACCCCACCGCAATGCCCCGCCGCTGTGGGCCTCGTGGGCCTCGATCGCGTCGCCGCGGGCCACCGCCTCCGAATGCGGTAACCCCGGACCGTCCGGCGCCTCCGCGTCATCGGGCTCCGGTTCCGGGTCGGGCTCGGGATCCTGCAGCAGCGGCGGCAGCGCCATCCCCACAAGCTCGAACGTCGCCCGCGCCGCCACCCGCGCTTGCCGCCACGCCTCGACCGCCTCGTCGACGGCCACACCCACCCAATCGGTACCCTCCTCGGTGGCCTGCCGCCGCACCCGATCGACCAGGTCCGCGAGAGGCTCGAATCGCCGCTCCGCCTCGACCGCCCACCGCTGCGCGCGCTCGGACTCCTCCCCCGACTCTTTGGACCCCGGCTCGGCCGCCGACGCGCGATCCGACCGCAGTGTCGCCTGCTCGAGCGCGACCTCGACAGCGTGAGCTTTGGTGCGCACCTCCGCGGAGTACACGTGTGCGGTGACCTCGCCGGCCCGCACCGGAACCAGACCACCCCACGGGTCGTCCTTCGACCACAGACCAGCCGCGACGTGATCGGTGAAGTCGCTCTTCGGCACGGGGGTCGCCGGCAGCAGTAACTGCACGCTGGCTCCGGCACCGCCGAGCAGCGACGCCAACTCGATGCCCCGCTTCCATCCGGCGTCGTCGCGGTCGAGGACCACCGCCACGTCCGCGTCCGCGAACATCGGAGCCGACGACGCCGGAAAACTACCGGAAAAACCCCCCGCTCCCCCCAGATTGGTCCCCGCGACCAGCTCGAGCTCCTCGGCGGTGCGAACGTCCTTCTCACCCTCGAGGATCCACACCCGCTCACCGGCATCCAACGCTTGAACCAGGCGCGGCAGCCGGTACAACACCGGGGTGAACCCTGCGGGCTTGCGGTTACGTCGGCGCCCGTCGACGATGTAAGACTGGGGGAAGTTCTTGTGACGCCGCCCGCACGCGGTGCACTCCTCGCGCCGCACCTCCACGATCGTCCCACCGGCGTCGGGGGGGTAGACGTAGGTGTCCACGAGCACCCACTCGTGGGCGAGTTCGGGCCCGGGCGCCGCCGACAGCATCGCCGGCAGCCGACCCCCCTTCGGGCGCCGCCGCCCACTGGTTCGGGCTCTCGGCGAGCGGCCTACCCGATCAGCAGGATCCCGCTTCGGCAGGGGATGGTCGAACAGGTCCGCGAGCGTCAATCCCAGCGCATCGGCGATCTCCGCTGGCGCCGCCTTGCACCCATGGCAGTGCAACAACACCATGCCGTCGTTGTCACGACCAGAAACCCAGCGGACCGCCAGCGACGCCTCGCGGTCGGCATGAACCGGGCATCGGACCATCATCTGGTCTGCCCCGCGAGGGCGCATCCCCTCCTGTTCGACCGCGTCACGCACGCGATCGAACGAGGACATATGCCCCGAACGCGAAGGCTGGGTCATGCAATACCCCGAGACACGACGCGGGATGCAGGAGATCCGAGGCATGTTCGGGTTACACTGTCGAAGGCGTCCACGATTCGGCCCTCCTCTCGGTGGTTCGAGCGGGGATGGCTAGAAGAAATTCGCGAGGGACCCCCAGCGGCCGGGCAAGCTTCGGGGGGTCCTTCGTCGTCTACGGACTCATGCGCCCACCAACCGCGTCGATTCGACGTCGGGGGAAAGCGCAAGAGCGAATCCGTGCTGACGACGCGCCCAGCCAGCGGAATCAGCGCGGTCGACGATGTAACCCGGGACGGGAAGCCTGTGCGCGACCGCCAGGACGGCCACCGCGTAAGGGCCGACGTCCAGCCCCAGCTCGTCGGCATGACGCTTGTAGACCTGGTACTGGTCGATCGGGGTGCGCATCGTGATATGGGCGCGATCACCCAACGAGACCCCCGCGTCCGGCTCCCGCGAGGAACCCACGCGGTCCCGCGCGAGAGTGGCCGAGTCGAACGCGAGACCCAGCTGGTATTGCTCGTGGCGTTGCCGTAGGGACGCGAGGTCGACCCGGTCACGGATGTAGTGCGGGACCGCGAGATCATGCGCGAGCGCCATGACCAGCACGGTGTAGTCGTTGCGCTCCAGACCCAGCTCCTCGGCCCGATCACCGTAGAAACCGGCCTGAGCCAGGGGTGCGCGGACCGCGATGATTCGACGCGGTCCCTTGTTCGGCCTCGGCATGCGCTCACAGTAAGCCGCCCTCGTATCCGATACGGGGAATGGCACGACCGTCGGTGTGTCGCACATCGATCGCTGATCACACACCCTCCATCTGGTCGCGCGCAGCACTGGCCCTACGCATGAAGGAAAGTCCGAAATCCAGGGCTGTGTGACAGCTGGCACGAAAGCTTCCCCGACCGCATCGTGGTCGCGTACATGGATCGAACCGCGAGTTGCCGCGCTCGTGTGCGCTGTCTCGACCGCTCCTCGGGGGCTTCGCGGAGGCACACATCTGTTCATCCATAAACCGCTTTTTGGGCACCGGTTGATGGATGGCCAGCAGATTTGAAAGACGCGCCCGCGGCATTTGTCTACGCGTACCTACGCCCTGCTCGATGGGGAGCAGGGGGAGCAACACATAATCGCAGCTCAAAGTAGGAAAACTGCTCCCCACAGGAGTGGGGAGCAGTGTGGGGAGCAACGTGGGGAGCAACTTCAAAGACGCTTTTCGGGGGGTAAAACGCGGTCCGGGGTCCGCCGCCGCCGCGGCGTGGTGGTGGGCGGCGGTTCTACAGCCGGTGCCTGAGCGAAAACCCCGTCGTACTGGCCGCGGCTGTGGCTGCGGCCGTGGATCCTCGCCTGCCCCACGCACGCGACGTGGCTGTCGACCCGGTGCCCGCGCTGCGGGAACGACCGTGGTCGACGATCGCCTGGCACGGCGGTGTCGGCCCGGTCCACGAGTGCGGACAACGCGTCGACGAACGCCCGGGCCCGACGCACCGCCGGATCGTGCGCGCCCCGATGCGGGTTCGACCTGCGTGTCGACGAGGCGTCGCTGAAGATGACGATGATGCCGTCACTTTCGATGCAGACGTGAATTCGTGTGTTGGTCGTCACGGTGACGCGGTGATCTGCACGTTGGCAAGGTGGTCGGCACGATGACGGCCGGTTGCGGGCACGGCGAAGCACAACGCCGGCCTGACCGAACGCCTCGCCGCCGCGCGCTCGAACAACCGCTTCCTCGACCGCCGCATCGCCGACCTCGAAACCCGACTGCTCGTCGCAGGATCCCGACCAACACCGACGATGACGGCGCGACTGTCATGAGCCAGCGGAGACGGGTTCCGTGCGCTGATGGAGCCGCTCCAGCTCGGCGAGAGTGTTCGTGATCGTCACGATCAACCGCTCGTCCGCCTCGGAGAACTTCCGCACGTCGACATCGAGCGCGATGATGACATGGCCCGCGGCGCCCAGCGTGATCGTTCGCGACCAACTGCAACCGGAAGACGTCAGGTTCGACGCCGAGCTGCTCAGCGAACGCCACCAGGCCCACGGCGGATTCCGCAACAGCCTAGCTAGACTAGATGGACTCCACAACCACCACTCACGGGCACGGAGCGCCTACATCGCCAGGCAGCTCGGACCGAACAGCGCCTTCAGGTCGCCCATGAGCGCCGACGACGGGGTGACACGCAGACCATCGTCGAGCTTGAGGGTCTTCACCGTGTCGCCGGTGATCAGCCGCAGGTGCACGTCCGAGGTGCCGGGATGGCTGGCGAGGACGCGCTTGAGGGCACCGACCTTGTCCGCGGTGCACACTCGGCTCGCGATGCTCACCGCGAGCGGCTTGGCCACCCCGACGGCGGACAGGTCAGGCACGGCAAGGTCGTTGGCGATCAACGAGATCCGGTCGTCGCGCATCGACACGCGGGCCTTGACGAGCACGATCGCGTCCTCGGCGACGTCCATCCCGTACACCGAGTAGGCCTGCGGGAAGAACAGCACCTCGATGCCGCCGGTGAGGTCCTCGAGTTGCGCCGACGCCCAGGCGAGGCCGTTCTTGTTGATCCGCCGGTTGACCGAGGCCAGGATGCCGCCGACGGTCACCTGCGTGCCGTCCTTGAGGTCGCCGTCGAGGATCGCCGGGATCGCGGTGTCGGACTGCGCGGCGAGCACGTGCTCGACGCCGTTGAGCGGATGTCCGGACACGTAGAGTCCCAACATCTCCCGCTCGAGCACCCGGTAGGCGTGCGGCAGGAACGCATGCCCGCCGGCGGTCAACGCGACGCTGCGGGTGCTGCGCTCGAACAGCTCGACGCCGACGTCGCGCTCGAGCTTGCGGATCGTCTGGCTGAGCGGCGACTGGGCCATCTGCAACCGCGCGGCGGCGCGCCCGAAGTGCAGCTCCTCCGCCACCGCGACGAACGCCTGCAACCAGCGAATCTCCATGACACTCCTTGACCAGCGGCAACCGCCGCGAAAACGCGGTCCGGTACCGCAGGGGCGTGCACCGGTCCGAAACCCTTCGCTGCGTCGAACCATTTGGCGGCTCAGCGCACACTTCTTACTAACACCCCAATTACAGGCGCCCACATGCGTGGCGAGGGGAGATGTCCGTTTCGAGCGGAACTGGCAGGCGTGGCCTCAGGAATGCCATGGAGAACTGGACGGGTCACGCATCTGCGTCCAGGTGAAGGTGGCAGTTCAGGTCGAAGCCGACGTCAGGTACTCACGCGCCAGCAGCGACTCGAACAGACACACATGCGCGCGAAAGGTGCTCGACCACCAGCCCGCATACGACGACGGTGTGGGATGTGCTGGCCGAGATCCGGGAGATCCCGGGCGCTGTGGTTCCTCGCCGCCGTGCAGCTCAGGCGCTTACCGCGGCGTCGCGGTAGTTGTAGGCGGTCTGCCGGCTGACTCCGAACTCGCGGGCCAGTGCGGCGACCGGCTCGCCGGCATTCATCCGCGCGACCAGCTCGGCGGCGCGCGCCGGCGTGAGCGATGCCTTGCGGCCCTTGTACTTGCCGGCCGCCTTGGCGATCGCGACGCCCTCGCGCTGGCGCTCGCGGATCAGCTCACGCTCGAACTCGGCGAACGCGCCGAGCATGTGCAGCATGAGCTTCGACGTCGGGTCGTCGTCACCGGTGAAGCGGAGCCCCTGTTTGACGAACTCGACGGTCACGCCCCTGGTGTTGAGGTCGTCGACCAGGTGGCGCAGGTCGACCAGGTTGCGGGCGAGGCGGTCGAGGCTGTGCACGATCACGGTGTCGCCCTCGCGTGCGAAATCCATCAGCTTGGCGAGTGCCGGTCGATCGGTGTTCTTGCCCGAAATCTGGTCGGTGTACATCTTGTCGACCTCGATGCCATCGAGCTGCCGTGCCGTGTTCTGGTCGACGGTGCTCACCCGCCGGTATCCGATCCGCGCGCCGCTCACGGCTCCCACCCCCCCCCGCGCCGGCACCGCTGTCAACTTAGACTCTTAATCATATTGGACATATGTCAATCAATGCCGGTTCAGAGTCTACTTTGACGCTGTCCATTCTTCGGTCGAGGTGTCGGGATGGGGTGTGCCCCAAGTGACACCTTTGCGATCGCGTCGTAACGCGACGCAGCGCTTGGTGAGCGCGGTCCATCCCATAGACCGAAAGTAAACGCCACTTCTCAACGTTGTTGCGCCATGTGCGCTTTGCGGCGGTCCTGGCGGCGCAGACGAGCATGTGTTGCCGCAGTGGTTCCTTGACGAGATGTTTCCGCCGAGCGAGGGGCGGTACTTTTCGTCGATAGGAACGGCAAGGCCATCTTGACTCGGGCGGGGCGACTTCGGTCGACGGCGAAGATCTTCCGGGTGAAGCTGCCATGCTGCAAAGTGTGTCATCAATATGAATCGACTCGGAAGAAACGCAGGAAGGGACGCTAATTCCCTACTCAGCGGTTAACGAATTCTGGTCCCGGCGTCGGGGGCTCTACCGCTTCGCCGATATTGAGTGTCGTCTCGGGCCTATTACTCGTATGCGAACTTCCAGTCTGGCCCTTGCATAGTTCCTATCTCCACTCCCCGCAACGCCTGAGGTGAGAGTATTTCCTTTAGCGGCCAGGACCGAGCATTCCCCTCGGCCGCACCCGATGTGTCAGTGAATCGAAAGCCCTCCGCGATATTCGACAAACTTCGGTCGTTCACCGCAAGCTTAGTCCACAGCGACGCAATTAAGACCTGAACCGGCGGGGGTGGATCTTCGACTCCCTCGGATTTCGAACCCAGCATTCCCGAGCGAGCCATGGCGTACCCGAGCGAGAGTCTCTTCGCCTGGAAGCTGTTGAACACGAATGTCGCCCTCCACCAGCAACTCAAATCGGCTATGCAGATGAGATCTAACCCTTCCCTTGGCGTTTGAATATCGAAGTCAAATTCTTCTACTGCCGCCGAAACGTTCGCCATCGGGTTGGAATTCGCGTTCTTCCAGGTATGTGACTGGCCTAGCAATCCATAGAAAACCGGCGGAACGAGTTCCTCTCGAAGCGTCTGCCCCCGCGTCTTAATTCCGCGACGGAGATCCCTCGCAGCAGTTGCAGCTTCGATGATGGCAGGATCTCCTGACGTTGTAGTGGGTCAGTTCGGTCGCTGTTCAAATGGGTTTGATCTTGTCCCGGGTTGAGGCCGCGGGGTCCGTGGTCCGGTGGCAAGCCGACCCGCACCGCAGGCGCCCTCGGCGCCGAGGCGCGGAAGCGGCGCGGCAGTCCGGGTTGTCCGTGACGCCGATCGCCTCGTGACCGGGGGGTAATCGTTGGTGAGGTCGTCAGTTTCGGCCGGGTAGTGCTGGGCAGAGGCCGCCTCTGGTGAGCATTCCCATCGCGATGAGCGCTTCGGGGCTGTGGTAGCCGTAGGCGCGTTTGGTCAGTGCGCGCAGGTGGGT
>DATDBL010000256.1:0-2502 GCA_036524855.1 Aldersonia sp. | reverse complement strand
CGGCACATGGCGCGCAACCCGGTCATGTTCGTGGTGTTGGTCGGTTCGGTGATCACCACGCTCTACGCGATCGCGGAGCCGACGCTGTTCTCCGCGACGATCGCGGCGTGGCTGTGGTTCACCGTGTTGTTCGCAAACCTGGCCGAATCGGTGGCCGAGGGTCGCGGCAAGGCGCAGGCGGCGAGCCTGCGCGCGGTCAAACGCGACACCATCGCGCGCCGGCTCGTCGACGGCGGACGGGTCGAGGAGTGTCGGGCACGGCGCTGCGTCCCGGTGACCGGGTGGTCGTGACGGCCGGGGAAACCATCCCGGGCGACGGCGACGTCGTCGACGGGATCGCGACGGTGGACGAGTCCGCGATCACCGGTGAATCCGCGCCGGTGGTGCGGGAATCCGGGGGCGACCGGTGCGCGGTCACCGGCGGCACCACCGTGCTGTCGGACCGGATCGTCGTCGAGATCACCGCGGCCCCGGGCGAATCCTTCGTGGACCGGATGATCGCGCTGGTCGAGGGTGCGGCGCGGCAGAAGACCCCCAACGAGATCGCGCTCAACATCCTGCTGGCGGCGCTGACGATCGTCTTCCTGCTCGCGGTGGTCGCGTTGGGCCCGATGGGCTCCTACGCCGGGCGCGAACCGGATCCGGTGATGCTGATCGCCTTGCTGGTGTGCCTGATCCCGACCACCATCGGCGCGTTGCTCTCCGCGATCGGGATCGCCGGGATGGACCGGCTGGTGCAGCGCAACGTGCTGGCGATGTCGGGTCGGGCAGTGGAGGCCGCGGGCGACATCGACACGCTGCTGATGGACAAGACCGGCACGATCACGTTCGGTAACCGTCGCGCGACCGCGCTGCACCCCGCCCCGGGCGTGTCCGCGGGCGAACTCGCCGAGACCGCCCGGCTGTCGAGCCTCGCGGACGGCACCCCGGAGGGACGCAGCATCGTCGAGTTGTGCGCGACCGAATACCATCTGGACCCGCATCCCGGCACCGCCGAGACCGCCGGCGTGTTCGTCGCGTTCACCGCGCACACCCGGATGAGCGGACTCGACAGCGGTGGCCGCGAGGTGCGCAAGGGGGCCGGCGACGCGGTTGCCCGCTGGGTCGGCGAGCGTGGCGCCCAACCGGATCCGGCGGTGACCGACACGGTCGACGCCATCGCCCAACGCGGCGGCACCCCGTTGGTGGTGGCGTCCGCGTTCGAGGGCACGGCGCGAGTGCTGGGCGTCATCGAACTCTCCGACGTGGTCAAGCCGGGGATCGCCGAGCGCTTCGCGCAGTTACGCGCGATGGGCATCCGCACCATCATGATCACCGGGGACAACCCGCTGACCGCCAAGGCGATCGCCGATCAGGCCGGGGTGGACGACTTCATGGCCCAGGCCACCCCCGAGGACAAGATGGACCTGATCCGCCGCGAGCAGGCCGGCGGGCGACTGGTGGCGATGACCGGTGACGGGACCAACGACGCACCGGCACTGGCCCAGTCCGACGTCGGGGTGGCGATGAACACCGGGACGTCGGCGGCCAAGGAGGCCGGCAACATGGTCGACCTCGACTCCGATCCCACCAAGCTGATCGAGATCGTCGAGATCGGCAAGCAGCTGCTGATCACCCGCGGCGCCCTGACCACGTTCTCACTGGCCAACGACCTGGCGAAGTACTTCGCGATCCTGCCGGCGATGTTCAGCGTCATCTACCCGCAGCTGGACACCCTGAACGTCATGCATCTGGCGACGCCGCAGTCGGCGATCGTGTCCGCGGTGATTTTCAACGCGTTGATCATTGTGGCGTTGATTCCGCTGTCGCTGCGGGGGGTTCGCTATCGCCCGTCGTCGGCGTCGCGGCTGCTGGGGCGAAACCCTGTTGATCTACGGTGTCGGCGGGGTGATCACCCCGTTCATCGGGATCTGGCTGATCGACCTCGTCGTCCGTCTCATCCCTGGAATCGGGTGAATTGCTATGCGATACGTCATCGGACTGCTCCGCCAGACCTGGGCCGGGTTCACGGTGTTGCTGGCCCTTACCGTGGTGGTGGGGATGATGTATCCCGCCGCGGTGTGGGGAGTTGGGCGCATCGGTTCCGCCTCGGCGGAGGGGTCACCGCTGCACGATGCGAACGGCTGCGTGGTCGGCAGCCGCCTCATCGGCGTGGACCCCCAAGTACCGCAAGGACAACCGGATCCGTTCTTCCACGCCCGGGTACTGGGATCGGTCGCCGACGACGACCCGTTCACGCCCGGGAACCCCGCGACCTCGGCGGCCTCGAATCTGGGCCCGAGCAGCGAGACCCTGGCCGCCTTCGTCGATGCGCGGCGCACTCGGATCGCCGAGCGCGAGAACGTCGACCCCGACGCGGTACCGGTCGACGCGGTCACCGGCCCGGGATCGGGCCTCGACCCGCACATCAGCCCCGCCTACGCGGCGATCCAGGTTCCCCGCGTCGCACGCGTCAACGGCCTGTCCGAGGATCGCGTCCGCGAACTCGTCGCCGAGCACACC
>DATDBL010000255.1:0-15942 GCA_036524855.1 Aldersonia sp. | reverse complement strand
CAAGCGCGCGCTCGAATACATCTCCACCGGCCAGGTACCGGTCAAGGACCTCATCACCCGCCACATCCCGTTGGACAACGTGCTCGACGCGTTCCAGATCGTCAAGAACGGCGACGCCATCAAGGTCACCGTCGAACCCGCCCCCGCCGAAGTGGCAGCCACCGTCTGAGCTGAGGCGCTGCGCGACCCCGGTGGCTATTCGACCTCGTGGGCCTGGCGACACACTCTTGGTCGAAATCGACTCCGATCCCGTCGTTTCGGGCCCATACCGAGTCGTCAGGCCCATCCGGCCCAGCACGGAAGCAGCTTTCGGTCTGCGTCCTCGTGACCATGCCCCCTATGACCACGTGTCCGTCGTCGTCGGCGGCATTGGTGATGCATTCGACGAGTCCTGTACCTGATCGAGTTCCGAGAACGAGTCGAGCCCTTCACGTCGGCCCTTCTTCGAGCGGTCCCGCCCAAGTGCCGCACTTCGCAGGGCGATTTGGAATTTCGGTCTGCGAGGTTGCAAGTTGCGCTGCGAAGTCGCCCGACGACGAAGCGGCATGCATAACCGCAGACTCGATCCGTGGGTGAGGCGACTTCGCACACCGTGTGCCGGCGACGAGCGGCGGGTGACCCGCAGCCGGAGGATTGCGACGTCTCAGGCGGTTGAAGTGTGCCTCAATCCCTCCGGCGCCCCGGTGCGCTGGACTCAGCTGAGCAGCAGACCACCGTCGACGACGATCTCGGTGCCGGTGATGTAACTGCTGGCGTCGGAGGCAAGAAAGACTACGGCCGCGGCCAGTTCCTCCGGGCGGCCGAGCCGGCCCATGACTAGCCGACCGCCGAGCGCTTCGGCCGGCAGACCGGCGGTCATCTCGGAGGGGAAGAAGCCGGGCAGCAGCGAGTTGACGCGAATGCCCTTGCGGCCGGACCACTGTCGTGCCAGCGTGCGAGTCAGTCCGAGGACGGCTGCCTTGGAGGTTGAGTAGGCCGTGGACGGGAATTCCAGCGTGGTGCGACCCATGACGCTGGATACGTTGATGATCGACGACCCGGCCGGCATCGCCGCGGCCGCGGCCTGTGCCATCACGAAGCAGGCGGTCACGTTGACATCCATCACGCGCTGGAAGCTTTCCATCGGCAACCGCGACGCTGGGTCGTGGTCCTCGATCCCGGCGTTGTTGATCAGCACGTCGACCCGGCCGAAGCGGTCCATCGCGGCCGCGACCGCCACGCGGCAGTCGTCGGGGTTCGAGACGTCGGACTCGACCGCCAGGCCGGCGCGTCCGGTCGCCTCGACCATTTCAACGGTCTGCGCCAGCCGGTCGACCCGCCGGGCGGCGACGACGATGTCGGCACCGGCCTCTGCGCACGCCCGTGCGAACTCGACGCCGAGGCCCGAGGAAGCGCCGGTGATCAGTACGACCTTCCCGTCGAGCCGAAACAGGTCCTTCTTGGTGACGCTCGCGTCGGCGGCGGTGGTGTCGGGGTGGATGACGGTCATCGCTGATTCCTTCGTGGGGTGACGGTGTGAGAAGTGATCGATGGTTAGATTGTATGCGTAATCGACACCATCAGCCAAGGCTCGTGTGAGGTAGCTCACGTGCACGAGCTTGCGGCCGCAATCAAATGGCCGTTCCTGCAACGGACGACACCCCGAGGACCTTCTCGGCGATGTTCCGACTGTTCGATAAGTGATTCTTGACCCGGTTCAGAAACCGAAGCGCCGACCCGGCGTCGGTCGGTGACGGACGCCACCATGGTGACCGTGGCGGCGCGATCGCCGGCCTGCCGGTCCACGGTATCGAGGGAGTTCGTGGGCTCGCTGTGCCTGAAACGGTTCGCGCACCGGTGGCGTGCGCCGGGGCGGTGGGCTCCGTGCGGTGTGGTCAGTGCACGGAATCGGTACGGCCGAGCAGATACGCGGCCACGCGCTCGTGATGGAATCCGGTGTCACCGAAGAGCACCTGGGTCGACTTGGCGCGGCGAAAGAACAGCTGCGCGTCGTGTTCCCAGGTGAACCCGATGCCGCCGTGGATGTGGATGTTCTCCGTGGCCACCAGCGCGTAGGTCTGCGCGCACTGTGCGAACGCCAGGCTGGCCAACATCGAGAACTCTGCGAACTGCGCCGAATCCGCCGCCTGCGCGGCCTGTTCGACGGCGACACGCGCGAACTCGACCTCGAGATACAGGTCGACGAGATTGTGCTTGATCGCCTGGAACCCGCCGATCGGTCGTCCGAACGCGACCCGCTCCTTGGCGTAGTCGACGGCCATCTGCAGGCAGCGGTCCGCGCCGCCGAGGGCGTCCGCCGCCGCGGCCAGCAGTGCCAGGTCGAACGTGCGGGCGAGCGCGGGCTCGGCCTGCCCCTCGACACCCAGTAACCGTCCGGAGACGTCGGTGAACTCCAGCCGCGCCTGCGGCCGGGTCGGGTCCAGAGTCGGGAGCGGTGTCCGCGTCAAACCCGGGCTGGCGCCGTCGACGACGAACAGGCTGGCGCCGAGCTCGGTGCGCGCCGCGACGACGACGACGTCCGCCGAGCGCCCGTCGAACACGAACGTCTTCGTCCCGCTCAGGCGATATCCGTCTGCGGCATCTGTCGCGGTGAGCGCGAAAGTCGCATGGTCCCAACGCCCATCGTCGTCGAGCGCGGCCAGGGTCGCGGTGGCCCGACCGCTCGCGAGGCGCGGGAGCAACTCGTGAGCCATGGCGTCGTCCTTCGCGGCGGCGATCGCGCCCGCGGCCAGCACGACCGAGGCGAAGTACGCCGACGGCAGCAGCGCTCGGCCCATCTCTTCGGCCACGACGGCCACTTCGCGCCACCCCGCGCCGGCACCGCCGTACTCCTCGGCGATCGCGAGGCTCGGTAGGCCCAGCTGATCGGCCATCGTGGACCACACCGTCGCGTCGTATCGCTGGCCGGGGTCGAGAAACCGGCGTGCCTCGGCCGACGGGACACGGGCGGTGAGGAAGCCGCGCACCACGGCGCGCAGTTGCTGGGCGACCGAGGTTCGCTCGGCGGCATCGGGGTTCATCGGGGCTCCCTGGGTAATCCGAGCACGCGTTCGGCGACGGTGTTCTTCTGAATCTCGTCGGTGCCGCCGCCGAGCCGCAGGCCCGGCACACCCGAGACGAACGCCGACCACGCATACGTGCCCCACGCGCCGGTGTCGGCCACCATGGCCGGGCCGATGAGCGAGCCCGCGAGGTCGCCCGCGGCCTGCAGCTCACGGGTGTACGCGAGCTTGAGCAACGAGCCCTCGGCTCCCGGAATGCCGGTGGAGCGCACCTGCGCGTCGACCTTGTCCGCGAGCCAGCTGCGCATCCGACTTCGGCCGTAGAACTCGGCGAACCGTTGCCGGACAACGGGATCCTCCGTCCGGCCGTTGTGCGCAGCGGTGCGGACCAGCCGGTCCACCAACTCGTCGCCGGCCATGCCCAGTCCTTCGGCCGCCCCGGAGCGTTCGTACGCCAGCGTGGTCATCATCGCCGCCCAGCCGGTGCCGACCTCTCCCAGCCGGGCCGAATCGGAAATTCGGACGTTGTCGAAGAACACCTCGTTGAAGGCGGCACCGCCGGTCATCTGGCGCAGCGGGCGCACTGTCACGCCGTCCGCGTGCATCGGTACCAGAAACGCCGTGAACGCGCGCTGTCGGGCGGCATGCGGGTCGGTGCGTGCAACGAGATAACCGATGTCGGCGAACTGAGCACCGGAGGTCCACACCTTCTGCCCGTCGATCAACCACTCGTCACCATCGCGCACCGCGCGCAGCGCGATCGACCCGAGGTCGGATCCGGCGCCGGGTTCGGAAAACAATTGGCAGCACAGCTCGTCGCCGCGCCGCAGCGAACGGATCCACCGTTGCTTCTGTTCCGGCGTCCCGAGGTGCAGGATCGTCCGGGCCTCCAGGTTGACGCTGATGCTGAGCGCCTCGACGATCATCGGGGTAACGAATTCGGCCTCCACCTGTCGAAAGACCACCTCGTACTCCGGTGCCATGCCCGCGCCGCCGTACTCGGCCGGCCAGCTGATCGCACCGAACCCGGCGTCGAACTTCTTCCGCTGCCAGGCCCGCACGGCTTCGAGCTGCGCCCGTTCTTCTTCCGCCGAGGTGTCACGAAACAGCGACACCCGGTCGCTGCCCGCGCCCCATCGAATCTCGGTGCGCCGCGGTCGCGGTGCGACATTGGCTGCCAACCAGGCGCGTGCGTCGGCTCGGAAGCTCTCGATCGAGGGTGGGGTCGTCGTGCTCACCGTGCCCGCGCCGGCTCGCTCGCGTACAGCTCGCGGACCTGACGGCGAATCAGCTTGCCCACCACGCTCTTCGGTAGCGGCTCGGCGGTGATCACCAGGTGCTTGGGCTTCTTCACCGGGCCGATCTGGTCCCGCGCGAACGCGATCAGTTCGTCCGCGGTCGCCGTCGCGCCGTCGCGGAGATAGACCGCCGCGAACACGGCCTCACCCCACTTGTCGTCCGGTACACCCACCACGGCTGATTCCCGCACGTCGGGGTGCGCGGACAGGGCGTTCTCGACCTCGAGCGGCCAGACATTGTAGCCGCCGGAGATGATCAGGTCTTCCTTGCGGTCGACCAGATGCAGAAAGCCCTCCTCGTCGAGATAGCCCATGTCCCGGGTGCGCACCGAGCCGTCCGCGGTGAACCGCTCGGCGGTCGCCTCGGGGTTCGCCCAGATGCCCTTCATCGCACCCGGGGTCCGAATGCAGATCTCGCCGACCTCACCGACGGGAAGCACGTGGTCGTCGTCGTCGCGGATGGTGATCACGGTGTTCACCGTGGGCCGCCCGGTCGACGTGAGCAACCGTCGGTCCTCCGCCGAGCCACCGAGGCGATGGAAGCGGGGCGTGAGGATGGCGGCCGGCAGCGCCTCGGACTGGCCGTACACCTGATACATGATATTGCCCCACAGGCTGATTCCGGCCCGCAGATCCTTCTCGCAGATGGGCGCTGCGCCGTAGAACACGGCCCGAAGACTGGACAGATCCACGGCGTCGGCACCGGGGGTGGCGGCCAGCATCCCCACCATCGTCGGCACGACCATGGTGAGCGTGCACTTCTCCCGCTCGATGGTCTGCAGGAACCGAATCGGGTCGAACGCACTCATGATCACCCAACGGCCGCCGGCGGCCAGCACCTGCCAGATCATCAGTCCCGCAGCATGCGAGAGCGGCGACGCCACCAGAAACGCGTCGTCTTCGTCCAGCCGGGGCAGGGTCAAGGCGAACTCGTTGCCCATCGCCAGCCAGCCCGCCATCGTGTGCAAGATGCCCTTCGGCCTACCGGTGGTTCCGGCCGAGAATCGGATGATGTGATCGGCATCGGGGCTCACCATGATCTGCGGATCCGCGTCGGACGCCGCGGCCAGCAGAGCGTCGTAGCGCGGGGCCCCGACGTCGGTTCCGCCCCCGGCAGCGCTGCCGTCCCCGATGACGATGACGTGCGCGAGCTCGGGCAGGTCCGCCTGCGCGCCGGCGATATCGGCCGCGTACTTGTCCTGCACGATGATCGCCTTGGCGCCGACGTCACCGAGCATGTGCCCATGCGCGGCTGCGGTGTTCAGCGTGTACATCGGGCAGCGCACCAGCCCGGCGAGCGCGATGGCCGCGGCCTGCTCGATCGTCTCGAGCTGGTTGTCGGCCAGCACCGCCACCCGGTCGCCTGGCTGCAGGCCGAGCCCGAGCAGAACGTTGGCCAACCGGCACGCCCGGTCCGACAGCTCGGCGTAGGTCTGATTGCGCCCCTCGAACGTCACCGCGACGTTGCCTCGATACAGCGAGCAACTCTTGCGAATGATCGATGCGATTTCCATGTTGGGTCTTCCTTCTCGCTCGGTCGATGGGTCCAAGTCCGCCCGGGTCAGCCGAGGCTCTCGTAGAGCGTGACCACCGCGGTGCCGCCGAGACCGACGTTGTGTTGCAACGCAAGTCGCGCGTCTTCCACCTGACGGCCGCTCGCCTGTCCGCGCAGCTGCCAGACCAGCTCCGCGCACTGGGCGAGGCCCGTCGCACCGATCGGGTGGCCCTTCGCGAGCAGGCCACCGGACGGGTTGACCACCACGCGGCCGCCGTAGGTGTTGTCACCGTCGCGGACGAACTTCTCCGCGGTGCCTTCCGGCGTCAGGCGCAGCGCCTCGTAGGCCAGCACCTCATGGGTGGTGAAGCAGTCGTGCACCTCCGCCACCGCGATGTCCTCCGGGTCGACGCCGGAGGTCTCGTACACGAGATCGGCCGCCCGCTTCGACATGTCGTAGCCCACCACCTGGGTCATCGTCTTGTCCTCGAACACCTCGGGGGTGTCGGTCACCAGAGCCTGCGCCCGGATCACCACATCGGTGCGCAGCCCGTTCCGGCGTGCGAAGTCTTCGGAGATGACGACGGCCGCGGCCGCGCCGCACGTCGGCGGGCAGCACTGCAGCCGAGTCAGGTGCCCGGAGATACGCGTCGAGGCCAGCACCTCGCCCACGGTCACCGGATCGCGGAACGCCGCGTAGGGGTTGTTCGCGGCGTGTTTGCGGGCCTTCACCGAAACCATCGCCCAGGTCTCGGCTTCGATGCCGTACCTCTCGGCGTATTCCCGCCCGGCGCCGCCGAAGTACTGCGCCGCCATCGGGGCGACCGGATCGACACCCTGAATCTCCTCGACCAACCCGTCGAACTCGACGAACGGGGTGGGCCGATCGATCCAGTGCTGCACCAGCTTCCCGCGTTGCATCTGCTCGAACCCGACCGCCAGCACACAGTCGGCGGCGCCGCTCTCCACAAGCTGTCGGGCGAGGAACAACGCGGTGGAACCACTGCCACAGTTGTTGTTCACGTTGATGATCGGAATGCCCGTCAGGCCGACCCGATAGAGCGCCTTCTGGCCACTGCACGAGTCGCCGTAGATGTAGGACGCGAAGGCCTGCTGCACCCGGTCGTAGGAGATCCCGGCGTCGGCCAATGCTGCCTTGGCCGCCTGCTCGCCCATCACGTCGTAGGTCTGAGCCTTGCTGGGCGTCGTGAACGGCACCATGCCGACTCCGGCGATGCGCGCTTGGTTGTTCATCTTCCCTCCCACGTCGGTCTAGATGATGCCCGAGACACTATTTGCAAATTACTTACAGTGTCAACGGGCTACTGACATGCGACTGTCGTCGAACACATGGCCTAGTTTTGGATGACATAGAGCTGTGCCGGTGGTGGTGTGGGCGAAATTCCGCGCTGGGAACCCCGCAGTCGGTCGACCGCCGGGCAGTCACGGAATCGGACCGGAACCCGCGCCGCGTGCTTACCGGGCAGATTCCTTGGCCGACCGGACTGCGGAGGATCGGGGCCTGCCGAACGCGCGATACGCGCCGCTCGCGGAATCGAGCCGCCACGCCTGTCCGGCGCGCTCGACCGTGCGGTCGGTGATCGACGGTCGATACCACGAGGTGACCGGCATCTCCTCGACGACGCGCACGATGTCGGGCCGCCCGCCCGGCTCGATCCGCTCCAGAGCCGAATTCAACGATTCTGCGGCAAGCGTCTGCGCCTCACGGACGGTGACCGCGACCTCGGCGCTGACGGCGCCGGTCACCGCGTCCACGACCGGGTAGCACGCGGCCAGGTCGACGGCGTCGAGTTCGCCGAGCGCGTGCTCGACCTGTCGTGGCGACACGACGCCGTCCTCGGTGACGACGAGCGCGGCTAGCGAGTCGATGTACCACAGGTCGCCGTCGGCGTCGACGCGGAACAGGTCCCCCGTGGACTACCAGGCGTCGTCGCGTGCGAAGATCCCGCGCAGCGCAACGTCATTGCCGACCTGGCTGTGCGTGTCGGCCTGGACGAGCAGCAGCCCGGTCTGCCCGACCGCGACCGGTACGGCGTAGCCGTCGGCGCCGATGCGGGGCCGCCCGGTGTCCGGGTCGTAGGCGACGACGCGGACCGTGGGGGTACCGGGCAACGGCCGCCCGGCCGCGCCCACCTTGCGGTCGCTGACGTTGCCCAGGATCGCGTCGGAGCGGGTGGAGGCGTACAGCTCGAGCACCACGCCGGGACCGAACCGCTGCTCGACCCGCCGCCACAGCCCCGCGGGCGGGCCGGAGCCGACGAAGAGCCGGATCGGGTGGTCACGCTCGGCCGGATGGGTGGGCGCGGTCACCAGCGGGTGCAGCATGGCCCAGGTGTAGGGCACCACGGTCACGCCGTAGCGGCGCACCTCCGCCCAGAACGTGGCCGGGTCGAACCCGGTGGCCATTGCCAAGCGTGCACCCGACGCGACCGGCGCCGCGGTGGTGAGCAGCAGCCCGGACGGGTGGTTCAGCGGGCTGATCGAGTACACGGTGTCGGCCGGGGTCAGCGCGGCCGCCGCTGAGGCAGCCAGCGCGGAGGTGGCCCAGCGGCCATTGCTGATCCGATCGGCGCGGGTCTGCGCGCCGTGCCCGGTGAACAGGATGTAGCCGAGATCGTTCGCCCTGCCTGGGTTGGCCCGGTACCATCCGGGCAGCGTGACGGCGTGCGGATCGATGTGCTCGAGGTCGATCGCGCCCGGCTCGAGATTTCGTTCTGCTCCGCCGCCGATGACGAACACCTCGACGCCGAGCCGCAGTGCCGTCGCTGCGTGCTCCGGATCGCTTACTGCCTTGGTGATCTGGCCCAGCTTCGCTTCCAGCGCGGTGTCCTCGCCGGGTCGCAGCAGCATGGCGACGGCACCGATTCGGTTGAGGGCGGCGACCGTGACCAGTGCGCTGGGCCGCATGTCCATCAGCACGCCGACGTGCTCGCCGCGCCGGACACCCACCGACAGCAGGCCGCGCACCACGTTGTCGATCCGGGTCTTGGCCGCGGCGTGCGTGTGCGCCCGGTCCTGGTACAGGAATGCGACGTCGCCGCCACGGGTGCGGGCGGCGTCGTCGAGCATGCCGGCGTAGGAGATTCGCGTCGTCGAGCCCATTCGTTCGAGCCGGGCGATTCGTGGCAGCTGCGTCACGACGTCGATCGAGCGGTCCAGCAGCGAGGACGCCACGGACTGTCCGTACCGAGCGGCGACGCCGGGTAACGTCAATCCCGCTTGTGCCGCCGACCCGAGGCCGTAGCTGACGCGGGCGGCGAGTCCGCGTTCGGCGGTCTCCGGGCACGTCTCGACGTCCTGCGTGCCACAGCGCTGGACGTAATCGGGCAGGTTCCCCTCGCCGGTGGCCCAGTGGACCCAGGCGGCGACACCCGGCCAGGTCTTGCGCTTGGCGTAGGAGCTGACGGTGAGTCCGAAGTGCCCGACCGGGAGCACACATTCGTACACGTCGGACTTGGGTGCGGCTGTCACGATCCGTCGCACCATCGACGGCGTGGCGAACTCGTCCGACTCCCCGATGAATGTGAGGATCGGACAGGTGATGTCGGACAGGCCTACGGTGCGCTCGCCAATCACCAGACCGCCCTCGACGAACCGGTTCTCGCTGAAAAGGTCGAGGAGTTCGATGATCGCCGGCCCGGACCAGCCGATCCAGGCGCCGCGCTTGAGGAACTTGCGTTGCGGCTCTCGTGGCAGCAACGCCTCCCGATCATGCAGGGCCAGCAAGAAAGCGATGTCGTTCTTGATCGCGCGCGGTGGATTGGACCAGTTGAACATCTGCGTGACCGCCCATCGCGGCAGGCCGGTGTGCGCGAGGACGTTGCTCGGCGCCCGCACGACGTCCCAGAACAGCGCCGCGGGCATCACGTCGTCCACCTGCATCGGCGCTACCGGCGAACCGAGCACGAAGATGCTCGCCACCGCGGTGGTGTCGAGGTGGGCGGCGGCGAGATAGGCGGCGGCGACGTAACAGAACAGGCCACCCTGCGAATATCCGCCGAGGTGGACGTCGTGTCCCGTCGCCTCGCGAACGCGGGTGACGGCATCGGCCACTGCCCGCACGTGGTCGCTGAAATTCCGCTGGCTGCCGCCGGGTTCGGTTTCGGGATCGCCGAAGTCGACGACCCATGGATCGAGTCCCTGCTCGCGTAGCATCGCGACCGCGCTGGTGTCCGGCGAGATGTCCCACACGTCGGCGACCTGCATCAGGGGCGGGACGAGCAGCACCGGCTTGCCCGTGGCGACGGCAGTGTTGTCAGTGTTGGCAGTGTTGTCTTCGGGGTAGTAGTGCCGCAAGCGGTAGACCGGCTGGTGGGTCGCCACGTCGTAGGGCGCGTGGGCGGCATCGGTTCGCAGGCCGCCGTACCGGGCGACCTCGAAACCGTTGACGACCAGAGCGACCGCGCGTTGCACGGGGTTGGTCGCCACAGCGGGAGATGCGGTGGTGGTCATCGGTTTCCTTCGGTAATCTTCGGTGCGGTGGGCTGCCCGCCGGCGGCGGAGGTGGGCAGCGTGGACAACAGGTCGGCGACGAGCTCGGGATACTCGACCTGCGGGCAGTGTCCGCAGTCGTCGAGCACAACCAGTCGCGAGTGGGTGACCGCATCGAGCAGCGTGGGGGCTCCGCCGACGTCGGAGAGGTGGTCGCGGTCGCCCCAGATCAGCAACACCGGAACGGCCATCGCGTCGAGCGTCTCGGGTTGGAGAAGACTGGGTTCCGCGCAGACGGCGATCAGGTCCCGTCGAATGTCGACGAGGGCGCGTCGCCCGATGTGATCGGCGTAGCGACGGGCGAGATCCGCGTCGCCGCGTCCGCGCAGCAGTCGCCGTTGGTACAGCCGCTGTGCGGCTCGCCGCACCAACCACGTCGGGATCGGGATCAAGTCGAGCAGCCGCAACATGGGATCCAGCCACGCGGTCCAGCGCGCGAACGACTCGAGGCGGCGGTGATAGGCCAGGCCCGCGGGGCCCAAGCCGGCGACCGCCACGAGCGGCAGCCCGGGCCGCGCCGCCGCCCGCAAGGAAACCAGGCCACCCAACGAGTTGCCCACGAGAACGGCACCACCCGCGCCGGCGAACTCGGCCACCAGCGCGTCGGCGAACCGGTCCAGCGACGAGAACACCGGGCGACCGAGGGATTCGGCGTAACCGGCACCCGGCAGGTCGACGGCGACCGCTCGTCGACGCCGTTCCGCCAGCCGTGCCAGCAACGGGCGAAACGAGTCCGCCGAGTCGGAGAACCCGTGCAACAGCAGGATGGTGGGCCCCTCACCGGCCACGCTCAATGTCCGGGTTCGAACGCCACCGATCGAGACGCGCCGCTCGACGATCCTCGCCTGGTCCTCGCTCATCCGCTGCGAAACCTCCCCGGACCGGTCCGGGAACCGGTCCCAATAAGTAATTGATGATTAGATAGTACTTGATTGGGCGAGGCTCGGGAAGGGGATGAGCGATGGTGTGGGGCCTGTCACATCTAGGCCATGACGCGTGGTCGAGGGGTAGATCGCGGTGATCGAGGACCATGTCGGGCACCCGTATCAATCCATAAGTAACTGGCGGGCAGATTCAGTTCGGAGATCGCGACGGTCAGCGCATGCCGGCGGATTCGTCGGGAAGCCCGAGGATCGCTCGGCCGATCGACTCCAGCTCGGCGCGCAGCGTGGGCCGGCGTCGCAGGTGGGGGATCGCCAGTATGGAGCTGATCGTGGAGGTGGTGGCTTCCACCAACACGCGTGCCTCGGGCTCGGAAAGTTCGGCGCGGTAGCGCCCCAGCAGCGCCACCCATTCGGCGAGGTAGTCGACCTGGGCGTGCATCAGGCTTCGTCGTTCCTCGGCCGGAAGGTTGATGGCCTCGTTCCGGAGCGCGGCGATGACCTGGCCATGCTCGACGCTGGTGCGAGTGTAGAAATGCACCAGCTTGGCGAGCGCGTCGGCCGGCGTGGTCGAGCTCTCCAAGGCACCCGACAGGTCGAACAGCATCGCCTGCAGCCCCCTGAGCAGCGCGGCGCGCAGGATGGCCGACTTGTTGGGGTAGTGGTGGTAGACGGTCGCGCCGGTGATGCCGGCAACGGCGCCGATGTCGTCGACACCGACCGCCTGATACCCGCGCGTGCTGAACAGCCGGGTCGCGGCGGCGAGAATCGCCTCTTGTCTCGACGCCGGGAGCAATGCACCCGGGAGCGGGAGGGTCGAATCGAGTTCCTGCGCGGCGTCGACGGCGGCGACCGTGACGTTGCGGCACACCGCGAGACAGCCCTCGAGCAAGCGGGCTTGTTGCTTGTCAGCATCGAGCTTCATAGCGTAGAACCCGGCGCTGCCGATGACGCCCACCGCCGCCCACAGCAGCAGGTCCACCGCGTCGGGGGAGAGGTCCTGCCGCTCCCTGGCGAGCGCCGACCGTAGGGGTTCGATCGCGGCGAGCACTCGCGCTCGCAGCTCGCGCTGCTGGTCGGCCGAGAGGTGGGTGATCTCCCGCGCCCACAGGACGCCGAGGTGTGGTCCGTGCGTGACCAGCGCACACGTTGCATCGAGTAGTTCCTCGAGCGAGTGGTCCGGGTGTGCCCAGACGGTTCGGAGTCGCTCCACCGTGTCCTCGACCGCGGCGAAGAGCAGATCCTGCTTCCCGCTGAAGTGTCGATACAGCGCACCGCTGGTGATCCCCACCGCCTCGGCAATCTCCGTGATGCCGACGTTGTGATAACCCGCGCCGCGAAATTGCAGCGACGCCGAGGCAATGATCTGTTGACGCCGGTCGCGCGGACGCCGCGTCGGTGTGTTCCGCTGTGCCACTGCGCGGCCCTCCCTTCGATCCGCAGATCCGCCGTGGTGGGCGCGAGTCTAGCTGTGGCGCCGCGCCTGCCCAGGGCAGGAGTCGTCACCGCTACACGTCCGCGGCCGGCTCGAGCAAGGTCGGATCGAGTCCCACGCAATATAGGGCGAGTTCGACCGGGAGACGCCGTTCGTCTACGCCGTGGCCGAGCAGTACTTCGGCCTGCTGAAGCCGATATCGCACGGTGTTGCGGTGCACCCCGAGTTGGTCGGCGGCCTCGCCGACGCCGTGTGCGAGGTAGACCTGAACGGTCTCCCGAATCCGGGCAGTGGCGTCGTCGGGGGACGCTAGGTCACCGAGCTCGTGCGCCACGAACCTGCGCGCAGCCGAGAGATCTTGCGAGGTAAGGGAAAGCAGCTCAACATCGGCATACCGCACGACCGATCGCGGGGGCAGCCGCATCGCCGTGCGCCGGGCGGTAAGGGCTTCGCGGTGGCTGGAGACGAAGCCGGACACTCCGACTGCGGTCATCCCGATCGCCACCCGAATCCCACGTTCCGCGCGGGTTGTCGTCAGGCGCCGCACGTCGGGCGGGCGGAGGGTGGCCAGCCAGACCGATATCGACTGTCGGCCCGAGGAAACGACCAGCGGCCGCGGCGCCCGCACGCCCGCCGCCAATCGCCCGGCCAGCGCGTCGAGTCGCTCGGCGCCGTCCGGGGCGTTCGCGTCGTCGTCGAACCACAATTCCAGCGCGGTTTGCTGGACGCGCAGGTTGTGTCCGAGGACGCGACCGGCATCGTCGATGTCGACGACGTCGCCGTGCAGTATCGTCTCGATGAGGTCGGCGCGACGCGCGATCGCACTGCGCAGCCAGCTTTCCCGCTCGCTGGCGTATGCCCCGATCAGCTGTTCGATACAGGCGTTGAGCCAGTCGAGTGCGCGGCGCAGCAGTGTGACGGCGGCCCCCTGCCGCACCAGGGGGTCTGCGGCTTCGTTCCGCATCGCGACGATGATCTCGTTGAGCGAGGCTTGCTGCCCGAATCGGTTGACCCGCAGCAGCACCGTGGAGTCGACGCCGCGCCGGGCGAGCAGGCGCGCGAACTCGACCGCTTCCGCCGCAGCCTTGGGCTCCGTCGGCTCGGCGGCCAGCCAGGCCAGGAACTCCCGTATCTGGCCGCGCGTGCTCGCGTCCAGCGCATGTCGCAGGTCGCGATCGGTCGCGAGTAGCGGCACGCTCGCGAAAACCTCGTCGTTGAGTCGCGCGACGACCTGCGCCACTTCCGACTCGTCGCGGGTGAGCCTGGTCGCGACGTACTTCCGAATCAGTCGGTCCACGTCTGCGTCGCTGGTCATTGCCATCACCTCCACGCCATTGTGCAGCAGGCACAATCGCAGTCGGGGCGATTGGTCCGACGTATCTATTCGGCGGTGGTCACTCGGCGCACTCTAGAGCAAGCCCACCAACGCAGAGAAGGATCGAGATGTACCTCACCCAGCCGCTGCACCGCAACCTACAGCAGAAGCCGAAGGAGATCGCAACGGTCTGCGGTGATCGGAACTTCACCCATGCCGAGACCTACGAGCGAGTCTCGCGGCTTGCCGGTGGACTGCAGGGCCTCGGTGTCGCGGCGGGTGACCGCGTCGCGATCCTGGCGTTGAACTCCGACCGCTATCTCCAGACCGTCTACGCGGTCGCCTGGCGTGGCGCGGTGATCGTGCCGGTCAACATTCGTTGGAGCGCCAAGGAGATCGCCTATTCGCTGGTCGAGGCCGGCGTGCGCGTGCTTGTCGTCGACGACGCCTTCGGCCCGCTCGTCGGTGCCATTCGGGAACTCAGCCCCGATCTCGACGTCGTGATCCACTGCGGCGACGCCGCGACACCGGAGGGCATGGTTGCGTGCGAGTCCCTCATCGCCGAGTCCGACCCGATCGAGGACGCACACCGCCGCGGTGACGAGCTGGCCGGCATCTTCTACACCGGTGGCACGACCGGCTTCCCGAAGGGAGTCATGCTCAGCCACCGCAACCTGTGCACCTCCGGGTTCGGCGCTACGGCCGCCGGCATCGCCGCCCCGGGTGGCACGGTTTTGCATGCGGCCCCGATGTTCCACCTCGCCGACTTCGGCTCCACGGTCGCGAACACGGCGTTGGGCAACACCCATATCATCGTCCCGATGTTCGAGCCGGTCGCGGCGATGACCGCGATCGCCGAGCATCGGGTGACCGACGTGCTGCTGGTTCCCATGATGGTCCAGGTCATCGTGGATCATCCGCGGCGTGCCGAGTTCGACCTGTCGAGCATCGAGCGTCTCACCTACGGCGGGTCGCCGATGTCCGAGGCCGTGCTCATCCGTGCGCGCGCCGCGTTCCCTGCAGCGAAGTTCATCCAGGCGTATGGGATGACGGAGCTTGCGCCGGTCGCCACCGTGCTGTTGGACGAGTTCCACGCGGACCCGGTGCTGCGCCGCTCGGCCGGTCGCGCCGCGCCGCACACCGTCGTGAAGATCATCGACGAGTCCGGGGGCGAGGCGCCCCGCGGCACGGTCGGCGAGATCGTCGTCTCCGGTGACAACGTCATGCTCGGATACTGGAACAAGCCGGAGGACACGGCGGCCGCGGTTCGGGACGGCTGGATGCACACCGGCGACGGCGGCTACATGGACGAGAACAGCTTCGTGTTCATCGCGGACCGGATCAAGGACATGATCGTCTCGGGTGGTGAGAATGTGTACTCCGTCGAGGTCGAGAATGCGGTCGCGAAGCACCCGGCGGTGGCGCAATGTGCCGTCATCGGCGTGCCGGACGCGCAGTGGGGCGAGCGGGTGCACGCGGTGATCGCGCTCGTCCCGGGTGCGACACTCGAGCTCGACGAACTTCGCACGCACTGCAAGGGCGAGATCGCCGGGTACAAGGTGCCCCGCAGCCTCCACTTCGTCGAGGAGTTCCCGATCTCGGGCGCCGGGAAGATCCTCAAGCGGGAGCTGCGCAAGCAGTTCGAGGAGTCGGCCGCCGCAGCGGTCGACTGAACCGAGGGACTGGGAATCGCCCTTCATGCACATTCGTAGCCAAAACATGCTTGACAACCAGGTACTTAGCGGTGCAAAGTGAATTATCACTAATGATCGTATCGCGCCTGGAACAGGTTTTGCGGGTACTAGCAGACAACGAGGAAGTCGACATTATGGGAACCCTTGCGGATAGGGTCGCGATCGTTTCGGGCTCGGGTCGTGGGATCGGCCGGGAGATCGCGCTCAAGCTGGCGTCCGAGGGGGCCGCGGTCGTGGTCAACGATCTCGATGCCGACGTCGCGCTGCGGACCGAGCAGGACATCAAGGCCGCGGGCGGGCAGGCCGTGAC
>DATDBL010000254.1:0-2407 GCA_036524855.1 Aldersonia sp. | reverse complement strand
ACCTCACGGACGCGAGTCAGCGCCGCGACTGCATGCGCGCGCCGCCGCCACCGGGTCACGGTGCGGCCGGACTCAGGCTGGACAGTGCTCGTCGACGACATTGGCGAACCGCCGCGAACGCCGCACGCTGGCCACCGAGTTTGGGAACAGGTGGATCTGCCGCTGTGTCTGCACGATCGAGTCAGCGGTTGTGCACGCCCCCACTTGACGTTTGCACAACCGCTGACTCGGACCGAATTATCCAGCAGTGACAGTCAGATCCACCAGTTCCGCGAGTCGGGCTCGGTGGGCGTAGCCGGTGCCGAGTGCGAGTTGGGCGCTCTTGGCCCGCTTGAGGTATAGGTGGGCGGGATATTCCCAGGTCATGCCGATGCCGCCGTGCAGTTGGATGCATTCCTCGGCCGCCTTGACCGCGACGTCCCCGCAGTACGCCCCAGCGATTCGTGCCGCGATCTCGGCGTCCGCGTCGCCGCGCGCGGCGGTGTCGGCGGCGTAGCGCGCCGCTGCGTTCGCCGAGCTGACCTGCAGCCACAGATCTGCCAACCGGTGCTTGATCGCCTGGAACGACCCGATCGCCCGGCCGAACTGCTTGCGGTCCTTCACATACGCGACAGTGGTTTCCAGGCACCACTGCGCGATCCCGACCTGTTCGGAGGCCAGCAGCGCCACACCGGTCAGCAATGCGGCGCGCACGGACTCCGATGCCCCGTCGACGTATTCGCGGCTCGGGACCGCGCCGGACAGATCGACATCGACGAGCGGTCGGGTCATGTCCAGCGCCGGCACCGGGGTCAGCGTGACCCCGGGCGCGGTTGCATCCACGACGTAGAGCGCCGGGCGTCCGTCCCGCGTCGCCGGAACGACCAGCGTCGTCGCCTCTGTCCCGCCCGCCACCGAGGTCACCCGTCCGGTCAGCACACCGTCGCGGGCCTCCACCCCCTCGAACCCGGCGCTCGCCGTATCAGTCGCGAAAGAGACTGCCAGCACGGCGGTTTCGCTGCCGTCGGCGAGCCGGCCGAGCGTCGCGGTGTCGCCGACCCGGGTGAGCGCGACGGTCGCGAGGATCGCGCTGCTCAGGAACGGTACCGGCGCCACCGCGCGCCCGATCTCCTCCATCACCACGGCGGCTTCCCGCTCGGACGCGCCCGCCCCGCCGAGGTCCTCGGCGATCAGCAGGCCCGCGACGCCGAGTTCGGCGGCCAGCGTTTTCCACAACGAACTGAAGTCGGTGGAGGCGTCATCGTAGGCCGCGTTGAGCGTCTGCGGGCTGAGCCGGCCGGCGAACAGTCCGCGCACGGATTCGCGTAGCGCCTCCTCGGTGTCGGAATACAGCAGGTCGCTCGCTGTGTTCGAATCATGCACCGTGCTCGAATGAGTCATCGCGGCATGTCCTTCCAGGCGACGTTCTTGTCGGCGCGCTGCTCGGGCGGCAGTCCCAGCACTCGTTCGGCGATCACGTTGCGCAGGATCTCCGAGGTTCCTCCCTCGATCGAGTTGCCCTTCGCGCGCAGGTACCGGTACCCGGATTCGCGGCCGGTGAAGTCGACCTTGTCTGGTCGTCGCATCGTCCAGTCGTCGTAGCGCAGGCCGTCCTCGCCGGCGAGTTCGAGCCCGAAGCCCGAGATGGCCTGGGCCTGCTGCGCGAACGCCAGCTTCATCGCCGATCCCTCCGGGCCCGGTTGGCCCGCGGCGAGTTGCTGGCGCAGCCTCGCGCCGGTCAGCCGGGTGACCTCGGCGTCCACCCACAGCCGCAGCAGGGTGTCGTGCTTGGCGGGGTCACGAACCTCGGGGCGCGATCGCCACAACTCGGCGACCTTGCCGATCATGCCGCCCTCCCGCGGCGCCCCGCCTCCGATTGCGACGCGCTCGTTGTTCAGCGTCGTGGTCGCCACGCGCCAGCCCTGGCCGACCTCACCGATCCGGTTGGCGTCGGGCACCCGCACGTCGGTGAGGAACACCTCGTTGAACTCGGCCTCACCGGTGATCTGGCGCAGCGGCCGGATGTCGATGCCGGGGACGGTCATGTCGAGCAGGAAATAGCTCAGCCCGGCATGCTTGGGCACGTCCGGATCGGTGCGGGCGACCAGGATCGCCATCTGCGCGTTCTGAGCACCCGACGTCCACACCTTCTGCCCGTTCACCACCCAGTCTTCCCCGTCCCGCTCCGCCCGGGTGGCGACCGCCGCCAGGTCCGAGCCGGCGCCCGGCTCGCTGAACAGCTGGCAGTAGATGTGCTCGGCGGTGAACAGCGGACGCAGGAACCGCTCGCGCTGCTCGGGGGTTCCGAACGCGGCGATCGTCGGCGCCGCCATGCCCAGACCGATACCGTTTCGTTCCTTCGCCGGCCCCGGCGCACCCGCGGCCTCGAGTGCGGCATCCACCCGGGCCTGCAGCGCCTGAGCCAGCC
>DATDBL010000253.1:0-5493 GCA_036524855.1 Aldersonia sp. | reverse complement strand
AACCTCGTACACACTGACCTCCCGAAATGCCATGCCCGTATCGAACGGGCAACCAGAAGACCACCCGGCGCGACGCGCCGAGTGGTCCCATAACTGGCAAACCAGGTGGTCCCATGCACCTGGCAGAAATCAGCTCACGGTGGTCCCATGCTCATGGCAAACGACAGTTCTTCTCGGTGTTTCCTCCATCTGAAAAGCGGAAGGTCGCCGGTTCGATCCCGGCCCTGGCCACCAGCGTTTCCTGAGGTCACAGCGGTGGCCTTTTCTTTTTTTGTGCACAATCTGGCTCGATTGACGGCGTTTCAAGGGGCCCAAAATGGTCCCATCCAGGCCCCACGAGCCGCCTGCTCGGACGGTCCCGCCGCGGGGATGCGCGCAGTGTGTCGCGTTCGTGCAGGTCAGGGGCGGCTCTCGGTGGATCGTCGAGTGCTTGATGGTGCGGCCGCTGAGCGGAAGCTCAGCCGCGCCGTTCCCGCCGTCGGGTCGACGTTCGGAGTCCGCCTACTCGGCGGAGTTGGGGCAGGCATCGTCCACGTTTGGCCCCATGAGTGCCCCACGGAGCCGTCGGGCGGAGGTGTTCCGCGACGGTCTCGACGTCGTGCGAGGTTGCATCTGTGCAGGTCGGGCAGTTTGTGGATCGAGTGCTCGGCGGGTGTGAGGTTCCGGCGATGAGCGGGAGGTCGTCATCGGGACCGCGTTGGTGTGTGCGGTGTCCGCGACAACAGAGATGGACGCGATGATCGCAAGCCGGTGGCGGCCGAGCTGACGCGGTTGTCGGTGGTCGCTCGTGGTGCCGGGCTATCCGATCTGGTGGGGCTTCGCGGTGGGCCTCGGTCGAGGCCGGGGAGCAGGCGATGCCGACTCGGTATCTGGTTGTGCTTCGTCGGTGCACGTGCACCCGCGAGGAGAAGAGAGGCCGACGCTGTCGCTTTCGCATCCGCCGTCGCCGGCGGGTGTGCCCGTTCATCCGAGATGCGCAGGTGCTGTCAACGTTCGCCGGCACATTCGCGCTCGGGTCGAGGCCTCGCACAGACGGGTGCGCTCGTGGGCCGCTGCATCGAGCCGGCCCTTGGGGCCGGGCTTGGTGGGACTGCCGTCGAGTGCGCGCGTCGCGGCGGGTGACCGGGCCGTCGATGTGGGTGTCGCAGTGGCCTACGACCATGGTGTCGTTGCTGACGGACAGGTGCGGGTGCCCGTGCCCGCGCATTCACGTGACTGTGCTTGGGCCGCAGTGCGGTTCGGCGGTTTGATGTCGATGGCAACGTGGTGTCGGCGCGGCTGGCCCGCGCATCGCGCTGGTGTGCGTCGCCGTGGAGTCCGGTGGTCGAGTCGCAGCGTTCGTCTTCGTGGTCGCGGCCGGGTCGGTCGTGTGGCCACGCGAGAACGGCGCCGTGGTCTCGCGGGGCCGACCGGTTCATGGTCGACGCCAACCAGCAGCGGGACCGAACCCTCGCAACGTTCGACCTCGTCTGGATCGAAGAGCCCCTCGACGGCTACGACGCCGAAGGTCACGCCCGACTTCCCGCAGCCGCGACACCTCGATCACCACCGTCGAGATGCTCGCACCCGGATCGCGTGATCTTGGTGACCAGAGTATGGGGATTGTTGGTCCAATGCTTCGCGGTGTTCGACGCATTTCGTGTCAGGGCGGTTTCGGTGGCCGGGTCGAGCGGGGTCGGGTGCGGTCGTCGGACGCCGATCCGACGGTCGGTGATGCGTCCGGTCAAGGCAATCGCCGCGGCGGCGGCGGCGGACAAGCTGCACAGATACACTCGGTCCTCGGCTGCCGCTGCGGCCGGGGAAGTTCCGGGTGAAGGTGCGCAACGACGCCGCGCCCTGTAACGGGGCCTGACCGATACCCACACTGGGTCCGCACACCGGTTCGAGAATGCGGCCACCCGCGGCGATCAGGTCTTGGTAGACACCGGTTTCGATGATGGCGAGGTCGTCGCAGGAGCTGTTGACCGACGAACCGACACAGATGTGGGGTATCGGGGAGCTCGGCGACGGGCAACGCCTTGCCCGGTGAGTGCGGCCTGGCGACGAGTGGCACGAGTTCGGACAGGACGAAGCGGATGCTCTCGTCGTAGTCGGCGCCGCCGCCGGCGGCCAGCGGTGCGAAATCCTGCTCGCGGCCTTGCTGGGCCGCCACCGCCGAGTCTGCTCGTCGGAGGGAGACACCGCCGTGGTCGCCCCGCTGTCGATGATCATGTTCGCGATGGTGGCGCGGCCAGCGGTGCCCACGGTTTCGACCACTTCGCCGAGGGGTTTGAAGTGAGGTGATCGGTGCGGTACGTTATCTACGTCATTAGTACTGTTCAACGTTCTTTCCTGCAGCCCAGTGATCGGTCGGCGCCTCGCCGACCGACCCACCGGGCGTTCGACCCCACGGGCGTGGAGAGACCCGTTCGAAGGAGTCCGCGCACAGCCAACCCCCTGTTCGTCCCTGCCCCTGCCGTATCGACCCCGCGCGGTCGACACCGGTGCGAAGCGGGCGCTGCCCACGGCGCCTCACTCGCTCGTCGCTCGCTCCGTTTTCACCGAAACAGAGAGTCTCATGGACCAAAGAACCACTCCTGCAACGCCCATGCGCCGCGTCGCGCTGGCCAGCTGTGCCGGCACGACGATCGAGTTCTACGATTTCTTCATCTACGGTACGGCTGCGGCCCTGGTGTTTCCGACGGTGTTCTTCCCCGCGCTGGGCGCCGCTGCTGCTACCGTCGCCTCGTTCGCGACCTTCGCGGTCGCCTTCGTCGCCCGCCCGCTCGGCGCGATCTTGTTCGGGCACTACGGTGACCGGCTCGGCCGCAAGAACACCCTCATCGTCACGCTCCTGCTGATGGGGGTATCCACCGTCGTGATCGGCGTGCTGCCCGGTGCCGCCACGATCGGCGTGGCGGCACCGATCATCCTGGTGATCCTGCGATTCCTGCAGGGCCTCGCCGTCGGTGGCGAATGGGCGGGGGCGACACTGCTCGCCGCCGAGTACGCGCCACCGTCCAAGCGTGGCCTCTATGCGGTCTTCCCCCAGCTGGGGCCCGCGCTGGCGTTCGCCCTGTCCAGTGCCACCTTCCTGGCGGTCAATGTCGCGCTCGGTGACACCAACCCGGCGTTTCTGCAGTGGGGTTGGCGTATTCCGTTCCTGCTCAGTGTGATCCTCGTGGGCCTGGGATTGTGGGTGCGCACCAGCATCGAGGAGACACCGGTGTTCCGCAACGCCGCCACCGCGCGGTCCGCGACGACGACAAGCACCCGCCCACCGATCCTCGACGTGTTCCGGGTGCAGTCGCGCGAGGTCCTGCTCGCCGGCGGCGTGCTGACGATCGTGTTCGCACTGTTCTACACGGGCACCGCCTTCCTCACCGCCTACGGCACCAGCGCGAGCGGCGCGGCGTTGGACCGACGCACGGTGCTGGTCCTCAACATCGTCGCGGCCGCCGTTTTCGGCCTCACCACCGCGGTGTCGGGGATCGTGTCGGATCGCTTCGGGCGCCGCAACGTGATCCTCACCTGCTGCGCGTTGTCGATCCCCTGGGCGCTGGTCCTGTTCCCGCTCATGGGCACCGGCTCCGGGCTGCGATTCGCGGTCGCGCTCGTCGGCACCCTGGCGATCTTCGGGAT
The DNA here is from genome assembly GCA_036524855.1 of Aldersonia sp. Lineage (GTDB taxonomy): Bacteria > Actinomycetota > Actinomycetes > Mycobacteriales > Mycobacteriaceae > Aldersonia. The sequence continues at coordinate 1,872 of DATDBL010000253.1, read as the reverse complement.
CGCCTACGGTCCGGTCGGGGCGTATCTGCCGGAGATGTTTCACACCCGCTACCGCTACACCGGCGCCGGCATGGGATACAACCTGGGCGGCATCCTCGGCGGCGCAGTCGCCCCGCTCGTCGCCGCGCAGCTCTCCGCCGGTTTCGGTAGCTACGCCGTCGGCATCATGATCGCGGGGTTCGGGCTGCTCAGCCTGATCTGTGCGCTCGCGCTCGGCGAAACCCGCGACCGGCGCGTCGATGCCGAACCGGCAGCAGGGAATCCGACCGCGAACACCGGAGCACTGCCCCCCGTGTGACCGGTCCGCGGAGAGCGTTCCGCGACGCTCCCCCGCGGCACCGTCGACGTGCGGCGGCCGGTATCGCCGTCCGGCTTCTACTCTCGCCGCAGCAGTCCGTGCAACAGGAGATCTTCGAGCTCGGCGAAGGCCTCGGCGGCCGACAACCCGGTCCGTTCCAGCAGTGCTCCCGATTGCACGGAGTCGATCGCCAACGCGACCAGCTGGGCAGCGAAAACCCCGTCGGTGGAGCGGAACTCGCCGCTCTCGATGCCTTCGGCGATCATCTCGCGCACCCGCTCCGCGGCCGTGCCGGCATTGCGGGCATAGATGTCGGCCGTCGGCGGATACGCGACCATGTCGTCGTAGAACGCCGGCGAGTTGCGCCGCATCGCGTCGGCGACACCGTTGAGGTACTTCGTGATCCGCTCACTCGCCGACTCGGTGTCGGCCAGCGACGCCTCGATGGAGTCGGCCGCGGTGCGGAAGAAGTGCTTCGTCGCCGCGATCACCAGTTGCTCCTTGGTACGCGCGACGCGGTAGAGCGTGGCCTTCGAACACCGCAACCGGCGCGCGAGGTCGTCGACGGTGACCGAGGTGAACCCCTCGGCGAGAAAGATCTCCTCGATCTGCGTCAGCAGTTGCTCCTCCCGCGCCGGATCCGCCCGGCGCCGGCGCGCCGTCTTGCGCGGAACCGGGCGCTGCGCGGACGCGGACGGGCGGGCCATGACCCCAGCGTCGCACAACCCCGCGCGATGCGGCGGCAAGGGGTTTCGCGAGGCCGCACAGTCTTGTACGTTATAGCGTACTTTCATACTGTAAATCGTACTGCACGGAGGTAGGATGACCATCGACGTCGACACCATGGTCGCGACGATCCTGGACACGTACTCGGGACCGGATACCGACGTGGCCTGGCTGGCCTGCGACCGGCACCCGGCCGATCGGGTGGCGCTGGTGCTCGCGGCGGCGGATCTGTCGACGAAGACGGTGACCTACGGGGAACTAGCCGAGTCGTCGCGCCGATTCGCCGCCGTGCTGCGTTCGCGTGGCGTCACGCCGGGTGATCGGGTCGCCACGCTGATGGGCAAGAGCGAGGACCTGGTCACGGTGATCCTCGGTATCTGGCGTGCCGGGGCCGTATACGTCCCGCTGTTCACCGCCTTCGCCGAGGGCGCGATCGGCTCCCGACTGGACGCGACCTCCACCGTGCTCGTCGTGGCCGACGAGGATCAACGGCCGAAACTACCCGGCGGGTCGTGGCAGGTGCTGGTCTCCGGCGGGGCGTCGGGGCAGGACTCTCTGGTGCGTGCTCTCGACGAGGCACCCGCCGAGGGGCGGCACTCGATCGCCGTCGGCGGTGACGCGCCGCTGGTGCACATGCTGACGTCGGGCACCACCGGCGCCCCCAAGGGCGTGGTCCACCCGGTTCGCTACCTCGCCGGGTGGCACAGCTACCTGGAGTTCGGGCTCGGGCTCGAGCACGACAGCGTCTTCTGGTGCGGCGCCGATCCCGGGTGGGCCTACGGGCTCTACACCGCGATCGCGGCACCCCTGGCGGCCGGCATCCCGACCATCCTGGCCGGTGGCGGCTT
>DATDBL010000252.1:0-13794 GCA_036524855.1 Aldersonia sp. | reverse complement strand
CTCCGCCATAACGTCCTCGCCGAAGGAAAGGCTGCCGCCGCTACCGAGGATCCAGTCGACGTTGGCCGACCACGCGGTTTCGTCGATCTTCGGGCTCCACGAGCGATGGGTTTCGTCCCAGATCCGCCCGGCACTCTCGGTCGGAATCGCCAGCAGGGTTGCCAGCGACTGCACGCCGGGACCGCGATTCGCGTCGTCGGCGATCCACGCGGCGGCCTTGTTCATTGCGGTGCAGAATCGGTTGACCACCTCCGGGTTCTGCTGCTGAAACTCCCGCGTCGTCGTCCAGAACGTCTGCAGCCCGATGTCGCCCAACTCGCCCGCGGTGCCGTCGAAGGGACTCGCCAGGGTATGCAGCGCGATACCGTGGTCTTCCATCGTGACCACTGTCGAGGTTGCCGCCACTGTTGCGTCGACCTTCTTGTTACGCACGGACGGCTCCATCGTCGTGCCGGCGCCGACCGCGACGTAGGTGACGCTGTCCGGGTCGACACCGTGCTCGGAGAGGACGGTGCGGGCGAACCTCTCCGAGGCGCTGCCTCGTTGAACGACTCCGATCTGCTTTCCACGCAGCGACTTGACATCGGTTATCCCGCTGTCGGTGGGAGTCACGATTGACATATCGATGTGCCCGAAAGGCGGTATCGCGGTGATCTGCTGTCCCTGATTCATTGCGCCCATGACGTTCTCGGGTGTTCCGATCGCGATCTGGGTCGTGTTCCCGATCAGGGCCGCCGTCAGTTGCGGACCCGAGGTCGCGGTGACGGTTTCGACCTGGAGACCGGCGCCTTGGAGGAAGCCCTGCTCCTGGGCGATCGTGTAGGGAAAACTCAGGGAGTTGCTCTCCATACTGCCGATCGTGATGGAAGTGAGGCCGTTCTCCGACGTGGGGGACGTGCCGGCGGAGCCGCACGCCACCAACGAGCTGAGCAGGGCTAATGTCCCTGCGATTGTGATTGCGGAACGTTTGTCGAGCATCTGGGGGTCTCCTGCTTGTCGGGACGCTTGATTGCCGAGGATGATTCAGTGCAGCCGTTCACGCAGACGTTCGTATATCGCCTGGTACTGCGGGTCAGCGGACACCGTGGAGAGTTCTCGTGGTCGTGGGATGTCCACCTGTACGTCGTCGAGGATCTTCCCCTCGCCCATCAGCACGATCCGGTCGGCGAGGGCCACCGCCTCACCCAGATCGTGGGTGACGAAGATGACGGTGCGGTGCTCTTCGCGCTGCCACAACTCGAGGAATTCCCGCTGCACCGACATCCGGGTGTTGACGTCCAGCGCGGCGAAGGGTTCGTCCATCAGCAGCACGTCCGGGTCGAGCGCCCAGGTTCGCGCCAGTGCCACGCGTTGCCGCATACCCTGGGACAGCTGCCAGGGCCACAGGTGCCCAGCATCCTCGAGGTGGACCGCCTGCAGCCACTGCCGCCCCAGCGTCCTGCGCTTTGCCCGGCTCACGCCCCGCAACTCGAGCCCGTACTCGACATTGCGCAACGCGCTGCGCCACGGCAGCAGGGCATCGCGTGCCAGCATGAATCCGAGCTGCGACCGCGCGTCCCTGGGAGCCTTTCCCATAACGGACACCGTGCCCGCGGCGGGGTCGACCAGACCGGCCGCCATGTTCAGCAAAGTCGTCTTACCGCAGCCGCTTCGGCCGACGATGGCGGTGAATTCGCCGGCCGGGATCTGTAGGTCGATTCCGGACAACACGGTTCGGGTCCCACCCTGCGGCGCCGGATAGGTTACTTCCACACCTTCGAACTCGATCGCGTTCCTGCCCGGATTTGCGGCCGGTCCGGCGTCGGCGGAACGTGCTGCGCGCGGTGCGGTGGAAATCATGGTCATCTCGTCTGCTCCAGACTTGTCGTTTCCGATGACAGATCGGTCATCGGTCAACTGGGGGCTGCCATCGCAGGAACCAGCGCTCCGCGTGACTCATCACCTGGTTGAGTACCACCGCGATCACCGCCAGGAACAGTAGGATCGCGTACACCGCCTCCATCCGGAATGTCGCAGAGTAGGTGGCCACCAACTGGCCCAATCCATTTCGGGCCGAAATGAGTTCGGAGCCGACCACGCCGAGCAAGGAGTAGATCAGCCCCAACCTCAGCGCCGCGAAGATCGCCGGCGTCGCCACGGGAATGAGCACCTTCAGGAACATCTGAGATTTCCTGGCTCCCAGGACAGTGGAGAGACGCAACCATTCCGCGTCGGTGGACCGCACCCCGGCGCGTGCTCCGGACATCACGATGAAGAAGACCAGCGTCGAGGCCAACGCAACCTTCGCCGACGTGTTGATGCCGAGTGCCACAATGAACAACGGCGCGAGGGCGATCCGAGGCATTGCATTGGCTGCATCGAGAAACGGAGTCAGCACTCGCTCGACTCGGGGCAGCAGACCCAACGCGACGCCGACGACGACACCGATCGCCCCCGCCAGGATCCACGCGATGAGCACCGCGACCATGGTGTAGCGAGTGTTGGTCCACAACTCGCCGGACCTCGCTGCCGTTACCAGGTAGTCCCACGACTGCCCCGGCGTCTTCGCGAGCACCGGGTCCAGCCACTTGCGGTCGGCCGTGAGTTGCCACAGTCCCAGCCACGCGAGGCCGAGGAGGATCTGTGCTCCCCGCACCACCAGCATCTCCCTGGGCACCTTCCAGGTCCGGCGGGTGGGTTCCGCTCCGCCGGCTGCTGCCGCGGCGCTCACCGAGGGCCGATCGAGAACTTGCATGTGTTTGCTCCAGTCAGTTGATGCCGCAGTTGGATTCGCTCGGTGGACGGCGGGCGCCGGCGGGGCTGGGTTTGATGGGCCGATTTCGGGCGCTCCTACGCGGGGACTTCACCGCGGAGGGTGATGCGGTTGAGCACTCGTTCCTGGGCGCCGTAGCCGTGGATCGCGTAGTGCATCGTGCACCGGTTGTCCCACATGACGAAGTCTCCTTCGCGCCAGGCGTGGCGGTAGACGTTGTCCGGGGTGACCGAGTGCAAATACAGGTATTCCAGCAGGGGCTCGCTCTCCTGTCGGGTCCACCCGTCGATGCTGGCGTTCTCCCGGTGTCCCACGAAGAGGGCTTTCCGGCCGGTCTCGGGGTGAGTGCGTACCAGTGGGTGCACCGCCGTCGGTGTGTCCTCGTCGGCCACGTTGAGCATGCGGCCGAGGCGGACGCCGCGGAATCGCACCTTGAGACCGTTCAACGTGTCTTTCATTGCCGGGGAGAGTCGTTCGTAGGCGAGGTACTGGTTCGACCACATCGTGTCCCCGCCGACCGGGGTCGTGATCGCCGACAGCATCGAGATCTTCGGCGGTGCTGCGGTGAACGAGCCGTCGTAGTGCCAGGCCTCGGTGGCCGTGGTCTCCTTCTTGACGTTGGCGACCTGATAGATCTCGGGGTGCCCGTCCAACGGATTCAGCATCTCCGTGACCACCGGTTCGCCCCACAGCCGCGCAAACTCGATCTGCGCCAGAGGTTTTACGTACTGGTCTCGGAATACGAGAGTGCAGTGCTCGCGGAAGGCTGCGCGCAGTGCCTTCAACAGGTCGCCGTCGACGGGCTCGTCGAGCCGAACGCCTTCCACTGCGGCGCCGATGGATCCCGTCAGGGCGGTGACTCTGAGCTTCACGTGGACTCCTCGATTTCGGCGGGTTCTTCACGATTCGATTGACCGGCAGATGCCGGATGAGTGGTGACAGTCACAACGTAACATCAATCACGATTTATGTCGACAATAATTCTGTGATGGCGAGCCTACTGCTGCCGCGCGGTCGATTGCCCGCACTGGATCCGTGTGTGACGACCGAAGCCGAGTGGCCGTACGGTGCGGCCTCGTATGCTGGTTCGGCCGCGTGGTGTCTGCGTCCGGACTCGTCAGGACCTATCGTCGGCGACGCCGTCGGCGCTGTATGTCACCGCAACCATGCCGTAGATGGCGACTCAGACGGCGCGCCGGCCCGCGGGCCGTGCCCCCGCCTCACCCAGCGCGCGCAGCGCGGCATCGCGGACGCTGACAATTCGTTGCTCGGCCAGTTCGACCGCGCGGTCGGCGTCCTGCTCGACGATCGCGCGGTGAAGGGCACGCCACTTCCTGGCGAAATTCGGCAACTCGCGGGGAGTGGAGGCCAGGCCGACCCGCACATACCGGAGGGTCTGCAAGGAGACCGACTGCAGCAGCTCCCCGACGATGTGATTGCGCGAGATCTGCGCGACGGTGCTATTCAGCAGAAACGTGGCGACCGCATAGGCGTCGACCGATTCCCGCGCCGCCTGCAGCACCTTACCGATGTTGGCGTCGAACACCGCCTTCAGATCCTCCGGCTGGTCCGCCAGCTCCTGGCGCAGGACCATCACGTACAGGGTGGCGCGGACATCGAACAGATCGCGGACATCGCTCGCACGCAGATCCGTCACCAGCGCACCCCGCTGCGACTGGAAGTGCACGAGCCTGTCCCGCTCGAGAATCCGCAGCGCCTCGCGCACCGGCGCGCGACTGACCTGCAGCACCTCACTGATGTCCGTTTCCAGCAGGCGCTGGCCCGACTCCACGAACCCGAGCGTGATGACACCCGCGAGCTTCGCCGCGATCTGCTCGGCGCGCGACGCCGCGCCGAGGGCCGATGTCCTGTTCCGGAGCACGGCCTGCTCCACGGCGAGCATCAGCTCGTTTCGAGGAACCAGCAGGGCGGACAGGTCCGGAAGATCCTGCGTCTTGCTTCGCCCCATCGCGACCCTTTCGTTGTGTGAGTCTTTCCGAAGGACCACATACCGGCCATTCAAGGTTAGGTCAGTCTGCCGCATCCACGCCGGAGAGCGCCCACTTCCTCGGCCGACGGCGGGGCCACCTTCAGCACCACATCGGCCCACCACGGATCGGCGATCTTCGCGCCCAGCTCGGTGTACGACTCGTCCGGAATCGACGCGCCCAAACCGGCACCCGTTCCGGACGCTCAGGACCGTGGCCCGCCGGCGACGAAGATCACCTGGCCGGAGACGAAACCGGATTCCTCGCTCTACTCGGCTCCTGCGGTCAGTGTCAGGCCGCCGTCGACCACGATGGTCTGTCCGGTGATCCACGCGGCGTCGTCGGAGAGCAGAAAGGCCACTGCGCCGGCGATGTCCTGCGGCACGCCCAGCCGTTTGAGCGGGTAGGCGGCGATCACCTCGTCCTCCATGCCCTCGTAGAGGGCGGTGGCGAAGGCGGTTTTGACCACCGCCGGCGCGACCGCGTTCACGCGCAGATCCGGGCCGAGTTCCACGGCCAGCTGGGCGGTGAGATGGCCCAGCATTGCCTTGGTCGCGCCGTAGAAGCCGATGCCCGGTGATGGTTTGAGTCCGGCCACCGACGAGACGTTGACGACCGACCCGCCGTGCCCACCCATCCAGGCGGTGTGGGCCTGTTGCACCCACGACAGCGCCGCGAGGCAGTTGACCTCGACGATCTTGCGGGCCGCGGCCAGGTCGAGTTCGACCATCGGCCCGTAGACCGGGTTGATCCCGGTGTTGTTCACCAGCAGGTCGACACTGCCGAACACGTCCATCGCGCGCTTGACGGTCTCGGCCTGATGATCGATGTCGTCGCTGCGGCCGGCCACCGCGAGCGCGTGCTCGGGGCCGCCCAGGGAGGCCACCCCCACGTCGAGCGCGTCCTGCCTGCGGGCGGTGATCACCACCTTCGCACCCTCGGCCACCAGGCGCTCGGCGATGCCGAGTCCGATCCCGCGGCTCGCGCCGGTGACGATCGCGACCTTGTCCGCCAATCGTGGGTTCATCTCGCGTTCTCCCCGTTCTTCGAATTCTCGTTCGCCCCGGCGTCGACGATCCCCGCCTGCGCGTCCCGGGGGGACGCGCAGGCGAGTGCCGGGGCGGGTCAGGCCCCGACGTTGACGAGCTGTTTGCCGAAGTTTCCGCCAGTGAGCATGGCGATGAACGCCTTGGGCGCGCTGTCGAGGCGTTCGGCGATGTCCTCCTTGTGTTTGATCTTTCCCTGGGCGAGCCAGCCGGAGAGTTCGGCGATCGCGGCGGGCCAGTAGTCGCGGTGTTCGGCGATCACGAAGGAGTACACGGTGACGCGGTGCATCAGCAGCTGGCGTAGCCCCTTGAGCCCGTAGGGCTGGTCGGCGTTGTAGTCGCTGATGTTGCCGCACAGCGCGATCCGTGCGTGGTCGTTGATCCGCTCGAGCACGGCGTCGAGGACGGGGCCGCCGACGTTCTCGAACAGGACGTCGACGTGGTCGGGTGTGGCGGCCGCGAGCTGCTCGTGGAAGTCGGGTGCCTTGTAGTCGATGCACGCGTCGAAGCCGAGTTCGTCGACGACGTAGCGGCACTTCTCGGGACCGCCGGCGATGCCGACGACGCGGCAACCCTTGATCTTGGCGATCTGGCCTACGACGCCGCCGACCGCACCGGAGGCCGCCGTCACGACGACCGTCTCGCCGGGCATGGGCTTGGCGAGCTCGAGCAGACCGTAATGCGCAGTGGCGCCGGTCATGCCGAGAACGCTGAGCGCGGCCGGCAAGGGCGCCGAACTCCGATCGATGACGCGGACCGCGTCCTTGGCCACCACCCCGTGGGTCTGCCACCCCAGCGAGCACGCCACGATGGTGCCCGGTGGCAGGTCGGGCTCGTTGCTCTCGATCACCTCGGCGATGGTGGCACCCGGCATGACGTCGCCGGGGTTCAGGTGCGGCACGTAGGAGCGCACCGGGTCCATCATCGGCCGCATGTACGGGTCCAACGACAGGTAGAGCACCCTGACCAAGGCCTGCCCCTCGCCGGGCCGTGGCAGGTCGGTCTCCTCGATGGCGAAATCGGCCTCGGTGACCATGGCCGCCGGGTGCCGCCGCATCGTCACTCTCGTGTTGCGCCTAGTCACTTCACGCCCCCGTCGCGCGCAGCAGCGCCTCGGCGTTGCGGTACATGTAGGCGTCGAGCGCCTCGTCGTCGATGCCGAGCTTCAGCGTCTCGTGCACCGACTCCTCGATCCCGCAGAACGAGTACGCCGAGGCGTAGACGAACCGGTTGGGCAGCCAGTTGATGCCCTGGACGAACCCCTGACCGCCCGGGGCGAACGCGTAGACGTCCGGGGACACGAACACGTTGTGAATCCCCGTCGCCTCGCTCTTGAACGCCAGCGCGATCGCCTCGTTGACATAGGGGTAGCAGCCGTGGCCCAGGATGACCGGCATGCCGGGGTGGCGCTTGGCCACCCGGTCGAAACGGACCGGATCGGTGTGGCTGATGTCGGGTCCGGCCAGCGGCCCGGTCATGAACAGCAGCGGCACACCGAGTTCGGCGATCTTCTCGTAGATCGGGAAGATCCGCTCGTCGTCGGCGTACATGGGCTCGCGTGCCAGTCCGGGTTCCATACAGACACCGACCAGGCCGAATTCCTTCATCGCGGTGTCGAGCCCGACGACGATCTCGTCGGTGGGCTTGTCGAAGTCGATGCCGGCGATCCCGAGGACGCGGTTGTCGGTGCGCTGGGTCAGCTCGGCCAGGTCGGCGTCCTCGATGTGCACGGGCACGGGCCGGTTCACCGAATGGCGCCCGTTCATCACACCGAGGCGGACCCCGGCGGCGTCCATCTCGTCGATCATCGCCCGCAGCGCCCGCTCCTCGGCGTTGGGGAACGGGTCGGTGCTGATCGCGTAGGAGCGCGGCACGGGATGACCGAGGATGCGGTTGACCGAGCCCACCACGGTGGGGGTGAAGAAGTTGCGGTAGGGGCCGGTGGGGGGCCGCAGCCGGAAGTCGATGATCTTGCCCTGGAGTCGGGCGAGACGGGTTGCAGGCGAGTCACTCATGGGCTGTCTCCTGACGTCGGATGGGTGAATCGGACCGGACCGGGCCGTTCCCCTAGCATCATACGCGAATCTCGATTAATGTCGACATGAATTTGGAACTCGATCCGAAGGAGCAGCCCATGAGAGCGGCGCGCGCAGTCCCCCATCCAGACGGTGGCCAGGTCACCGTCCTCGACGTCCCCACCCCTACCCCGGGCCCGGACCAGGTGTTGGTGAAGGTGAAGGCCGCCGGGCTCAACCGCGGCGAGACCCTGCAGGCCGGTCGGGCGCGCAGCGGCGAGCCGCAACCGATCGGGGTCGAGTTCGCCGGCGAGGTGGCCGCGGTCGGCGCCGGCGTGAGCCGGTGGCACACCGGCGACCGTGTGATGGGCCACGGGAACGGTGGACAAGCCGAGTACGTGCTGGCCGCCCCGCGCGCGCTGCTGCGCGTTCCCGACACCGTTTCGTGGGTACAGGCCGCGGCCTTCCCCAACGTGTTCATCACCGCGCACGACGCGCTGATCACGAACGGACAGTTGCGATCCGGCGAAACGGTGCTCGTCAACGCCGCATCGAGCGGCATCGGGCTGGCCGCGATCGAGATTGCCCGGGCGATGGGCGCGGGTGCCGTCATCGCCACGTCGCGTTCGGCGGACAAGGTCGAGCGACTGGGGGCGCTGGGCGTGGACTGCGCGATCGACGTCTCGAGCACCGACCAGGTCGACGCCGTCACGAGCTGCACAGCGGGACGCGGCGTCGACGTCATCGTCGACTCCGTCGGCGGCACCGTCTTCGAGGCCAACCTCGAGTCCCTGGCCGTGCAGGGACGGCTGGTCAACATCGGGCGGTTGGGATCGAGCAGCGCCACAATAGATCTCAACGCGCTGTGGCTGAAGCGGTTGAAGCTCATCGGGGTGACGTTTCGCACCCGCACGGAGGAGCAGCGGCTCGAGTGTGTGCAGGCGTGCGGGCGAGACCTGCTCGCGCCCTTCGCGGCCGGCACATTACGCACGATCGTGGACCGGACCTACCGGCTCGACGAGATCGCGGCGGCCCACGACTACATGAAGACCGACCGGCACTTCGGCAAGATCGTCCTGGTGGTCGACGACGCGCTCGTGGACGCCGCATGAGGACCGCATCGCATCTGGAGAAGTTCCACCGCCTCACCGACCTGCGCGCCCGGCTGGACCCGATCGAGCACTTCGAGCTGTGGTATTGGACCACGCTCACCGCCGGCACCAACGCCTACAACGCCTGCCTGCACTTCGCCGGCCTCACCAGCGACGATCCGGTGTTCTCCACCATTCCCGGGGTGCACCTCGAGCAGCAACCCGACGGTGGCTACGCCCGGGTGCTGCGCGGCCCCGGCGACGTCAGCCACGTCGGGTGGCCCGCGATCGACGGTGAGATCCCCGACGACATCGCGAGCCTGGAAATCGCGCTCGAGGCGATCGAGGAACACCGCGACCCGTGCCTGCGCGGTGAGCGCCGCCCCACCGGGCACATCGTCGGTGAATGCGAGCGCGAATTCGACCGGGTGCGAGCGATCCTGCTCGCCAGGGCGGGGGAAGAGGAGAACAAGTCATGAGGGCAGAACGCCACCGCGTCCTCGCCGAACGCATCGAGCGCGCGGTCGCGCACTGCGGTGAGCGCGACCCGGAGATGAAGATCGAGGCCGCGATGCTGGCCGGCACGCACTGGGCCAACTACGCCCTGCACCGCCACGGTGTCTGCTCCGAGGACGAGGACATCGTGCACACCTCCATGCTGGTGGTGAACACGCTGCGCAAATACTGCATCGTCGAACCCGACATGCTGCGCGCCCTGAGCGACATCGAAGAGTTCCGGCCCCTGTTCGTGCGCGGCGACGCGGCCGGCGCCCCCGAAGCCGCACAGCGGGCGCTCGCCCTGCTGGCGGAGATCTCCGTCCGCGCCCAAGAATCCGCACACTCGACACCCAGGAGCCTCCCGTGAACGGTCTGATGATGCGCCAACCCCTGTTGGTGTCCTCGCTGCTCGAACACGCCGAACGCCACCACGGTCGGCAGCAGGTCGTGTCCCGCCGCGTCGAAGGCGACCTGCACCGCTACACGTTCGGCGAGCTGGCCGCGCGGTCGCGGCAGCTCGCCCAGGCGCTCGACGCGCTCGGCGTGCAACCCGGCACCCGGGTCGCGACCCTGGCCTGGAACGGGTACCGACACCTCGAGCTCTACTACGCGGTCTCCGGGTCCGGCGCCGTCCTGCACACGCTCAACCCGCGGCTGCACCCCGACCAGCTCGAGTGGATCGTCGCCGACGCGCAGGACCAGGTGCTCTTCTTCGACCTCACCTTCCTGCCGCTGATCCAACAGCTGGCGCCGCGGCTGACCAGCGTGCGGCACTTCGTGCTGATGTCGGACCGGCGCCACCTGCCCGAGGATCCGGGCGCGTTGCTGGCCTACGAGGACCTGCTCGCCGCCCACGACGGCACCTACCGGTGGCCCGAGTTCGACGAGGCCACCGCGTCCTCGCTGTGTTACACCAGCGGAACCACCGGAAACCCCAAGGGCGTCCTGTACAGCCACCGGTCCACCGTCCTGCACTCGTACGCGGTCGCCCTGCCCGATTCGGTCGGCCTGTCCGCCCGCGACAGCGTGTTGCCGATCGTGCCGATGTTCCATGTCAACGCCTGGGGCCTGCCGTATGCCGCGTGCATGGTCGGCGCGAAGGTGGTCTTCCCGGGGCCCGACCTCGACGGCGGGGCGCTCTACGACCTGCAGGAATCCGAGCAGGTCACCGTGTCGGCCAGCGTGCCGACCGTGTGGCAGGGACAACTCCAACACGCGCAGCAGCAACGCCTGCGGTTCACCACCCTGCAGCGCGCCGTCATCGGCGGGGCCGCATGCCCGCCGGCGATGCTGCGCGAACTCGAGCAGACCCACGGTGTCACCGTCGTGCACGGATGGGGCATGACCGAGACGAGCCCCTTCGCCACCGCCTCGGTCCCCAAGAACCACCACCTGCAGGGTTCGCCCGAACAACGCTACGCCGTGCAGGGCAAACAGGGACGATGCGTCTTCGGCATGGACCTCAAGATCGTCGACGACACCGGAGCCGAACTGCCCTGGGACGGCCGGTCCGCGGGCCACCTCATGGCCCGCGGGCCCTGGGTGCTGTCGCGCTACTACGGGCAGCCCGACACCGACCCGCTCGTCGACGGCTGGTTCCCCACCGGCGACATCGCGACCATCGACCCGGACGGATTCATGCAGATCACCGACCGCAGCAAGGACGTCATCAAGTCGGGCGGCGAATGGATCAGCTCCATCGACGTCGAGAACGTCGCGATCAGCCACCCCGACATCACCACCGCGGCCTGCATCGGTGTGCGCCACCCCAAGTGGGACGAGCGTCCCCTGCTGGTCGCGGTCCGCAGACCCGGCTCCGACGTCACCGCCGAGGAACTGCTCACCCACCTCGACGGCAAGATGGCCAAGTGGTGGATCCCCGACCGCGTCGTCTTCGTCGACTCGATCCCCATCGGAGCGACCGGAAAAATACTCAAAGCACCCCTGCGGGAACGCTTCGCGGACCACTTGGTCGGCTCGGGCAGCGATTCCGGACTACTCGAAACTTCCCCGTAACGGGCGCCGCTCGCACCGCCGGCCATTGGCTGTGTTTGCGGCGGATCATCCGGATGCGGTCGCGGGTGCGGCGGCGGCGCTCTCGCGCGGAGGAGGCGGGGCGGGTGGAGGCGTTTACGGCCTCCGGGCTGACGACCAGCAGCTCCGCGTTCCACCGGCATTCCGGTATCCGACCGATCGCTAGCGCGGGGGTTCCGGCGGGCGCGAGCAGTTTGAGGTCTCAGTAGTGGTAGCGGGCCTTGAGGATCTTGTCTTCGTTCTCGTCGGTTCGGTAGATGAGTCGATGTTCATCATCAATCCGACGTGACCAGTACCCGGACAGCTCGCCCTCGAGTGGTTCTGGTTTTCCGATTCCCGTGAATGGGTCGCGCTGGATCTCGCCGATGAGTCTGGTGATTCGTCGAGCCATCTTGCGGTCGGTGGCCAACCAGAACAGGAAGTCCTCCCAGGCGTCGGGATCGAAGTTGATGCTTCTCACTCGGCTCCGCCGGCCATCTCCCGTAGCTCATCAAGTGACTTGAGGTTTGCGGCTGGCGACATCTGGCTGCTCTTGTCCCGGGCGACGGCCTCCATGAGCCGGCGCGCGTTCTCTGGTGAGCGCAGTAGGTAGACCGTTTCCTGCCACGAGTCGTAGTCGTCGGCGGACATGAGCACTGCGTCGCCGGCCTTCGAGGTAATGCGAACGGGTTCGTGGTCGGTGTTGACTTGTTCGAGGAGTGGAAAGAGGCGCTGTCGGGCTTCGCTAGCGCTGATAGTCATGAGCTGGGCCGCCTTCGACTCGTACTTGAATGTCGTACTCATATTGTACGGCATTATCGTACAGCCTGTTGTAGTCGATGCTCACAGTGTCGGCCGCGTTCGTTGTCAGCGCCTGGGGACCCGCGCCGCATGGAATTCTGGCTCGCGCGCGCCGACGGCATCGCCGAGGTTATCGTCCAATGCGGCAGCGCAGGTCATTCGTCGTGTCTGCGGCGGATCATCCGCACCAGGTCGCGCGCCGGGTCGTCTCGCTGACGCTGCCGGGGCCGCCAGACCGCCCGCAACGACCGCGGCAGGTCCAAGCCCTCGACCTCGACGACACGAAGTTCGCCGGACCGGAGTTGGTCGGCGACCGCCAGCGTGCTCATCACGGCCGGACCCACGCCGCCGAGCACGCTGGTGCGGATGGCGGCCGCGCTGCCCAGTTCGAGCAGCGGCGCCGCCCGCTCGTACTCCTGCAGCGCCAGGTCGAGCGTCGTGCGGGTGCCCGACCCCGGCTCGCGCACGACGAGCGGGGTGGCCGCGAGCTCGGCCACGGTGAGCGGCCGCCGCCGACGGACCCACGGGTGCGTTGCGGACACCACGACCACCAGCCGGTCGCGCGCCACGGTGACGCTGCGCAGCCCGCGAGGAACGGTCGGGGACTCGACGAAGCCCACGTCACAGGAGTCCTTGGCGAGCAGGTCGAACACCCGTGCCGAATTGTGCACCTGCAGGTGGATCCGCACGTCGGGATGCAGCGCGCGGAACCAGCCCAGCCACCGCGGCATCAGGTGCTCGGCTACGGTCATGCTCGCCGCTACGGTCAGCTGCGCCGACCGTTCGACCCGCAGTCCGTCGGCCACGTCGAGCAGCTTGTCCGCGTCGGCGAGGACCCGACGCGCCCAGTGCGCGATCACGGTGCCCTGCGCGGTCAGGGTCGAGCCGGTCGCGCGGCGTTCGAGCAACGCCATGCCGAGGTCGCGTTCGAGGTGCTTGAGTGCGCGACTGGCGTTGGGTTGCGCCATCCCCGCCGCCCGGCTCGCCGCACCGACGCTGCCGTGCTCGTCGACCCCCACCAGCAGCCCCAGCACGGCCAGATCCAGGCTCTTCCGTCCCATGGTGAGAGTGTATGCCCGTCGAGATAGACATATCAACACAGTATGGATCGATGCGGAATTGCCGTCTACCGAACCCATCCCGACGTGGGCGACAGTGGAAACCATGAGCAGTCAACTGGACGCAGCGAGCGTCGAACTCACCCACAGCCTGCGCGCGTCGCGCACTCGACGCCTCTGGGCGACGATCACCGAACTCCTGCCGGGCCTGGCGCTGTGCGTGACCGGCACGGCGATCGCGATCGGGGTCAACCGCCACGTGCCGACCGTGAGCCCGCTGATGATCGCCATCGTGCTGGGTGCGGTGCTGGCGAACACGGTCTCGCTGCCCGCGCGGATGCGGCCCGGGGTGCAGTTCTCCGCCAAGAAACTGCTCCGGGTGGGCATCGCCCTGCTCGGCCTGCAGTTGATGCTCGGCGACATCCTCGCCCTCGGCTGGGGCGTCATCGCCGTGGTCGTCGCCATCGTCTGTCTCGGCATCACCGGCACGATGTATGCCGGGCGACTGCTCGGGCTCAGCTGGTCCCAGCGC
>DATDBL010000251.1:0-42999 GCA_036524855.1 Aldersonia sp. | reverse complement strand
AAATCCTGGGGTTCTCGATGAGCACGCCGTGGAAGGACCTGCCGGCGAAGGCGCGCAAGGCGGTGCTCGAGGGCAGCTCGGATCAGGTGCACGTGCGGTACAAGAACCGCTACGGCCGGGTGCGCTCCTACTACGCCGACTTCGAGGGCGTGATGCCGTTCCTGCAGCGGCGGATGGAGAACACCGAGTCGGAGCAGATGAAGGAACGCTACGACGGCTACATGCGCGACGTCCCGTGCCCGGCCTGCGCCGGCGCGCGGCTGCGCCCCGAGATCCTGTCGGTCACCATCGCGTCCGGCGACGACGACAAGTCGATCGCCGAGGTCTGCGACCTCTCCATCTCGGACTGCTCCGCATTCCTCGCCGGCCTGACGCTCGGCGGCCGGGAGCAGGCCATCGCCGGCCAGGTCCTCAAGGAGGTGCAGGCCCGCCTCGGGTTCCTGCTCGACGTCGGACTGCAGTACCTGTCGCTGTCGCGTGCGGCGGGCACGCTCTCCGGCGGCGAGGCGCAGCGGATCCGGCTCGCCACCCAGATCGGCTCGGGTCTCGTCGGCGTGCTCTACGTCCTCGACGAGCCGTCGATCGGCCTGCACCAGCGCGACAACCGGCGGCTGATCGAGACGCTCACCCGGCTGCGCGACCTCGGCAACACCCTGATCGTGGTCGAGCACGACGAGGACACGATCCGCGCATCGGACTGGGTCGTCGACATCGGTCCGTTCGCCGGTGAGCACGGTGGCAAGGTCGTGCACAGCGGGCCCTACACCGAACTGCTCGACGACCCCGAATCCATCACCGGCGCTTACCTTTCCGGTAGGTCGGAGATAGCGCTGCCGATGGTGCGGCGTCCGGTCGACCGCAAGCGTCAGGTCACCGTGGTCGGCGCCAGGGAACACAACCTGCGCGGCATCGACGTGGCGTTCCCGCTCGGCGTGGTGACCGCGGTGACCGGCGTGTCCGGGTCCGGCAAGTCGACCCTGGTCAACGACATCCTCGCGACCGTCATGGCGAACAAGCTCAACGGCGCGCGCCAGGTCCCCGGCCGCCACACCCGGATCACCGGCCTCGATCACCTCGACAAGCTGGTGCAGGTGGACCAGTCGCCGATCGGCCGCACCCCGCGGTCGAACCCGGCGACCTACACCGGCGTCTTCGACAAGATCCGCACCCTCTTCGCGGCGACCACCGAGGCCAAGGTGCGCGGATACCAGCCGGGCCGGTTCTCGTTCAACGTCAAGGGCGGTCGGTGCGAGGCGTGTTCGGGCGACGGCACGCTCAAGATCGAGATGAACTTCCTGCCCGACGTCTACGTGCCCTGCGAGGTGTGCCACGGCGCCCGGTACAACCGGGAAACGCTCGAGGTGCACTACAAGGGCAAGACCATCGCCGAGGTCCTCGACATGTCGATCGAGGAGGCGGCCGAGTTCTTCGAGCCGGTCACCTCGATCCACCGATTTCTCAAGACACTCGCCGACGTGGGTCTCGGCTACGTGCGCCTCGGCCAGCCGGCGCCGACGCTGTCCGGCGGCGAGGCGCAGCGCGTCAAGCTCGCCGCCGAACTGCAGAAGCGCTCGACCGGGCGCACCGCCTACA
Organism: Aldersonia sp.; assembly: GCA_036524855.1. Classification (GTDB taxonomy): domain Bacteria; phylum Actinomycetota; class Actinomycetes; order Mycobacteriales; family Mycobacteriaceae; genus Aldersonia. The sequence goes on along the minus strand of DATDBL010000251.1, from coordinate 41,406 downwards.
TCCTCGACGAGCCGACCACCGGCCTGCACTTCGAAGACATCCGCAAGCTTCTCGACGTGATCAACGGTCTCGTCGACAAGGGCAACACGGTGATCGTGATCGAGCACAACCTCGACGTGATCAAGACGTCCGACTGGGTGATCGACATGGGGCCCGAGGGCGGGTCCGGCGGCGGGATGATCGTGGCGCAGGGCACGCCGGAGGAGGTCGCCGCGGCCCCGGACAGCTACACCGGGCAGTTCCTGCAGCGGGTGCTCGAGGGGCGTACCCGAAAAGGCGCGGCCCGATCGGGCGCACAGCGCTCCCCGAAGAAGCGGGCGGCGCCGCGACCCAGGGCCGCCGCCAGCGCCTGAGCCGCTAGGTAGATGCGCGCGCAGCGGTCACCGATGCGGCGACGAGTTCGGCGAGCGCTCTCTCGTCGACGTCGTCGAGTCGGCGCACATACAGGCAGCCCTTGCCCAGCTTGTGCTTGCCCAGCCGGGCGAGCGTGCCCGCGTGTTTGTCGAAGTCGACGTTGAGATACAGCGAGATCGCCTTCGCCCGGGGCGCGAACCCGACGACGAACCAGTCCCCCTCCCGACCGCTCGCGTAGCGGTAGCGCCGCTGCCCGAACCCGACCATGCTGTCGCCCCACATCACGGGTCGTTCGCCGGTGGACGCCTGCATCAGGGTCACCAGCCTGGCGCTGTCGGTGCGCATCACGAGGTCCGGCACGGTTTCGAGATACTCCAACACGCTCGCGGACGTGGGCTGTGTCTGAATCGTCACGATCAATCCTTCCTGATCGGGTGGTCGCTGCTGTTGAGGTGGTCGCCGAACCATGCGACCACGAACTCGTCCACCTGCGCGGCATGCGGGGTCTGCGGTGCAGGCTCGATCCCCGGCTCCTCGGCGAGAGCGTGACCCATGCCGTCGATCTGGGTGATCGCGCATCGCGTCGAATCGTCGTAGCGATGCGCGAGCGCGTGGTAGAGGTCCTGCGCGGAGGCGCGAAAGTCGTCGTCGTCCTTGCCGACCACGATGTGCACGGGTGGCTGGCCGACCGCGTCGTACTCGGCAGAGCGGCGCACGAAGTCCATCCGGGCGGCGGTGGCGCGGGCCGCGTCGGTCCACGCGTAGTCGAAGCCGAACGCGCGCCCGCCCGCGACGATCGCGTCCGTCAGCCGAATCAAGGGGTTCACCAACACGACCGCGGACGCGTTCACCTCGTGCTCGAGAAGCACCAGTTGAGCGACGGCGGCGCCGAGCGATCCGCCGAGCAGGCCGAGCGGCCCGTCACCGATCCCGAACTCGGAACGCAGCGCACCGAACGCGCCGGGGAACTCCGCGACCGCACCGAACGCGATGGGTTCGTACAGATTCGCGACGACGTCCATCCGGGAACGGTTCATCACCTCGTTCATCGACAGTCCCCGCCGACCGCTCAGCGGCAGACCCAGATACACCCGCCACGCATCGAGGCCGCGCATCGGCAGCGCGGCCGCGAACGCCGTCTCGCTGCGCGGCGCGTCGAGCAGATGCCACGCGAGGACCACGGGTGTGTCGGGTGAGGGGGTTCCGAAGGGTGGCACGACCAGATACGGGACGCCCGCGGCAAGGCCGGTGACCTCTTCCATGCCCCCAAGCATGCCGGGATGGCGCGTTTCGCGCGCCCGATCAGGGGGTCGAGCGTCGCAGCGACTTCGGTAGCACCCACCCGGACCCGAGGCGTACCGCGATCTCCCGCGGCAGCGGGATGCGTTCGCCGGACCCGATCAGCTCGTCGACGAGGGCCCCGGCGTCGTCGTCGAGGCGGGATCGGACCGCGCGCAGCCGGTCGAGCACGCCGTGCACGCGCAGCGCCTCACCGACGACGGTGCCGTTGCCCAGGGTCGCGATCGTCGGCGCCGACTGGATCGCGATCACGACGCCGCGCGCGTCGCACACCGGCGTACCCGCGCCAGGCGCCGAGGCGCCGAGGTGTCGCACAACCGTGTCGTCGACATCGACAACGCTGCGGGCCTGTCCCGAGACCGTCACCTCGTCGCCGACCCGCGGCCGGACCTCGCGTGATGCGAGCCGAGCCGAGGGGGACATGCGCGCCTCGAGTCCGACGACGACCAGCCCCCGGCCGATCTCGACGAACAGCGCACCGGAGTCGAGGCCGACCTCGTTCGACCGGTCGGCACAGTGTCCCCCACCGCAATGTCCCCCACCGCCGGGACCCCCACCGCCGGGGAGTGCGGCCCGGGCCGTCAGCAGCAGTCGCGGAGCGATCACCACACCGAAGCCGGTCGGGTCACCGCACGTGTCGCGTAGCACCACGGAGGCGTCGTCGTTTCGGGTCGGCGGAAGCGACAGCGAAGTCATCGGCAGGTCCTCTCGTGCGGTATGGAGAGTCACGACGTCATCGAGCGTGTGGTTCAGCCTCGTCGCTGCGCGTGATCGCGACTTGAGTGGCGAGCCACTCGATTCGACGGGCCACTCGCGCCGGGGACCCGAAAGCGCTACTCGGGTGGGTGTTCGGCTACTCGGACAAGGTCGGCGGGCCGCACCGAGACCTGGCACGATCACCGCGTGAGCTACCTCGACGATCTGCGCACCCTCGCCCAGCGACACGGCGTCGCCACCGCGTACGACGGCTTCGACCACGTCCGGCGCGAGGTCGACGAGTCGACGCTGCAGGCCGTCCTGGCCGCGCTGGGGGTGCAGGCGGGGACGCCCGACGAGATCGCCGCGTCGTTCGCCGCGCTCGACGAGGCGCCGTGGCGATCGATGCTCCCGCCGTCCGTCGTGACGGTGCAGGGCCACGAACGCCACTTTGCGGTGCACGTGCCGCACGGCGAACCGGCGCGGGTGTGGGTGGAGACCGAGAGCGGTGAGCAGGTCGCGGCACACCAACTCGACGTGTGGGTCGACCCGCGCGAGGTCGACGGCGAACTCGTCGGCCGCGCGACCTACGCGCTCCCCACCCACCTGCCTCTGGGCTGGCACACGCTGCACGCCGAGGCCCCGGGCGCCGACCGCCGCGCCGAGTGCGTCGTCGCCGTCACCCCCGCCCGGCTGACCCGCACCGCCGCCCTCACCGACCGGCAGCGCTGGGGCCTGGCGATCCAGCTGTACTCGGTGCGCTCGCAGCGGTCGTGGGGCGTGGGCGACTTCGGTGATCTCGCGGACCTCGCCGACATCGTGGGACGCGTCCACGGCGGCGACTACGTGCTGGTCAACCCGCTGCACGCCGCGCAACCGGAGCCGCCGTTGGAGGAGTCGCCGTACCTGCCGACGACGCGTCGTTTCGTCAACCCGCTCTACATCCGGGTCGCCGATATCCCCGAGATCGCGGAACTGCCGCCGTCACAGTTCGCGAAGGTCGCCAAGGTCTCCAAGCGCGCGGCCGAGCGCAACACGAAGGGCCGGCGGATCGACCGCAACCGGACCTACCGCGCCAAGCTGAAGGCACTCGAGTATGTCCACCGCGTGCCGCGCAGCCCTCGCCGGCAGTCGGCGTTCGAGGAGTACCTGCGTGCCGAGGGGCAGGGCCTGCAGGACTTCGCGCTGTGGTGTGCGCTCACCGAACGCTTCGGCCCCGACGACAAACGCTGGACCACCGACTTCGCCGGTCCGGACGCGCCGGGCGTGGCGAAGCGACGCCGGAAACTCGCCGACCGAATCCACTTCTACTGCTGGCTGCAGTGGGTGTGCGACGAGCAACTCGCCGCCGCGCAACGGGCCGCGGTCGACGCCGGCATGGAGATCGGCGTCATGCACGACCTCGCCGTCGGTGTGCAACTCGACGGCGCCGACGTCTGGGCGCTGGGCGACGTCCTCGTTCCCGGCGCGTCGGTCGGGGCACCGCCGGACGACTTCAACCAGCAGGGCCAGCGCTGGAACCAGCCGCCGTGGCACCCGGTCCGGCTCGCCGAGCGTGGCTACCTGCCGTATCGGGACATGCTCCGCACCGTGTTGCGCCACGCCGGGGGTATCCGCGTCGACCACATCCTGGGCCTGTTCCGGCTCTGGTGGATTCCCACCGACGCGGCGTCACCGGCGCAGGGCACGTACGTCCAGTACGATCACGACGCACTGATCGGCATCCTCGCGCTCGAGGCCGAGCGCGCCGGCGCCGTCGTCGTGGGGGAGGACCTCGGGGTGTTCGAGCCGAGCGTGCAGGACCGCCTGCGCGAACGCGGCATCCTCGGCACGTCGATCCTGTGGTTCGAGCACGGGCCGTACGCGCCGATCCCGCCCGAGGAGTACCGGCAGCTGTGCCTGACGTCGGTGATCACCCACGACCTGCCGCCAGCCGCCGGTTACCTCGCGGGCAAGCACATCGATCTGCGCAACGAACTCGGCCTGCTCGAGCGTGACATTGAGGTCGAGCGCGCCGACGACGCCCGCAACCGCGAGGCGATCGTCGACCTCGCGCGCGCCCGCGGCCTGCTCGCCGACGACGCCGACGTCGCCAACACCGTCGACGCGCTCTACGCCCTCATCGCCCGCAGTCCGTCGGTGTTGCTGGGCGTCGCGCTCGTCGACGCGGTCGGCGAGACCCGCATCCAGAACCAGCCCGGCACCGACGCGGCCCAGTACCCGAACTGGTGCATCCCCCTGGGCGACCCCGACGGCCGCCCGGTGTCGGTGGAAGACCTCGCGACCAGCGAGCGCTTCGCGCGACTCGTCGCGGCGGTCGCGGGGCCGCGCTGATCACGATCGTGTGGCCGTCCGCCCGCGCTGATCACGCTCTTGTGGCCGGGCTTCGCGGCGTGTCGGGGGCCAGTCGGTCGTGATCACCGACGGCGCCCGAGCGGCCCAGGCATTCAGTGCACCGGGCCCGTGTACTTCTCCCCGGGCCCCTTGCCGGGCGGGTCGGGATGCGCCGACGCCTCCCGGAACGCGCGCTGCAGCGACTGCAGACCGTCGCGGATCGGGCCGGCGTGCGGCCCGAGGTACTCCACCGACGCCGTCACCAGCCCGGCGAGCGCGGTGATCACGCGGCGGGCCTCGTCGAGGTCGCGGCGCGGGCTCTCGTGCGGGTTCTCGTCCGACAGCCCGAGCTTCTCGGCCGCCGAACTCATCAGCATCACCGCGGCGCGACTGATCACCTCGACCGCGGGAATGTCGGCCAACTCGCGCACGGTGGGATCGGTAGGGTCGGTCATGAGCACCGAGGATCGCACGGGCTGACGATCCGCCCCCGACCGACCTGCATCGATTCGGTTTTGCGCAGGTCGTGCTGTTAAGCTGGTCGGCGCGACCGCCCCGAGTGCACGCGAGGGGCAGTAAGTGGAGCCCGACTCCCACCGTTGCAGCAGACGAAATGGCTGACCAACGGTCCGGTCGCCCGGTGCGGTGTGAGCCGCGGCGGGCTCCCTCGGCGCCTCGAGGGAATGTGAACGACGCATGCGGCGTTGTACACAGTCGACCGGTCGACTGCGGGCCCTGCGCGGTTTTCGAACCGAAGCAGGGCTTTCGTGTTGAAGGAGTAGAGCCAGCCTGCTGCGAGCGGTCGCACACGACACGCTCAACCAAGGAGGCCCCATCACCACTGAGACCCGCATCAACGATCGCATCCGAGTTCCCGAGGTCCGGCTCATCGGACCCGGCGGCGAACAGGTTGGGATCGTGCGTGTTGAGGATGCACTCCGCGTCGCCCTCGAGGCCGACCTCGATCTGGTCGAGGTTGCACCCGACGCTCGTCCACCCGTCTGCAAGATCATGGACTACGGCAAGTTCAAGTACGAGACGGCTCAAAAGGCGCGCGAGTCTCGCAAGAACCAACAGCAGACGGTGATCAAGGAGCAGAAGCTCCGCCCCAAGATCGACGATCACGATTACGAGACGAAGAAGCGCAACGTCGTGCGTTTCCTCGAGGCCGGATCCAAGGTCAAGGTGACCATCATGTTCCGCGGCCGCGAGCAGTCCCGGCCCGAACTCGGCTTCCGCCTGCTGCAGCGGCTGGCGGCCGACGTCGCCGACCTCGGGTTCGTCGAGACCTCGGCCAAGCAGGACGGCCGGAACATGACCATGGTGCTCGCCCCGCATCGTGGCCAGAAGACCCGCACGAAGGCGCAGCAGAGCACCCAGGGCCCGGATCAGGCCACCGGTAGCTAGGACCCACGACAAGAGAGAACGAGGACCCATGCCCAAGATGAAGACGCACAAGGGCGCCGCGAAGCGCTTCAAGGTGACCGGCAGCGGCAAGTTGCTCCGCGAGCAGGCGAACCGCCGTCACCTACTCGAGCACAAGTCGTCGCGGCGGACGCGCCGGATCGAGGGCACAAAGGCGGTCAGCGCGGCGGACACCCGCAACGTGAAGCGCCTGCTCGGCATCTGATTCTCGCTCGACCTCACCACACCTTCCGACCCAACCCAGGGGTGCCCCTCACCCCGAGATCGACAGGATTCACCAGTGGCACGCGTCAAGAGAGCCGTCAACGCACAGAAGAAGCGCCGTTCGATTCTCGAGGCTTCCAGTGGTTACCGGGGCCAGCGCTCGCGGCTGTATCGCAAGGCGAAGGAGCAGCAGCTCCACTCGCTGAACTATGCCTACCGGGACCGCCGTGCCCGCAAGGGTGACTTCCGCAAGCTGTGGATCACCCGCATCAACGCCGCGGCCCGCGCCAACGACATCACCTACAACCGGTTCGTGCAGGGCCTGAAGGCCGCCGGTGTCGAGGTGGACCGGAAGATCCTCGCCGAGCTCGCCGTCTCCGACCCGGAGGCGTTCACCGGCCTGGTCGCGGTCGCGAAGGCTGCGCTGCCCGCCGATGTAAACGCTGTCAACGCTGCGAACGCGCCCGCGGCCTGACGACCCGTCTTTCGAAACGACCCGTGGACGCTCTCGTCGAGCGCAATCCGCGGGTCGTTTCGGCTGTCAAGCTCCATCGCGGCGCGACCCGACGCAAGACCGGACGGTTCCTCGCCGAGGGCGCCAACGCCGTTACCGCGGCGATCGAGGCGGGCCGCGCCGTCGAGTTGTTCCACACCGCCGATGCCGACCCCGCCGTGCTGGAACAGGCCAGAAGCGCAGGCGTCCCCGTCGCCCTTGTGTCCGACAAGGCGGCCCGCGCCCTCGGCGACACCGTCACCCCGCCGGGGCTGGTCGCGGTGTGCGGAACCGTCGACGTCCCGCTGACCCGAGTGACCGACGCCCGGCTGCTAGCCGTCCCTGTCGAGATCTCCGACCCCGGTAATGCCGGCACCATCATCCGGGTTGCCGACGCCGTCGGGGCCGACGCCGTGGTGCTGGCTGGCGACGCCGTCGACCCGCACAACGGCAAGTGCGTGCGCGCCTCCGCCGGTAGCCTGTTCCACCTGCCGATCGTGCGTGAACGCGACGTCGACGCGGTGCTCGACGAACTCTCGCGCGCCGGGATCCAACTGCTGGCCACCGCCGCCGACGGCGAGGTGAGCCTCGACGACGCCGACGACCTGCTGCAGAAGCCCACCGCGTGGCTGTTCGGCAACGAGGCGCACGGCCTGGATCCCGCCGTGTCCGCCCGCGCCGACCACCGCGTCCGCATCCCGATCCGAGGCCGCGCGGAGAGCCTCAACCTGGCCACCGCCGCGGCGATCTGCCTCTACGCCAGCGGGCGGGTACAGGCGGCGAAATCCCGATGAGTCCGGGAAAGGCGATCACCTAGGATCGCAGAGAAGGTTTTCGCGAAAGCCGAGACAGGAGTGAGGCGGACCCGTGCCCCCGAACGAGGTCGATGCCGACCAGGCCGACAGCAGAGCGCTCACCGAGGAGTCGCTGGCGGCCGCCGCGGCCGAGGCAGAGAAGGCCTTCGCCGCCGCCGCCGACCTCGACGCCCTCGCGCACGCCAAGACCGAGCACCTCGGCGACAAGGCGCCGATCGCGCTCGCCCGCCGCGGCCTCGGGGCGCTGCCCAAGGAGGAGAAGGCCGACGCCGGCAAGCGCGTCAACGTCGCCCGCACCCGGGTGAGCGAGGCCTTCGAGGCGCGTCGCGCGGTGCTGCTCGCCGAACGCGACGCCGCCGTCCTCGTCGCCGAGACCATCGACGTCACCCTGCCGGCGCAGCGTCGGTCGGTCGGGGCGCGCCATCCGATCACGGTGATCGCCGAGGAGGTCGCCGACATCTTCGTCGCGATGGGCTGGGAGATCGCCGAGGGACCCGAGGTCGAGACCGAGCACCTCAACTTCGACGCGCTCAACTTCTTGCCCGACCATCCCGCGCGGACCATGCGGGACACCTTCCACATCGCGCCGCCCGACTCGCGGCAGGTGCTGCGCACGCACACATCCCCGGTGCAGGTGCGCGCGATGCTGTCGCGCGAGTTGCCGATCTACGTCGCCTGCCCGGGACGGACGTTCCGGACCGACGAACTCGACGCCACGCACACCCCGGTATTCTCCCAGGTCGAGGGCCTTGCGGTCGACAGGGGCCTCACGATGGCGAACCTGCGCGGCACTCTCGACGCGTTCGCCCGCGGCATGTTCGGCCCCGACGCGCGGACCCGCATGCGGCCCAACTACTTCCCGTTCACCGAGCCGTCGGCAGAGGTCGACGTGTGGTTCCCCGAGAAGAAGGGCGGACCCGGCTGGGTCGAGTGGGGCGGCTGCGGCATGGTGAACCCGAACGTGCTGCGCGCCTGTGGCGTCGACCCGCACGAGTACACCGGCTTCGCGTTCGGGATGGGCCTCGAACGCACCCTCCAGTTCCGCAACGGCATCTCCGACATGCGCGACATCGTCGAGGGCGACGTACGGTTCGCCTTGCCGTTCGGCGTGCAGGCCTGAATTTCCTTCTTCGAGAAAGCGATTCCCCGTGCGAGTAGCGCAGTCCTGGTTGACCGAGGTATTGCAGCGGGCCACGCCCGACTGGTCGGTGACCGCGGAGGAACTCGACGCCGGCTTCGTGCGCGTCGGCCTCGAGGTCGAGGAGGTCGATCACCTCGCCCGCGTCGACGGCCCTCTGGTGGTCGGCCGCGTCCAGCAGATCACCGAACTCGCCGAGTTCAAGAAGCCGATCCGGCTCTGCCAGGTCGACGTCGGCGAGCCTGAGACTCGCGGGATCATCTGCGGTGCAAGCAACTTCGCCGACGGCGACCTGGTGGTCGTCGCGCTGCCCGGCGTCGAGTTGCCCGGCGGGTTCGCGATCACCGCCCGCAAGACCTACGGGCACACCTCCGACGGGATGATCTGCTCGGTGGCCGAACTCGGCGTCGGCCGTGACCATTCCGGCATCCTCGTGCTCGAACCGGGCAGCGCGGAACCGGGCACCGACGCGAACGATCTGCTCGGCCTCGGCGACACGGTCATCGAACTCGCCATCACGCCCGACCGCGGCTACTGCTTCTCGGTCCGTGGCCTCACCCGCGAACTTGCCTGCGGGTTCGATTTGCAATTCATCGACCCCGCGCGGCCGCTCCTGCCCGAGCACGACGCGACCGCGTGGCCGATCGACCTCGCCGACGACTCCGGCTGTACCCGGTTCGCGATCCGCCGGGTGACGGGGGTCGATCCGAACGCGGTGAGCCCGTGGTGGCTGCAGCGCCGACTGCTGTTGTCGGGTGTGCGGCCGATCTCGCCCGCCGTCGACGTCACCAACTACGTCATGCTCGAACTCGGCCAGCCGCTGCACGCCTTCGACGCCGCGAGCCTGCGGGGCGGGCTCACCGTGCGCCGCGCCCAGGCGGGGGAGACGCTGCGCACCCTCGACGACACCGAACGCAAACTCGACCCCGAGGACGTCGTCATCGTGGACGGCAGCGGCGTCATCTCCCTCGCCGGCGTGATGGGCGGCGCGAGCACCGAGGTCGCCCACGACACCACCGACGTGCTGCTCGAGGCCGCGACCTGGGATCCGATCGCGATCTTCCGCACGGTGCGCCGGCACAAGCTGCAGTCCGAGGCGAGCAAGCGGTTCGAGCGGATCGTCGATCCGCACGTGAATGTCGTCGCGCTCGACCGCGCCGCGAGCCTGCTCGCCGAGATCGCCGGGGGCACGGTCGAACCCGTGCTGACCGACGTGATCCGCGACCTGCCCGCGCCGGCGCCGATCGAGATGGACATCGATCTGCCCGACCGTATCGCCGGCATCACCTACCCCAACGGTGCCTCCGCGCGCCGCCTCGACCAGATCGGCTGCACCGTCGAGGTCGGGGTCAGCGACGTCGGCCACGGGCAGCTCGTCGTGACCCCGCCGAGTTGGCGGCCGGACCTCGTGCAGCCCGCCGACCTCGTCGAGGAGGTGCTGCGTCTCGAGGGACTCGAGCAGATCCCGTCGGTACTGCCGCAGGCGCCCCCCGGGCGCGGGCTGACCTCCGGTCAGCGCCGCCGCCGCGCGATCGGGCGCGCCCTCGCATTCGCCGGTTACACCGAGGTGCCGCCGCCGGTATTCCTGCCCACCAATGTGTTCGACGTCTGGGGGCTGACCGCCGACGACCCGCGCCGGCACACCACCAAGGTGCTCAACCCGCTCGAGGCCGACCGGCCCGAGCTCGCGACGACGCTGCTGCCGGGGCTGCTCGAGGTCGCCGCCCGCAACATCTCCCGCGGTCAGCGTGACCTCGCCGTCTTCGGCATCGCGCAGGTGGTGCTGCCGGGCCCGAACACCCGCGCGGTGGCCCCGTTGCCGGTGGACCGACGCCCGACCGAGGACGAGATCGGGATGCTGCTCGAGTCGCTACCGGACCAGCCGCTCCACGTCGCGGTCGTGCTCACCGGCCTGCGCGATCCCCGCGGCCCGTGGGGCGTGGGGCGCCCCGCCGACGCCGCCGAGGCGTTCGGCGCAGCCGACACGGTCGCCGACGTCTCGGGCGTGACGCTCGAGCGCCGGCCAGTGAACCATCTGCCGTGGCACCCGGGCCGCTGCGCCGAGTTGGTGGTCGACGGACTGGTCGTCGGGCACGCCGGGGAGCTGCATCCCGCGGTGCTCGAGCGCGCGGGACTGCCGCCGCGGACCTGCGCGATGGAACTCGACCTCGACGCGATCCCGATCCGCCCCAACAACCCGGCGCCGACGGTGTCGGTGTTCCCGGCTGTGCACCAGGACGTCAACGTCGTGGTGGAGCGGGCGGTGCCGGCCGCGTCGGTCGAGTCGGCGCTGCGGGCCGGCGCGGGGGACCTGCTCGAGGAGCTGCACCTGTTCGACGTTTACGAGGGCGCGCAGGTCGGCGAGGACCACAAGTCGCTGACGTTCGCGCTGCGGTTCCGGGCGCCTGACCGGACTCTCACCGAGGACGAGGCCAGCACCGCGCGCGACGCCGCGGTGGCGGCCGCGCACGACGCGGTGGGGGCGGTCCTGAGGACCTGATCGGCCTAATGTGGGGTTATGGCCGATCCCAAATCCGCCGAGCCTCCGGTGCCGAACCCGGTCGACGCCGAGCCTCCGGTGCCGCCGAATCCGGTCGACGTGGAGCCTCCCGTGCCCCCGAATCCGGTGGTCGACGCCGAGATCGTCGACCCGCCGAGCCCTGTTGTCCCGCCGAGCCCGATCACACCCGACTACACCGACGCGGGTGTGCCCACGTTCACGCATGTCCGCGACAAGATCGAGGAGCGGATCGGCCGCGCGATCGGCAGCGAGGAACTCGCCCACGAGACACCCGCCGGGCGAACCGTGCAGGAGCAGTGGGACGCCCGGGAGAAGGCGGCCAAGGAGCGGCTCGAGCAGATCCGCAAGTCGTTGCACAACGATGCGGACCAATGAGAACGAACCGGAGCTGAACCGCTCCGCTCATATTCTATGTCAATGGTTTGGATAAGTCTCATCCCATGAATAGCGCCCCGCAACTAATCAATCGCTGGTTTAGTAGCGATTCGCCCCGAGAGCCTTCTCAATTCGTCGCTTTTTCCTTCTCGATTTCAACTTTCCGGTGGTGTAATCTCGCATCCACTGCCAGTTATGGGCGTCCTTAAACTCGGCTACTATTTCGTAAAACAGAAAATGGTACTTCATGCCGACCATCATTTGCCTGGTTTCCCTGGCTCAAGCGCAGACCCTTCGTTCGAGTTGACCCAGACTTTGTTCTGCCCCGTGACGGGCTACTACGTTCCCTCGACGCGAAACTTCAGCGATGAAGTAGTTGACCTCTCGGCACCCGATGAGTAATCTCCCCAACAGAGGTAACTGCACGTTAGCTGCGGCACGGGCCGGGAGCGGTGTGAGTAGTGCCGCTGAAGTCACGCGTCGGACTATGAGCAGAACCCGTGACCAGTCCGAAGAGGGGGAGTACGTTATGGCGGCATGGCCGCTCAAGATTGCGGTCGGTGGGGTGCTGGCGGTGAGTTTCCTCCGCCTGACAACGGCGGCGCCTCTCGCGTGGGCTGAACCTTACGGGGGTACGCCTGCCGAGCGACAGTTCTTGGCTGAAGCCGACCAGTACCTGCAACGTCCGAGACCCTCCGATGTCTTGATACTCCAACTCGGTCGCCAGGCGTGCGAGGTCCGGCGCAATGGCGGCTCGTCCGACGACGCGAAAGCTGTTATCTGGAACACGTGGGACGATTCCGGGCACCGCCCCGCCAGCGGCGCTGAGGTCGGCTCGCTGGTCCACGTCGCAGTCGACAATTTGTGTCCCGAGGTTGGCTATCCATGAACAGGGACGTGACACCTACAGCGAATACGCAGCGAACACTCGTCGCGCTACCGCGAACCCCCGACCGACGGTTGCCGACAACGTCCACGAAACTCCGCACCCGCCGTCGTGCGCTGACAACCCTTGTCGCGCCCGTCGCCGGACTCGGTCGGCGCAGTTCTTGTCGCTGCGCCGGCGGTCGCCGATCCCGACTACGAAGTCTGGCGTCGCCTCGCCCCCGCGGAAGCTCACTCAAAGCTGGTTGCGCTCACGGGGACCGAAGAGGATGCGCGACGGTGGGAGCAGGCCATCTGCGGCCAACTCGTCAAGGACAACCTCAGTATCACCAGCAATCCCACGGAGGTGTTCGCCGGCACGGATGAGGTCAGCGCCGGAATCGTCAAGTTCTCAGTTATGGCGGAGTGTCCAGAACGCGCGTGACTGCCCACGATCGCGGCCGGCGACGCCGTTCTGGGACGTGATCGAGCTCTTCCTCCACAACCTTTTGACCGGCCGACCCGGTTGGGATCGGATTTCGGACGCACGTAAGGGCGGTGCGCCGAGACGCTGCCAGCTCTGGTGGACCAAGGTGTGGCACTTGATCGGCTACGGGGGCGGCGCATCCGGTGGCCGGGTCAGGGGCGCCGCGTGTTGGCGCGGTGGCGCCCGGCGCGTTTGCCGATCATCCAGACGATGACGTCGAAGCAGCGGTTGATGCTGATCTCGTCGCTCGGGAGTCCGGCGCGGGTTCGGGCTGTGTAGAGGACCGATTGAAGGGCCGCGTCGTCGGCGTTGAGTTCGTCACGGTGCCCGATCCGTCCGGTCGACCGGATCGATTCACGCATGAGTTTGCTCTGGCCTCCGGGTGGGTCCGTGCGTACGAGGGAGCGACCAGCGAGGCGGCCGCCATCGTCCTGCGCAGTGCCGAAAAGGCCCGAGCCCGCGGACGGCCGGCGCAGGAGGTGCTGTGCCTGCGGACCGCGACGCGGTTTGGCGATCCGAGCGGCGCGTCCCGGCTCGGCTCGGCTCGCTGGCCACACAGATACCGGGACCGCGGGTCACAACCGCAGCCGAACACACGCGCGCGCTCCGCGACGAAGACGCCGACCACTGCGCGAGGCTGCGCGGGGTTACGAGGCGTTTGGTGACCGCGTCGCCGCCCGCCGACGCCGTAGCCCAGGCCGCCATCGTGTACCGCGGTCACGCCCGGCGCGGCGCCGCCCTGACGGCCACCGCCTCCGCGCGCCGACTCGCCGACGGCACCGGCGCCAACACGCCCGCGTTGCGCGCCAACACCACACCCATCCCGATCACCGCCCGGCAACGCGAGATCATCACCCTTGCCGCGACCGGGCTGTCCAACCGCGAGATCGCCGACCGCCTCACGATGTCCGTGCGAACCGTCGAAGGCCACATCTTCTTCGCCTCCCGCCAGACCGGCACGAACAGCCGCGAGGAACTCATCGCCCTGCTCATCGTCCCTGTCCATCCGTAACGGACCGAATGCGGTCGCGGCGACGCAGCGAGCCATCACGACGGTGGCGACGATCATCGGGGACAGGTCAATTCGTGTCCGTAAGGGATCCCCAACGGGACACCCGTTGAGAAAGCTCAGCAAGTCTTCACTCGGGATCAAGCGCACACCGACGGTTCACGCTTGAACGCCCTCAGGACCCAGTCCCGATCCACCGCGGATCCGACATGAACCCTCTTGTCGGGCGCAGCAGCTCAGTTCGATCACCGACAGCCCTCGACGTCACCGATCGCAAATCGAGATCCGTAGCTGGCCAACGTGGTGACGGCATTGCGACGACGGATCATCAACAGGCAGGCGCCGGTGTCGGGATCCCAGATCCGCACGCCGTCGTCGCCGCCGGAGGCCAGCAGCGGCCGCCCCCGGCCCCGACAGCGTCTTCGTGCAGATTCGATCCCGGATCAGGAGTCGCGTCCTCAATGCTGCGGAGAACCAACTGTCGTCGTACGTGCATGTAGAATGCATGCATGACTGTGGCACTCCAGATTCGCGACGTACCCGAGGAGGTCCGCGACGTAATTGCCGCGCGGGCCGCTCAGCAGGGACAGTCGATGCAGGCGTATCTCCTCGGCGTCGTCGAGCGTGAGGCGCGACTTGCTCGCAACGCTCTGATGTTCGAGCGTACGGCCGAACATCGCGTTTCAATCCCCGACGAATTGAGCCCCGAACGGATCATCCGGCTTGGACGTGACAGCGGCTTCGGCGCCGACCGCCTCCAGGATCTCGGGTGATCGTTGTCGATGCCGCCGTATGGGTGAGAGCGCTCATCGACGACGGCCCTAGCGGAATCGCGGCACGGAGGGTGCTAACCGCCGACCAGGAGTGGGTTGCGCCGGCGCACATGCCCATCGAGGTGTTGCGCACCATCCGCCGCTACGAAACTGCGCATCTGCTCACATCCGAGCAGGCCGACCTGCACGCGGCGCAAGTCCTCGACGCCGAGGTTGGTTATGCCCAACCACAGCGGTGGTTGCTCGCAGCGGTGTGGGACCGGCGTCACAACATCAGCCCGTACGACGCTCCCTACGTCGCGCTCGCTCAGTATCACGGCATTCCCCTGGTGACCTTCGACGACCGGCTGGCTCGTGCGGCCGGCGACTCGGGTATCCCCGTGCTGGTGCCTGGTCCCTAGCGCAACCCTGATCGGTCTGATCAGGTGCCAGTCGACGCGGACGAGTCGAGGTCGGCCAGTGCTGTTTCCGGGCGCCGAGTGCGGCAGCGCCGCTGGCGCATCCACGACGAGGCGGTAGTCAACGGCGCGCTCCGCGATCCATGGGGGAACCCCAACCGGGCACTCCCGATCTTCACTTGGGCGATCGGTCACGATGGTGAATTGAACCTGCCGGGTCTCACATACCTGGTACGGAAGGATTCTCAATGAAGGGTGGCTATCCGTTACATTGGAGCGCCTTCGAAATCATCGAAAGCGCGGCGTTTCAGATCGGAGCGATCAATTCGATGTCGTCGCGGCGGCATGTACTTCCGTATCCGAGTTCGGCGGATCGTCGGGCGGTCGGCGAAGCGCAGTCCCATCTGTCGAACGAGCGAATGTTCGCGTTTCCGTAGTCACCTGGCGGCAGGTCCCAATACCTCTCCATCACGGTGAGGGCGTCCGAGCACGAGATCGACCCCGACACAACCTGCACGACTCGCCGTCCCGTCGCTGCCCCGCACATAGTGCCTGGAGCTACAGGCTCGGTTCCGTCTGAGTAGTGGTCCATCGGCGCATCGATCGAAGTCGGTGCGGCTGCCTGGGAAGCCGACGGTACGGTCTCGAGCGGCCCATAGGTCGACAGTTCCCCGTCCGAATACCGCATTCCCGCAGCGAGGTTCTGGCAGTCGACACCGCCAGGCAATGCCGCGCACCGCACGTTGCCGACGCGAATCTCGCTGGACGAGGGAAGTGTCGGCGCCACAATGGGGCTTCCCTCGATAATCGTGAATCCGACGCTGTGGGGACGGACGATGACGGCGTTGGGTGGACCCTCGAACGGTGGGCTACTCACCGAGTCTGTGCCTGGAGGAAATTGCACCGAGCAGAAGACGGTGTGGCCGTCAGTGCCAGGCCCGATGCTGCACTCACGCACCGGGTCGACGTCGAACGTGAAGCGATAGTAGCCGGGCGACGTGCTGTAGCCGGCTGGGTCGACTCCAGGGGAGTTCGGCGATGTGGTCGCCGGAGCGTCGGTCACGACCGCTGACTCGCTGCGCATCGACGTCGACGCGGAGGTCGCTTCGTTCGTGACACCGCACGCCACTGCCGTTGCCGTCATGAGCAGACCCGCAACTGCCCAGCGCGCTGTCTTCGTGTACCGAGTCATGGGCAGATCCAAACACGACCCACCGACAAGTCTCCGTGCTGCGGGTTTGAGGTGAGCCCTGTTGGCGGCTAGGAGCGCGCATCACCGCTGTCGTGCCTTGCGATCGACGGAATCCGACGCGGCCTATGTATGGACTTGCATCATGATGCATAATCAATCGCATGACGCAGAGCGGCGAAACGAGACGGATCGCGGTCGCGGGGGCGAGTGGCTACGCGGGCGGTGAGATCCTGCGCCTGCTGCTGGGTCATCCCGCCGTGCGCGACGGCCGCCTCGAGATCGGCACCCTGACCGCGGGCGTCAACGCCGGCAGCACCCTGGCCGAGCACCACCCGCAGCTGTGGCCGCTCGCCGACCGGGTGCTCGCGCCCACCACCGCCGCCGACCTCGCCGACCACGACGTCGTGTTTCTCGCGCTGCCGCACGGCAACTCGGCCGTGCTCGCGCGGGAGCTGCCGGAGAAGACGGTCATCGTAGACTGCGGCGCCGACTTCCGGCTCACCGACGCGGCGGCGTGGGAGCGCTTCTACGGCGGCACCTACGCGGGCAGCTGGCCCTATGGCCTGCCGGAACTGCCGGGTGCCCGCGACCGGCTCGCCGGGGCCACCCGTATCGCGGTCCCGGGCTGCTATCCGACCGCGTGCAGCCTGGCGCTCGCCCCGGCGGTGGCCGCCGGGATCGTCGAACCGCGGGTCATGATCGTCGCGTTCAGCGGCACCTCGGGCGCCGGCAGGTCGCTCAAGCCGAACCTGCTCGGCTCCGAGGTGATCGGCTCGGCCAGCGCGTACGGGGTCGGCGGCGTGCACCGGCACACCCCGGAGATCCGCCAGAACCTGTCCGCGCTCACCGACACCGACGTCGCGGTCTCGTTCACCCCGGTCCTCGCGCCGATGTCGCGGGGCATCCTCGCCACCTGCACCGCGCCGACGACGGCGAGCGAGGCCGAGGCCCGCGCCGTCTACGAGAAGGCCTACGCCGCCGAGCCGTTCGTCACGCTGCTACCGGAGAAGACGTTCCCGCAGACCGCCTCGGTGCTCGGGTCGAACATGACCGCCATCGGCGTGACCGTCGACGCCGACGCCGGCCAACTCGTCGCCATCGCCGCGATCGACAACCTGACCAAGGGCACCGCGGGCGGCGCGGTGCAATCGATGAACCTCGCCCTCGGCCTTCCCGAGACCGACGGCCTGCCGACCGTAGGAGTCGCCCCGTGACGACCGCACCCAGCACCAGCGAGCACCACGGCCCGCATCACGACCACGAGGCGCGGCGCACCGCCGGTGGCAAACTGCTGCGCAGCCAGGGCGTCACCGCGCCGCTGGGCTTCCGCGCCGCCGGCATCGCCGCGGGCATCAAGGCCTCCGGCAAGCCCGACCTCGCCCTCGTGTTCAACGAGGGCCCCGAGTACGGCGCCGCGGGCGTGTTCACCGCCAACAAGGTCAAGGCCGCGCCAGTGCTGTGGTCGCAGCAGGTGCTGACCACCGGCCGGCTTCGCGCGGTGGTGCTCAACTCCGGTGGCGCCAACGCCTGCACCGGGCCGGGCGGCTTTCAGGACACCCACAAGACCGCCGAGGAGCTCGCTGCCGCCCTGAGTAATTGGGGCACCGAGACCGGCGCGATCGAGGTCGCGGTGTGCTCCACCGGCCTGATCGGCGACCGGCTGCCGATGGACAAGGTGCTGCCGGGTGTCACCGAGATCGTGCACGAACTCGCGGGCGGCATCTCCGGCGGCACCGACGCCGCCTACGCGATCATGACGACCGACACCGTGCCCAAGCAGGGCGCCCTGCACCACGACGGCAAGTGGAACGTCGGCGGCATGGCCAAGGGCGCGGGCATGCTCGCCCCGTCGCTGGCCACCATGCTGTGCGTGCTCACGACCGACGCCGTCGCCTCCGCCGCGCAACTCGACCAGGCCCTGCGCGCCGCCACCCGGCGCACCTTCGACCGCCTCGACGTGGACGGCAGTTGCTCCACCAACGACACGGTGCTGCTGCTGTCCTCGGGCGCCAGCGGCATCACGCCGACCCAGGAGGAACTCGACGCCGCCGTGCTCGCGGTCTGCGACGACCTCGCCGAGCAGTTGATGGCCGACGCCGAGGGCGTGACCAAGCGCGTCACGGTCACCGTGACCGGAGCGACCACCGAGGACGACGCGCTCACCGCCGCCCGCACCGTCGCCCGCGACAGCCTGGTGAAGACCGCCCTGTTCGGCTCCGACCCGAACTGGGGCCGGGTGCTGGCGGCGGTGGGCATTGCCCCCGTGGAGCTGGACCCGGAGCGGATCTCGGTGTCGTTCAACGGCTCCCCGGTCTGCGTCGACGGCGTCGGCGCCCCCGGTGCCCGCGCGGTCGACCTGTCCGCTGCCGACATCGCCGTCGAGATCACCCTCGGCGTCGGCGACGCGCAGGCCAGCATCCGCACCACCGACCTGTCGCACGGCTACGTCGAAGAGAACTCGGCGTACTCGTCATGACCAGTATCGACGGACTCACCGCGGACCAGAAGGCACACGTCCTCGCCGAGGCCCTGCCGTGGCTGCAACAACTGCACGACCGCGTCGTCGTGGTGAAGTACGGCGGCAACGCCATGGTCGACGACGAACTCAAGACCGCGTTCGCCGCCGACATGGCGTTCCTGCGCACGGTCGGCGTGCACCCGGTGGTCGTGCACGGCGGCGGCCCGCAGATCAGCGCCATGCTGAAGCGACTCGGCATGACCGGGGAATTCAAGGGCGGGTTCCGGGTGACGACGCCCGAGGTGATGGACGTCGTGCGGATGGTGCTGTTCGGTCAGGTCGGCCGCGAACTCGTCGGCCTGATCAACGCGCACGGACCGTACGCGGTCGGCACCTCCGGCGAGGACGCGCACCTGTTCACCGCCACCCGTCGCGACGTCGTCGTCGACGGGCAGGCGACCGACATCGGACTCGTTGGCGATGTCACCTCGGTGAACCCGTCGGCGGTACTCGATCTGATTGCGGCGGGGCGGATCCCGGTCGTCTCGACCATCGCCCCCGACGCCGACGGGGTGGTGCACAACATCAACGCCGACACCGCCGCGGCGGCGCTCGCCGAGGGCATCGGGGCGGCGAAACTGGTGGTGCTCACCGACGTCGAGGGTCTGTATACCGACTGGCCCAACCGCGACTCGCTGGTCGACGAGATCGACACGGCCACACTGGAAGAGCTGCTACCGAAACTGGACGCCGGCATGGTGCCCAAGATGGAGGCGTGCCTGCGGGCCGTGCGGGCAGGCGTGCCCAGCGCGCACGTCATCGACGGCCGGGTGCCGCACTCGGTGCTGCTGGAACTGTTCACGGGAAAGGGGATCGGCACGATGGTCACCACTGAAGGAAGCGCCGCGTGAGCATCACTCGAGCCGTCCAGCAGCGCTGGTCGAACGCGCTGATGAACACCTACGGGGTGCCGAAACTCGCGCTGGCGCGCGGCGAGGGCGCGTGGCTGTACGACGCCGACGGCAAGCGCTATCTCGACCTGCTCGGCGGGATCGCGGTCAACATCCTCGGTCACGCCCACCCGGCGATCGTGGAGGCCGTCCACACGCAGCTGACCACGCTGGGGCACACGTCGAATTTGTATGCGACCGAACCGGGTATCGCGCTGGCGGAGCAACTGCTCGCGCACGTCGGGCATGCCGGGGCGAGCGAAGCGACGGGGAATTGGCCGGGCCGGGTGTTCCTGTGCAACTCCGGCGCGGAGGCCAACGAGGCGGCGTTCAAGATCGCCCGCAGCACCGGCCGGACGAAGATCGTTGCGGCGCAGAATAGTTTCCACGGCCGCACGATGGGCGCTCTCGCGCTCACCGGCCAACCCGCCAAACGCGCGCCGTTCGAACCGATGCCGCCGGGCGTAGTGCACGTACCCTACGGCGACGTCGACGCGCTGCGCGGCGAGGTCGACGAGTCCACCGCGGCGGTGTTCCTCGAACCGATCATGGGGGAGGCCGGGATCGTCGTGCCGCCCGAGGGCTATCTAGTTGCGGCGCGGGAGATAACCGCGAACACCGGGACGCTGCTGGTGCTCGACGAGGTGCAGACCGGCGTCGCCCGCACCGGGTGGTTCTACGCGCACCAGGCCACCGGCATCGTGCCCGACGTGATCACCCTCGCGAAGGGTCTCGGTGGTGGCCTGCCGATCGGGGCCTGCATCGCGCTCGGCGCCGCGGCCGAACTGCTGCGACCGGGCCTGCACGGCACCACCTTCGGCGGCAACCCGGTGTGCGCCGCCGCCGCACTCGCGGTGCTGCGTGCGATCGCCGACGAGGATCTGATCTCGCGCGCCGACACCCTCGGCAAGACCATCGCCAGCGGCGTCGAGGACCTCGGACACCCGCTCGTCGACCATGTCCGCGGCGCCGGCCTGTTGCGCGGAGTCGTGCTCACCGCCGACCGCGCGTCCGCCGTCGAGGCCGCCGCCCGCGAGGCCGGCTACCTCGTCAACGCCGCGCAGCCCAACGTCGTTCGGCTGGCGCCGCCGCTGATCCTGACCGACGAGCAGGTCGACGGTTTCCTCGCGGCGCTGCCCGGGGTGCTCGACACGGCGGCCGAGGAGGCACAGGCATGATCCGGCACTTCCTGCGCGACGACGACCTCACCACCGCCGAACAGGCCGAGGTGCTGGCGCTGGCCGCCGAACTCAAGGCCGCGCCGTTCTCCCGCCGCCCACTCGAGGGCCCCCGCGGCGTCGGTGTGATCTTCGAGAAGAACTCCACCCGCACCAGGTTCTCGTTCGAGATGGGGATCGCGCAACTCGGCGGACATGCAATTGTCGTGGACGGGCGCACCACCCAACTCGGCCGCGAGGAGACCCTCGCCGACACCGGTCGGGTGCTCTCGCGCTACGTCGACGCGGTGGTGTGGCGGACCTACGGCCAGCGTCGCCTCGACCAGATGGCCGCCGCCGCAACGGTGCCCGTCGTCAACGCGCTGTCAGACGAGTTCCACCCCTGCCAGGTGCTCGCGGACCTGCAGACCCTGAACGAGCACAAGGGCACGCTCGCCGGGCTGCGGCTGACCTACCTCGGCGACGGCGCCAACAACATGGCGCACTCGCTGCTGCTCGGCGGCGTCACCGCCGGGATAAACGTCACGATCGCGGCGCCGGACGGATTCGCGCCGCATCACGACATCCTGGCCGCCGCGCAGAAGCGGGCCGCCGAGACGGGCGCGACGATCGAGCTCACCAGCAGCCCGCAGGCGGGCGCCGACGGCGCCGACGTGCTGGTCACCGATACCTGGACCTCGATGGGACAGGAGAACGACGGCCTCGACCGGGTCGGCCCGTTCCGCCCCTACCAACTCGACGCGGCGCTGCTCGCCCGCGCCGATCCCGATGCGGTCGTCTTGCACTGCCTGCCCGCGCACCGGGGCGAGGAGATCACCGACGAGGTCATCGACGGCCCGCACAGCGTGGTGTGGGACGAGGCGGAGAATCGCCTGCACGCGCAGAAGGCGCTGCTGGTGTGGCTGCTGGAACGGGTGCAGGCATGAGGGTGCACCCGTGACCGCCGCAACCCGCGCCGGGCGCCAGGCCCGCATCGTCGAGATCCTGTCCACCCAGTCGGTCCGCAGCCAGACCGAACTCGCGGCGTTGCTCGCCGCGGAGGGGATCGAGACCACTCAGGCGACGCTGTCGCGCGACCTCGACGAACTCGGCGCGGTGAAGTTGCGCGCCCCCGACGGCGGGGTCGGGGTGTACGTCGTGCCGGAGGACGGCAGCCCGGTGCGCGGTGTGTACGGCGGAACCGACCGGCTCTCCCGGCTGCTCGGCGAACTGCTCGTGTCCACCGACGCCAGCGGCAACCTCGCGGTCCTGCGCACCCCGCCGGGTGCCGCGGGCTACCTCGCGAGCGCACTGGACCGCGCGTCCCTGCCGGAGATCGTCGGCACCATCGCCGGCGACGACACAATCCTCGTCATCGCCCGCGAGCCCACCACCGGCGCCGAGATCGCCGCCCGCATCGAACAACTCGCCTAGACCCCACAGCGCCCGCTATGGACCGAGCACGAAGGAGCACAACCGAAATGACCGAACGCGTCGTACTCGCCTACTCCGGCGGCCTGGACACCTCCGTCGCCATCAGCTGGATCGGCAAGGAGACCGGTGCCGAGGTGGTCGCCGTCGCCATCGACCTCGGCCAGGGCGGTGAGGACATGAACGTGGTCCGTCAGCGCGCCCTCGACTGCGGCGCGGTCGAATCGATTGTCATCGACGCGCGCGACGAGTTCGCCGAGCAGTACTGCCTGCCCACCATCCAGGCCAACGCGCTCTATATGGACCGCTACCCGCTCGTGTCGGCGATCAGCCGTCCGCTCATCGTCAAGCACCTCGCCGAGGCCGCCGAGTACCACGGCGCCACCACGGTCGCGCACGGGTGCACCGGCAAGGGCAACGACCAGGTGCGCTTCGAGGTCGGCATCGGCGCGCTCGCGCCGAACCTGAACGTGATCGCCCCGGTTCGCGACTACGCGTGGACCAGGGAGAAGGCAATCGCGTTCGCGGAGAAGAACAGCCTGCCGATCAACGTGACCAAGAAGTCGCCGTTCTCGATCGACCAGAACGTCTGGGGCCGGGCGGTGGAGACCGGGTTCCTCGAGGATCTGTGGAACGCGCCCACCAAGGACGTCTACGACTACACCGCCGACCCCACCGTGAACTGGCAGGTGCCCGACGAGGTCGTGATCAGCTTCGAGCACGGCAGGCCGGTCGCGCTCGACGGTCGCCCGGTCTCGGTGCTCGAGGCGATCCAGGAACTCAACACCCGCGCCGGCCGGCACGGCATCGGCCGCCTCGACATGGTCGAGGACCGCCTCGTCGGCATCAAGAGCCGCGAGGTGTACGAGGCGCCGGGTGCGATCGTGTTGATCACCGCCCACCAGGAACTCGAAAACGTCACGGTGGAGCGGGAACTCGCCCGGTTCAAGCGCACCGTCGACCAGCGCTGGGGCGAGCTGGTGTACGACGGCCTGTGGTTCTCGCCGCTGAAGTACGCGCTCGACTCCTTCCTCGCCGAGACGCAGAAGCACGTCACCGGCGACATCCGGATGTCGCTGCACGGCGGCACCGCCGCGGTCAACGGCCGGCGCAGCCCGAGCTCGCTCTACGACTTCAACCTCGCCACCTACGACGAGGGCGACACGTTCGACCAGTCGTTGGCGAAGGGCTTCGTGCAGCTGCACGGCCTGTCGTCGAAGATCGCCGCGCGACGGGACATGGGCTTGTGAGCTCCACCGTGACCGGCGCCCTGTGGGGTGGCCGGTTCGCCGCCGGACCCGCCGACGCGATGGCGGCGCTGAGCAAATCGACGCAGTTCGACTGGGTGCTCGCCCCGTACGACGTTCGCGCCTCGAAGGCGCACGCGCGGGTGTTGCACAAGGCCAGCCTGCTCGACGACGCCGCCCTCACCGGCATGCTCGACGGGCTGGACCGGTTGGCGGCCGACGTCGAATCGGGCGCGTTCGTCCCCGCGGAGTCCGACGAGGACGTGCACGGCGCGCTGGAGCGCGGCCTGATCGAGCGGGTCGGCGCCGACCTCGGCGGCCGGCTGCGGGCGGGCCGCTCCCGCAACGACCAGGTGGCCACGCTGTTTCGGATGTGGTTGCGCGACGCGGTGCGTCGGGTCGCGGCGGGCCTGCTCGACGTGGTCGACGCACTCGCCACCCAGGCGGCTGCCCACCCGGATGCCGTCATGCCCGGAAAGACCCACCTGCAGGCGGCGCAGCCGGTGCTCCTGGCCCACCACCTCCTCGCGCATGCGCATCCGCTGCTGCGTGACATCGAACGGTTGCAGGACTTCGACCGGCGCGCCGCGGTGTCGCCGTACGGGTCCGGGGCGCTGGCGGGTTCGTCGCTGGGCCTCGACCCGGAGGCGATCGCGGCGGACCTCGGATTCACCGCCGCCGCCTCGAACTCCATCGACGCCACCTCCTCGCGCGACTTCGCGGCCGAGGCGGCGTTCGTGCTCGCGCTGATCGGCGTCGACCTGAGCCGCTTCGCGGAGGAGGTGATCCTGTGGAGCACTCCGGAGTTCGGCTACGTGACGCTCGCCGACGAGTGGTCCACCGGGTCGTCGATCATGCCGCAGAAGAAGAACCCCGACGTGTCCGAGCTCACTCGCGGCAAGGCCGGGCGACTCATCGGCAACCTGACCGGCCTGCTCGCGACGCTGAAGGCGCAGCCGCTCGCCTACAACCGGGACCTGCAGGAGGACAAGGAACCGGTCTTCGACTCGGTCGCCCAACTCGAGTTGCTGCTGCCGGCGATCGCGGGGCTCACCGCCACTCTGACCTTCCACACCGACCGGATGGCCGAACTCGCCCCGGCCGGGTTCACCCTTGCCACCGACATCGCGGAATGGCTTGTCCGCCAGGGTGTCCCGTTCCGGGTGGCGCACGAGGCGGCGGGCGCCTGCGTGCGGGTCGCCGAGCACCGTGGCGTCGGTCTGGCCGACCTGACCGACGCGGAGTTCGCCGCGATCGACCCGGCGCTCACGCCGGGCGTGCGCGAGGTGCTCACCGTGCCGGGATCGATCGCCTCCCGCGACGCGCGCGGCGGCACGGCGGCGGTACAGGTGGCGGCGCAGCTGGGCGAGGTCTCCGAGGCCGCGCAGCGGCTGCGGGGTTGGATCGCCTGATCCCGGGTCTGGGTGCTGAGCTGACGGACTTCTCTCCGGCGCGGCAAGTGCCTGGTTTGATGGAACCGTCGGCTCGGCACGGGAGCGGCTCATGGTGACGTTGGACCGGTTGGCAAATGTGCTGGGTACGTACGGCGTCCGCTTGCGGTTGTGTTCGGTTCCTCGCTCCGCCGAGTTGCGCAGCGTCGTGGTGCACGCGGCCGCCCAAGGCCGCACGGAAACCGGTGATGTGTTGTTGGGGATCGGTGCACGCTCTATCCAGGAGGCGGTGGAGTGGGCGAGGTCGGCGCGCGCGGTGGTCGCGCTCGTCCGCGGGGATGCGGAAACCGAGGTCTCCGATGCGATCGAGGGTGTCGCCGTGATGGTGGTCGACCCCGCGGTGGCGTGGAGCGAGGTGGCCGCCGTTGTCTACGGGGTGGTGTTGGAGGGGCGCGAGACCGCAGCCGGCCGCGGCCCCACCGATTTGTTTGCCTTGGCCGACAACCTGGCCGCCGCGGTCGGGGGCGCGGTGACGATCGAGGACCGGCTGTCGCGGGTGTTGGCGTACTCGAGACTTCAGCAACATGCCGACCCCGCGCGGGTCGAGACCATCCTCGGCCGACAGGCACCACAGCGATTGCATGAACTGTTCGAATCGGGCGGAGTGTTCACCCACCTGGCGGCCTCGGATGATCCGCTGTTCCTCCCCGCGCAGCCAGACCATGGCCTGACGGGTCGGATGGTCGTGGCCGTGCGCGTGGGCCGACAACTGCTGGGTTCGGTCTGGGTATCGTGCCCGACACCCTTGGACGGGGTTCGACGCACTGCCTTGGCCGATGGCGCCCGCACGGTCGCCCTGCATCTGCTCCGGTCGCGGGCGAGCGCCGACCTGGAACGCCAGGTGGAATCCGAACTGGTGATCCGGTTGCTGGAGGGAACCGCGGACGCGGCGACGGTGGCCAGCAGGCTGGGGCTGCCGCCCGTGCTGTTGCGAGTGATCGCCGTACGCGCTCGGCTCGCCGCCGAGCAGCACGCCGCGCTCCTGCTGGTCTTCGAGCGCGCCACGACCGGATTCGGCTGGTCCCGATCGGGTCGCAGCGCCCTATCCGGCGACGCCATCTACACCCTGCTGCCCGCCGACGCGCCTTCGGCGGCACGCCACTGGGTGAGCGAGCTGCAGGCTGCGCTGCCCGCGCAGATGACAGTATCGGCCGGCATCAGCGGCGTGGCCCGGGCCACCGAATTGGCGATGGCACGCGCGGAGGCCGAGGAATGCCTGGCGCTGCACGAGGCCCGCTCATCGGAGGGTGCACCCCCGGCCTACGACGAGTCGTGGGATGACATCCTGCTGCAACGCCTGCGCGCCGCCGCGCTTTCTGGCCGGGCCCCCACCCGGGGTCCGCTGTCGGACCTGCGCCGCCATGACCGGGCAAACGCCACGCAGTATGTGGCGACACTGCGCGCGTGGCTGGAGGAACAGGGCGACCCCGTCGCCGCGGGCGCCGAACTCGGCGTGCACGAGAACACCGTGCGCAACCGGATGCGCAAGATGGCCGAGGTGACCCACCTCGACTTGCACGACGCCCGCAAGCGGCTGGCCATGATGATCGAACTCGCCGCCACCGACACCGACTGACTACGCCGCTCGCCGAAGTCGATCACCGCGGCATTGTCGGATCGCTACAACGGGGCATCACCCGGTTGTCCGATTCCAGCAACGCTCCCCGTGCCTTATCACACCACCATGGAAGGTGCCAGCAAATGTTCGCGTGAGGAGGTGTGCGGTGGCCCGGAATCGAGCGCATGGACGGCGCACCGCCATCGGCGATCGTGGTCGGCGCGGGCATCGTCGGGCCCGGGTTGCACATACCGTTCACCGCCGACGCCGCGCTGGCGGGCTTCCTGATCCAGTTCGCCGCCAACTGCCGGCGATCGTCGTGGAAGCGGGCCGTGTGCGCCTGACGCACCGCCCGGTGACCGGTCGACTACTGGCCGAGCAGATCACCATCGGCAAACAACCCGACGCGCCGCGCGAGTTCGATCCGCTGCGCTGAACTCCGGCACGACCCGCACACATTCGCGGGTACGAGCCGATCGAAAACCTGGCCCCACCGCGGGGCCTTACGCGTCGTCAGGGGCGGCGCCGCCTTCCCGACCCGCCCCTGATGACAACCCTCGGACGAAAAGGACACAACCGATGACAACCAGCACCGAACGCGTCTGGATGACAGCACAGGCCCACAGTCGGCTCCGGAGCGAGCTGGACCAACTGCTCGCCGAACGCAACCTCGAGGTGACCGACGACCTCAGCGGCAACACCGGGGCGCTGCGGTCGGCACTGCAGGCACGTATCCACCAGGTTCACGACCTGCTCGGCAACGCTGTCGTGGGCCAGGATCCAACGGACGACGGGATCGCCGAACCGGGCATGGTCCTCACCGTCCGCTACGACGAGACCGGTGAGACCGAGACGTTCCTGCTCGCAGTGCCCGACGTCGACGACGGCGAGATCGAGGTCTACTCCATGAAATCACCGTTGGGCGCCGCGATCGCCGGGTCGCAACCGGGCGAGCGGCGAACCTACCGCACGCCCAGCGGCGCCACCGTCGCGGTGACGCTGCTGCAGGCAGTGCCCTACGGATTGCATCGGTCGTAACGCTGCGATCCCAGTACCCCGGCATCCTCGCCCGAACACTTCGAGTCGCAAAGCCATGCCGCGGACCAGGAGCTGGCCGAGGTGTGGAAGAACCTGCTGCCGCATGGACTGCGCAGCCTGCCCGTCGTCGACGCCGATGGCCGCGTGGTCGGCATGTTCAGTCGGGGCGACGCGCTGCGGATCATGCTCAAACCCGACGAAGCGGTCGTGTCCGGGGCGCAGAATCTGCTCGACGAGTACACCGGCGAGCGGCGCTGGCGGGTCACCGTCCGCAAAGGCGCTGCCACGATCTCCGGCCGGTTCGTCGACGAATCCGAGCGGCGCATCGCCCTCGCCCTGGTCCGGACCGTGCCGGCACCCGCGCCGCGACCATCGCAACGCCACCCGCCTCACCGCGCACCCAGCCCGTCTCGGCAGGCGCGGATGCCGTCACCCGAGGCGCACCACCCACGCGCTCATACCTTGGACCGTGTCAGATCAACCGGAGGATTGAAACGTGACTGCAGCAACCGATCGTCAACGGGCGGTTCGCGACGCTGTTCTGCGCTGGCTACTTGCCAAGTCGATGGAGGGCGACCGCGGCCGGCTTCTGGACCCGGATGCCATCGGTGAAACAGTCGGATGGACGCTGTCCCCGCTCACCCGTGACGAGGTCGCTGAAGCGTCAAACCATCTCTTTCGAACAGGGCATCTGACCGGGGTTCCGGTGATCGGTCTTGGGATTCCGCGCCCCATCCTGACAGTGGCTGGGCGGCGGGCGACCAAGGCCGCACAATCCCTGCGGGCAAGGCAGTCAACTCACGATCGGCCCAAACAGCAGGAAGTCCACGCGGCACGTGCGCAAGCGCGCTCGAGATAATCGTCAGGCCGCCGGGTGCACTCACGTTGCTCGCCAGACGGCAACGGTAGCTTGTCATCGTGGACCTCAATGCCTTGCTGGTGACGACGCCCCTGCAGCGCATCGTCGCGACCGCGCAGAACGGTCTGGACGTGCTGCGCTACGGCGGACTCGACACGGGGCGCACGTCGTCGCCCTACGACGTCGTCGAGCGCACCTCGATGTACCGGCTGCGCCGCTACTTCCCGGAGCATCCGGCGGGGGCCCGGCCGCCGGTGATCCTGATCCCGCCGATGATGATGTCGTCGGACGTGTACGACGTCACGCAGGACAAGGGTGCCGCGGGAGTGCTGCGCGACAACGGGATCGAACTGTGGGTGATCGACTTCGGCTCGCCCGCCGCGGTCGAGGGTGGATGGGACCGGACGCTGGCCGACCACATCGTCGCCGTCGACGAGGTCGTCGACATCGTGCGCGACTACACCGGCCGCGACGTGCACCTGGGCGGTTACTCGCAGGGCGGCATGTTCGCATACCAGGCCGGCGCGTACCGGCACGCGAAGAACCTCGTCAGCGTCCTCGCCTTCGGCAGCCCGGTCGACATCGTGGCCGGGTTGCCGTTCGGCATTCCGGTCGGGCTGGCCACCAAGAGTGCCGACTTCCTCGCCGACCACGTCTTCAGCCGCCTCGCGGTGGAGGAGTGGATGGCGCGGGTCGGGTTCCAGCTGCTCGACCCGGTCAAGACCGTCAAGTCCCGCATCGACTTCGTTCGGCAACTGCACGACCGCGAAGCCCTGCTGCCGCGCGAACCGCAGCGCCGGTTCCTGGAGCAGGAGGGCTACGTGCCCTGGTCCGGTCCGGCCGTCGCCGAGTTGCTCAAACAGTTCGTCGCGCACAACCGGATGATGTCGGGCGGCTTCGTCATCAGAGACCAGCTCGTCAGCCTCAACGACCTCACCTGTCCGGTTCTCGCATTCGTGGGGGAGGTCGACGACATCGGCCAGCCCGCCGCGGTGCGCGGCATCAAACGCGCCGCGCCGCGGTCCGAGGTGTTCGAGACGTCGGTGCGCTCGGGCCATTTCGGTCTCGTCGTCGGCAACCAGGCCGCCCAGCACACCTGGCCGACCGTTGCCGAATGGATTCGTTGGCGCGAGGGCGCCGGCGAGCAGCCCGAACAGGTGCACCCGATGGTGTACGAGGAGCACAGCAGCACCGACACCGGCGTGTCCACCCAGGCGCGGGTGCTGCACACGGCCGCGTCGGCGATCGAGGTCGGCGCCGGGTTGACCCGCGGCGCGGTCGGACTCGCGACCGGTGCGGTCCGGGGCGGCATCGAGTTGACCGGCGAGGCGGCCCGCGCGTTGCCGCGGCTGGCCCGGCTCGGCCAGATTCAGCCGCGGACCCGGATCTCGTTCGCCGAGGTGCTCGCCGAACAGGCCAAACGGTCGCCGTCGGGGATCTGCTTCCTCTTCGAGGGCCGGGCGCACACCTACGACGCCGTGACGAACCGGATCGACCACGTCGTGTTCGGTCTGATCGACGCGGGGGTGCGACCGGCGCAGCACGTCGGGGTGCTGATGGAGACCCGGCCGAGCGGACTCGCGGCGGTCGCCGCGCTGTCGCGCCTCGGTGCCGTCGCGGTGCTGCTGCCGCCCGGCGGCGACCTCGCCGCGGGCGTCGCGCTGACCGGGATCGACACCGTGGTAGCGGACCCGGAGCACGCCGCCGACGCGGTCGAGGCGGTGCCGAACGTGCTGGTCCTCGGCGGTGGCGAGGATCGCGATCTCGGGCCGCTGGCGGAGCGTGTCATCGACCTCGAGCACATCGACCATGCGGCGGTGCGCGTGCCGGGCTGGTACCGGCCGAACCCCGGCCTGGCCCGCGACCTGGCGTTCGTCCTCGTCGTGGGGGTCGGGTCGGCGTTGACGCCGAAGTACGTCACCAACCACCGCTGGGCGCTGTCGGCGTTCGGCACCGCGACCGCCGCCGACCTCGACAGCGGCGACACCATGTACTGCCTCGCACCCCTGCACCACTCGGCGGGCCTGCTCGTGAGCATCGGCGGCGCAGTCGCCGCGGGTTCGCGGATCGCGTTGTCGCGCAAGCTCGATCCGGACCTGTTCTACGAGGAGGTCTACCGCTACGGCGTCACGGCGGTGACCTACACCTGGACGATGATGCGCGAGATCGTCGACGCCGATTCGATCGCGTTCGACGCCAACCACCCGATCCGGCTGTTCATCGGATCCGGCATGCCCGTCGGCCTGTGGCGTCAGACCCTCGAGAAGTTCCGGCCGGCAAAGATTCTCGAGTTCTACGCGTCCACCGAGGGCGACGTGGTGCTCGCGAACGTCAAGGCACAGAAACTCGGCTGCAAGGGCCGCCCGGTGCCCGCGACCGCCGACGTGGAACTCGCCGCCTACGACCCGCTGACGGGCAGACTGATCGAGGACGAACGCGGATTCGTGAAACGCTGCGCCGACGACGAGATCGGCCTGCTGCTGGGCCGGGCGTCGTCGGACACGACGCTGCCGATCGGCGGTATCGGTGGGGTGTTCAAGGCCGGCGACGCCTGGATGCCCACCGAGAACCTGTTCTGGCGCGACAGTGAGGGCGACTACTGGCTCGCCGACCACAAGGACACGGTGATCAAGACCGTGCACGGCCCGGTGTTCACCCAGCCGGTGTGCGACGTCCTCGACGAGATCCGCGGGATCGACGTGTCCGTCTGCTACGGCGTGCCGTTGGGTCGACACGACGTCGCGGTGGCCGCCGTCTCCATCGTGCCCGGCCGCGACGTCGCCGCCGCCGAGGTCACCGAGGCGCTGCGCGGCCTGCTGCCCGCCGAGCGTCCGGACCTCGTGCGCGTCGTCGACGAGGTGCCGCTGAGCCCGTCGTTCCGCCCCAACCCGCGCCCGCTGCGCGAGCAGGGCCTGCCGGCGGCGGGAGACCGGTGCTGGTACTACGACGCCCGCGAGGGCGCCTACGCCGAACTGATCGACCGGGACGACGCCCTGGTCGGGTTGGGAGACAAGCCGTGACCAAGCCGGTGCTGGACGAGACCCTGCTCGCGATCCTTGCCTGCCCGCAGGACAAGGGCCCGCTCCTGCTCGTAGAGGGAGACAACCCCGTTCTCTACAACCCCCGCCTGCGCCGCGCCTACCCGATCGAGTCCGGCATCCCGGTGCTGCTGATCGACGAGGCCCGCGATGTCACCGACGACGCCGAGCACCAGCGCTACCTGGGCGCTGCCCGCCCGTGAGTGGTTATGGAGTCTGCGACACTATCCCGTCGCTCCACTCGCCCCGGCAGACTCCGTAACCATTCACGACCCTGTGGCAGCCGAACGGCACGGGCACCCTTGGGCTTTCCCCTGAGCTTCGCACCCAGCCGTTACCGGCCACGCACGTCAGGGCGGGAACGCGTCACCGACCCGGAGTCACGTCTTCGGCATAGCCGACCTCCAATCCACGCACGCACTCACTCATCACGTGCGACCTCGTGTCGCACCGTCGATCCGCAATCCGGGCGGCGGATCCTTCCCAGCGAGTGTTCAGACCTGCACCGGAGCCTGGTGCGGTTCATCGCCTTCCGCCGCGCGGCCCTCGACGTCCAGTCGGGGCAGAATCCGGTCCAGCCAGCCCGGGATCCACCAGTTCGCCCGACCGAGCAGCGCCATCGTCGCCGGCACCAGCACCATCCGGACGATCGTGACATCGATGAGCACGGCCGTCGCCAGGCCGACCCCCATCATCTTCACCGTGACGTCGGGATCCATGGCGAATCCGGCGAACACCGCGATCATGATGGCGGCCGCGCTGGTGATCACCCGTCCGGTGGACGCGAGTCCACCGACCACGCTGCCGTGCGCATCGCCCGATTGCAGCCAGAGTTCGCGTATCCGGGACAGCAGGAACACCTCGTAGTCCATGGACAGCCCAAACAGGATGGTGAACATCAGGATCGGCGCCCAGCTCGACACCGGGACCGCGTGTGGCAGGCCAAGCAACCCCGCACCCCAACCCCATTGGAAGACGGCGACCATCACGCCGTACGCCGCGGCAACCGAGAGCAGGTTCATCGCGGCACCTTTCAATGCCACCACCGGGGCGCGGAACACCACCGTCAGCAACACGATGGCCAGCGTCACCACCACCGCGATCACCAGCCTGAGCCGCTCGGCGAGTCGGTCGGAGATGTCCGCGAGCATCGCGGTGACGCCGGTGACGTGGCTGTCCGGTGGAAGCTGCGCGCGCAACCGCTCGAGTGTCGCTCTCGTCGCCTCGTCCTGCGGCCCCGTGGTGGGCTGCACCGAGATGATCGCGGCGGAACCGTCGGCGTTGACGGTCGGCGGCGACACCGCCGCGATACCCGGATCGGCGGCGAAACTCGACGACATCGCCGCCAGTTCCGACTCCGGAACCCGCTTCAGGTCCACCGCGACGACGAACGGGCCGTTGGCCCCCGGGCCGAACTCCGCGGCGATCAGGTCATAGGCGAGCCGAGTGGTGTTCGATGTCGGCTGGCTGCCGGCATCCTGCGGCCACGTGCGCATCTGCAGGACCGGTGCGGCGAGCAGCAACAACACGAGCAGGGCGCCGACTGCCCAGGGCAACGGCCGTCGCCCGATTCGGGCCGCCCAGAGCGCAGTGAGCGAATCCCTGTGCGGCGCAGCGAACTTCCGGCGGCAGCCCAGAATGCGGACTCCCGCCAGCCCGCACAGTGCGGGAACGAGGGTCACCGACGCCAGCATCACCGATCCGACCATCGCGAACGTTGCGTAGCCGAACGACGAATACATCGGCAGGCCGGCGAGGCAGAGCCCGAACAGGGACACCAGGACGGTGGTACCGGCGAAGACGACCGACAATCCGGCCGTGCCGTTGGCGTGTCCGGCGGCAGCGCGCACGGACAGGCCGGACATCAGGCCTTCGGTGAAGCGGGTGACCAGCAGCAACGCATAGTCGATGCCCACCCCGATGCCGACCATCGTCGCAATGGTGGGTGCGACGGTACTGATGTCGGTAAATCCGGCCAGCACTGTGATCAGCGCCGTGCCGATGCCCACACCGATCAATGCCACCGCCAGCGGCAGGCCGGCGGCGACGACCGAGCCGAACGCGAACACCAGGATGGCCAACGCGGCAACGATGCCGATCGCCTCGGCCACACCGGACGGTGCGGAGATGTTCTCCGGTACCTGTCCACCGAATTCCACCTGGTAGCCGCCGCTTTCGGTGGGCGCCGAGGCCTCTCGCAGAGCATCGACCCCTTCGGATCCGGCGATGTCGGTGACCGGTATGCGGTAGTTGACCTCGAACAGCGCGGTGTCGCCGTCGGCCGACATACGCGGCGGAGCGACGACGGCGACCCCCGGCAGCGCACCGAGACGGTGACGAAGTCCGGCGAGTTCGGTAGCGGGGATGGCCTGGCCGTCCGAGTGCACGACCACCCGGGCGTCGGCGCCGGAGAATTCGCCGAACCGCTCCTGCAGCAAGTCCGTACCGGCCCGTGCCGACAGGCCCGGAGCGTCGTAGTTGTCGTGTGGTTCGCCTCCTACCGCGCTCGCCAGCCCAAAGGAGAGCAGCAGCATGGCGATCCAGGCGCCGATCACACGCCAGGGGTGTGCGGCGCTCGCGGCGCCGACCCGGTTGAGCAGGGAACTCATGATGTCCTCCGAGCGGGTGGAAGTGCAGGCTCGATGCCCTCGACGACGGCGTCGATCGGCGCGTAGATCGGCGTGCCCAACTGTGCCGCGATGTCGATTTCTTGGTGATCCGGTCGGTTCGGAGGGCGAAGGCCCGACGATATTGCGAACGTGCTCTGCAGTGGCATGGTCGTCATGACAACCTCCTTCCGTTTGCGCGGGTCGTCGCTTCCAGTGTTGAAAAGCGCAGGACGACTTGCATGAGTAGTCGACTACCCCAATTCGACACGCCGGCCCTGCTCGCGAGCCTTGTGCGGCCGCCTCGCGATCGGGTCACTGGATCATCAGGCGATGCCGGCTGCTCCAACTGTCTTCTCGCTGGCCATGTGGAAAGGGTCGAGCTCGGCCGTCCTGGGCACCGACGACGCGCATCTGCTCGACGAGCATCCGCAGCTGGTGGTGCACCAGGTTGTGCACCGCCAGCTCGCGACGGTCATCGACTCCGCACGCAACGGCGAGCCCGCTCCGGACGCGAGCACCGGGTTGTAGAACCAGCGCTGGTGCGCTTCGAGGTTCAGCCGCTGTCGCAGGAGGAAACAGCCGCGACGGGGCCTGCGGGCTCGGCCCCTGACCCCCTGTCGCACTCCGGACGTAGCGTCCCGCGTGTGCCGCGGTTGAGTGAGTTCTACGGAATCGTGATTTACATGTACTGGGCGGATCATCGGCCGCCGCATGTGCACGGAATCTACGCCGGCGACGAGGCGCTCGTGCGGATCGAGGATGGCTCGGTGCTGCGCGGCGAGCTTCCGAGGACAGCCCGTCGACTGCTCCGCGAGTGGGTGCTGCTGCACCGCGACGAACTGATGGCCAACTGGGAGCGAGCTCAGGCGGGTGAGCCCCTCGATCCAGTCGAACCGCTTCGGTAGCCTTAAGTCTCATGAGCCGTCCACCACGCGTTATCGATGTCGAGCACCTCGGTGGTCGTCGCCTTCGGTTGACGTTCTCGGATGACCTCGTTCGAGAGCTGGACTTAGCCGAAATGTTGCGGGCTGGCGTGTTCGCATCCCTGGATAACGACGACGATTTCGCCGAGGTATCAATCGACCCGGTTGCCGGAACGATCTGTTGGCCAAACGGTATCGACGTCGACCCGGACGTACTCCACGGTGACTTCGTGCCCGGCAGTGGGACGCCCCCGCGCCTGCTGCGCGAGTACCGGCTCCGGCCTACTGCCTGATTACAAGCAGGCGAATCGGGTCGAGGTCGCCGGCGCGGTGTGCGAGGACTGCGCCGCCCGTCGCATACACAAACACCCGCCCGCGACGGGTAACGCGGCCGCCGCAGATACGACACCAGCGCCTGGCCGACATCGGCGGGCAACACATCCCGATAAGGATCGCTAACCGCTTCCAACGTTTGGCCGATTACCTACCACCACGCAACGTAGTTGGCGCAACCGTCGATGCGCAGGATCGTGTCATCGCCGACAGTGACGGGCTGCTTATCGCTGTCAACTCGGTCGTGGCCTTTCCGAACGGGATCGAATGGCCTGGCGCTCGTTCCGGACGACACGCCCGACACGCGGACGGGCGACGAGTGAGCCACGTCTGGGGGCACCGGCATCGCGACGGCTGCACGACGCGCGTCGCGTCAGGGTGATGTCAGCGTGCCGGTGAGGTAGCGCTGCAGCGTCGGCGCAAACACCCGCACCAGGTCGTCGTGGCTCATCGAGGCGATGGGCTCGAGCTCGACGATCTTGCGCATCACCAGAATTCCGAGCATCTGGGTCGCAACGGCGGTGACGCGCTCGAGGCCCGATCCCGGTGGCGAGTCGACTCGCTCGCGCACGCCGCGCAGTGCGATGTCGAGCAGGAAGGTCCGGATCAGCGCGGGGTCGCCGCCGCCGACGACGCTGCGGAACGCCGCGACCAGACCGACTCCGGCCGGCGAGTCCCAGGCCCCCAAGATGTTTCGAATCAGCCCCTCGCCGAGTCGGTCGAGCGGTGTCCCCGCGATGTGTCGCAGGACCGGGGTGGGGTCGATGGGGATCGCCACCGCGGCGACGAACAGATCCTGCTTGGTGCCGAAGTAGTGGTGCACCAACGCCGAATCCACACCCGCCTTGGCGGCGATCGACCGGACCGACGCCTTGTCGAAGCCGACCTCCGAGAACCGCTGCCGCGCTGCCTCGATGATCGCCTCGCGGGTCCCGGAGTTGCCCGGGCGACGTCCCGACCGCGAGGTCCCCGACCGAGACGTCGCGC
The DNA here is from genome assembly GCA_036524855.1 of Aldersonia sp. Classification (GTDB taxonomy): domain Bacteria; phylum Actinomycetota; class Actinomycetes; order Mycobacteriales; family Mycobacteriaceae; genus Aldersonia. The sequence goes on along the minus strand of DATDBL010000251.1, from coordinate 4,990 downwards.
GAGTCGTCACGGCGTCCGGCGCCGCAGCGTCGCGGCACCGAGGCACAGCGCGACGATCGCGAATCCCGCGACGATCACCACGTCGCGCCACATCCGCAGAGTCGCACCCGCCGCGCCGAGTTGCTGCAGGGCATCGACGGCATAGCTCAGCGGCAGTACGTTGCTGATCCACTCGAGCCAGGTCGGGAGTTGGTCCCGCGGCACCAGCAGCCCGCAGAGGAACAGTTGCGGGATGACGACCACCGGCATGAACTGCACCGCCTGAAACTCGGTGCGGGCGAACGCACTTGCCAGCAGGCCGAGCGCCACACCGAGGATCGCGTTGACCACCGCAACGAGGATCACCCACCCCGGGTTGCCGGCCGAATCGAGCCCCAGCAGACCGAACGCGACCAGGCACGCCAGCACGGCCTGCGCGGTTGCGGCGGCGGAGAACGCGGTGGCGTAGCCGCCGAGCAGATCCAGCTTCGACATCGGCGTTGTCATCAGCCGTTCGAGCGTCCCGGTGGTGCGCTCGCGTTGCATGGCGATGGCGGTGATCAGGAACATCATGATGAATGGGATGATGCCGAGCATCGTCATCCCGACGAAGTCGAACATCGTCGGTCGCCCGGGCGGGGTCGGGTAGTCCCGGTAGATGAGCCACAGCAGCACCATCAGCATCGACGGCACGACGAGGATCATTCCCACGGTGCGGTGGTCGGCGCGCAGTTGGCGCAGCAGCCGGATCGTGGTGGCGCGGTAGGCCCGCAGGCCGCCGCGGTGGGCGGGTCGGGTGAGCGTCGGCGTGCTCATCGGTGGGTCCTGATCAGCGTGAGGAAGGCGTTGTCCATTCCGGATTCACCGGTGCGGGAACGCAGTTCGTCTGGGGTGAGGTCGGCGAGCAGGTAGCCGTCGCGCAGCAGCAACAGCTGATCGCAGTGCGAGGCCTCGTCCATCACATGCGACGACACAACCAGCGTGACGCCGCCGGCGGCCAACGAGGCGAACCGCTCCCACAGTTCGGCGCGCAGCAGCGGATCGAGGCCGACCGTGGGTTCGTCGAGGACGAGCAGGTCGGGATCGGCGACCAGTGCGCACGCCAGCGACGCCCGGGTGCGCTGCCCGCCGGAGAGTTCGTCGCCGCGGTTTGCCGTGTGGTCGGAGAGGCCGACGGCCTCGATCGCGGCGTCGACGCGTAATCCGGTGGCGCCATACATCGCTCCGAAGTAGGCGACGTTCGCGCGTACCGTGAGGTCGGCGTAGATGCTCGGCGCCTGCGTCACGTAGCCGACGCGGTGGCGCAGTGCGGCGGACCCTGCGGGCGCGCCGAGCACGGTGACCGACCCCGATTCGACGATCTGGGTGCCGACGAGACAGCGCATCAGGGTGGTCTTGCCGCAGCCGGACGGCCCGAGCAGGCCGGTCATCGAACCGCGGGCGATCTGCAGGTCGAGCCCGTGGAGCACCTCACGGGCGCCGCGGCGGACGGTGAGGCCGTCGACGACGACGGCCGGTTCGGGATCGGAGGTCATGGTGCGCTCCTAATTCATCAGACGGTGAAATCACCGTCTGATGAATTCTGCGCGCACGCGTGCCCCCTCGTCAAGAGCTCACGTGTCGACGTGCGCGCCGACCTCCCGGGCGAACCCGGCGATCTCGCGGGAGACGAACTCGGGCTGGTCCTCGGCGACGTAGGTGTAGCTGTCCGGGACGGGCACGAGCCGCGCGTTCGGCAGCACCGTCATCCAGCGCTCGGCGAACGCGTAGGGGAACAGGCGGTCCTCGCGCGCCCAGAGGATCAGGACCGGCTTGTCGAAGGAGCGCAGCTTCTCCGCGGCGCGCGGCAGATCGCCGTAGTCGATGCCGCGGACGAAGCGTCGCCCGTTCTCGCGGATGCGCTTGTCGGCGATGATCGGGTCGAGCCACGAATCGGTGACGTCGTCGGGGATCGGGTACTTGGCGATCCGGCCGAACACGAACGGCGCCCGCCGCAGCGCGCGAATCCGCAACGGCTGCACGCCGAACGCGATCGCGCCGGGCAACTCCGCGAGCTTGCGGAACGGCTTGAACAACGGCGGAACGAAGCGGTCGAACGAGTTGCACGAGCTGAGCACAAACCCGACGACCCGTTCGGGATGGTCGGCGAGCAGCAGTTGCGACAGGGCCCCGCCGGTGTCGTTGCCGACGACGATGACGTCGTGCAGGTCCAGCGCGACGATGAAGTCGTGGATGATCCGCGCGACGCCGCGCGGGCTGAGGTCGGCGTCGTCGTCCATCGGGATCAGGTGCGAGCCCAGCGGCCAGTCGGGCGCGATGCAGCGAAACTCCTCGGCGAGCGTCGGGATCACCTTGCGCCAGGCCAGATGGTTCATGAAGACGCCATGCACGAACAGCAACGTCGGCGCTCCGGCGGTGGTCGAGCCCTCGTCCTGGTAGCGGATGGTGCCGGCCGCGATCGTGATCTCCTGCATGCGCTCGTCCCCCTGGATTTGCGAACGATGTTGTTCGTGGATCGAGTGTGGTCGAGGGCCGCGGCTGCGTCAACCCGATGCGCGGCAGAATCGGCGCCATGCATCCCGCGTCGGAGTTGGCCGTCCACCCCCTGGACGCCGCCGCGCGGGTGCTCGGCGCGACGCTGACCTCCGGCGACGTGACGATCCGTATCGTCGAGGTCGAGGCCTATGGCGGTGACCCCACGGGACCGTGGCCCGACCCGGCGGCGCACTCCTATCCCGGGCCGAGGCGGCGCAACGCGGTGATGTTCGGCCCGCCGGGACGGCTCTACGTCTATCTCAGCTACGGAATGCACTTCTGTCTGAACGTCACGTCCGGCCCGGACGGCGTCGGTGCCGCGGTGCTGCTCCGCTCGGGGGAGGTGATCACCGGACACGACGCGGCGCGCACCCGACGGCCCACGGCACGACGCGACGCCGACGTCGCCCGCGGACCTGGGAACCTGGGCAGCGCACTCGGGATCACGCTCGCCGACAACGGCACCGACCTCTTCGCCGCAAATAGCCCGATCCGCCTCGAACTCGGCGAGGTTGTCACCGACTTGGCGAGCGGCCCGCGTGTCGGCATCAGCGTCGCCGCCGACCGCCCGTGGCGGCTGTGGATCACGGGTTCCCCGGCAGTCTCTGCCTATCGACGCAGCCCCCGCGCACCGGCCGACCGGACCGTGAGCTCGCCGGCCCATTGCGGTCGCGGGTGCGGAAAGATCGGCGCAATGAGCGACATCATCGACGAGCTGAGCTGGCGCGGCCTGATCGCGCAGTCGACCGACCTCGACGCCCTGCGCGCAGCGACCGCCGCGGGACCGCTCACGCTGTACGCCGGTTTCGACCCGACGGGGCCCAGCCTGCACGCCGGCCACCTGGTACCGCTGCTCACGTTGCGCCGGTTCCAGCAGGCCGGGCACAAGCCGATCGTGCTCGCCGGCGGCGCCACCGGCATGATCGGCGATCCCCGCGACGTCGGTGAGCGCGTGATGAACTCGCCCGACACCGTCGCCGAGTGGGCCGGACGGATCCGCGTCCAACTCGAGCGGTTCGTCGATCTCGACGACTCCGCCACCGGCGCGCTGATCGCGAACAACCTGGACTGGACCGCGGGCCTCACCGCCATCGACTTCCTCCGCGACATCGGCAAGCACTTCTCGGTGAACGTGATGCTCGCCCGCGACACGGTGAGACGGCGGCTCGAGGGCGACGGCATCTCCTACACGGAGTTCAGCTACATGCTGCTGCAGGCGCACGACTATGTGCACCTGCACCGGCTCTTCGGCTGCACGCTGCAGCTCGGCGGCTCCGACCAGTGGGGCAACATCGTCGCCGGGGTGGACCTCAACCGCAAGGTCGACGGGGTGCACGTGCACGCGCTGACCGTTCCGCTGGTGACCACCTCGGACGGCAAGAAGTTCGGTAAGTCGACCGGCGGCGGCAGCCTGTGGCTCGACCCGGCGATGACCAGCCCCTACGCCTGGTACCAGTACTTCGTGAACACCGTCGACGCCGACGTCGTGCGGTACCTGCGCTGGTTCACCTTCCTCGGTCCCGACGAATTGGCCGACCTCGAGACCGCGACCGCCGAGCGCCCCCACGCCCGCGAGGCGCAGCGCCGACTCGCCGCCGAGATGACGACGCTCGTGCACGGAGCCGACAACACCCGCGCCGTCGAACTCGCCAGCCAGGCCCTGTTCGGCCGCGCCGCACTCACCGATCTCGACGAGCCCACCCTCGCCGCGGCGCTGGAGGAGGCGTCGGTGGTCGACCTGCCCGCCGGCGCCCCTGCCACGATCGTCGACCTGCTCGTGCTTACGGGGCTGTGCGAGAGCCGCGGCGCGGCGCGCCGCGCGGTCAAGGAGGGCGGTGCGTCGGTGAACAACCGGCGGATCGCGGCGGAGGACTGGGAGCCCGATGCGGGCGACTTCCTGCACGGCAGCTGGCTCGTCGTGCGGCGTGGTAAGCGGAACTTTGCGGGGGTGCGACGCGGCTGACGTCGGGCCCGCGCGGTGGGTCCTGATCACGCAGTCGTCTGCCCGCCGGAGGTGATCTTCGGCCCGTGCCCTGACCTGCGACGATGATCAGATTTCAGGCCCCTGACGTGGGGATTTGACGTCGCGTTTTCATTCACGTAACTTTCTTCAAGCCAGAGCGACGCGGACGCCGACCCTGGCCCGCAAGGGCAGGGAAACGAGGTCGGACGCAGGCGCCTGGTGGCTCCGGAATCGCTCTTGCGGCTTGCCCGCGGGGTCGAGGCGGGTCCTGGCAAGGGAGCGCAGGGAATTTTGACTGCGTCACCGAGTTGAGATAGCCTGGAACGGTTGCCCCGGATGTCTTGCCTTAGCGGGCAGGTCTGATGGTGCGCGTGTGTTGTTTGAGAACTCAATAGTGTGTCGACAAATGTCAGTGCCAAATTTTTTGGTTTGTCGGTTCGTGTTCTCCTCCCCGTGGAGGATGGGGGTCGACGTTTTTTGTCAGTCATTTTTTGGCTGGCGTTTTGTTTGAGA
>DATDBL010000250.1:0-18644 GCA_036524855.1 Aldersonia sp. | reverse complement strand
AGCCGTCGGTTTCACGTGAAACGTTCGCGCTGTGGCCGTCGGCCATGGAGATCACTCCTCACGAGAAGGACTACTGCTGGACAACTGAAGTGGACAGCTGCGGCACTACCTCTTCCGGCGTCATCGCCGGCGCTGCTTGCGGGACAGTCGCACGGCCCGCACGACGGTCGTCGGTGTCGGCAGCAGATCGTTCCCGCATTCGACGATTTCGAGGTCTCCGGCCCCCGCCGCGACGAGTGCCGCCCGCTCGCGCTCGAGTTCCTCTGCGGCGGAGGATCCCTTGATGGCAAGCATGGTGCCGTGCTCGTGGAGAAGCGGCAGGCACCAGTGCGCCAACTTCCCCAGCGGCGCGACCGCTCGGGAGACGACGACGTCGGCGCCCCCCGCTTCCTTCACGACACCGGGTTGCTCGGCGCGACCGCGGACCACGGTGACGGCGAGGCCGTGCCTTTCGACGAAGTGTGCGAGGAATTTGGTGCGCCGCAGCAGGGGTTCGACGAGGGTGATCCGCAGGTCCGGTCGCGCGAGGGCCAGCGGAATTCCTGGCAACCCGGCACCGCTGCCGACATCGACCACCGTGTCACCCTCGGCGATCACTTCCCCGACCACCGCGCAATTGAGGATGTGCCGGTCCCACAGGCGCGGAACCTCGCGCGGTCCGACGAGTCCCCACTCCACGCCGTCCGTGGCAAGCGCCTCGTGGTACTCCCGCGCAATCTCGATCCGGTCCCCGAACAGCCGCTCCGCCACAGCGGGCGCCGCCTCGTTCGGTTCCACGTGAAACACCCTCCACCCGATGAACTACATCTCTGTAATTATTGCATCGAGGTCGGCGAAAATCGGCACCGTACGCTCGCCCACGCCGAGAGCGGCAACGATTTGCTCGAGATCGCCGGCGCGGCGCCGGGTCGGCGCCGCCTTCCTACGCGGGACGCCGCACTACGCCCGGGCACGACGAACGCCGAAGGCCCCCGGCGAACGCTGCCACCGGGGGGCCTTCTGTCCGTCCGCGAGCCTCAGTCGCGGATGATGACCACCCGCCGCGACGGTTCGGCACCCTCGCTCTCGCTCGTCACGCCTTCGATCTTGGCGACCGCGTCGTGGACGATCTTGCGCTCGAACGGCGTCATCGGGTCCAGCGCCTCGCGGTCACCACCCGCGAGCACTCGACGGGCCGCGGCCTCGCCCAGCGCCGAGAGCTCCGCGCGGCGCTTGGCCCGCCACCCGGCGATGTCGAGCATCAGCCGACTGCGATCTCCGGTCGCCTGCTGCACCGCAAGCCGGGTGAGTTCCTGCAACGCGTCGAGCACTTCACCCGTGCGGCCTACCAGCTTGCTCAGGTCCTCGCCGCCGTCGATGCTCACTACCGCGCGGTCCCCCTCGACGTCGAGATCGATGTCGCCGTCGAAATCGAGCACGTCGAGCAACTGCTCGAGGTAGTCGCCCGCGATCTCACCCTCTTCGATGAGCGCGTCTTCTTCCGACTCCATCTCGCCGTCGACCTGGTCGGTGCCGACCTGGTCGGTGCCGAGTTCGTCCTGCTCGACCGGGTCCGGCGCGTTCTCGTCGGTACTCGTGTCCGTTGCCGAGATCATCGCGTGCCTCCGTCCTGTTTCTCCTGGTTGGGGTCTGGTACGGCGCACACGCGATCAGCGCCGCTTCTTCTGGTTCGCGCGTCCTCTGTTGCCGGGCCGTTTCTGGCCGCTTCGCCGTTGTCCAGAGGGTTTGGATGGGGGTCGCTTCGCCGGGGCCGCCTGCGTCGGCTCGCTGTCGGAGATGGTCTCGGTATCGCTGGAGTCAGCCAACTCGTTGTCCACCGGGGTCGCGCCCTTCTTCGGGTACACCGGCTTCGCACCTGGCTTCGGTGCGTTCGCGGCCCGTTTCTCGACCGCCACGACCTTCTTGGCTTCCTCCTCCTTCTCGATGCGGGTGAAGACGAGATGCTGCTGTCCGTAGGTCCAGATGTTGTTGCTGACCCAGTAGATCAGGATGGCGATCGGGAGGAAGGGTCCACCGACGAGCACACCGATCGGGAACACCCACAGCGCCAGCTTGTTCATGATCGCGGCCTGCGGATTCGCCGCCGCCGCGGCGCTCTGCCGCGCTACCGAGGCACGCGAATTGAAGTGCGTCGCGATGCTCGCGACCACCATCAGCGGGATAGCGACCGCCGCAATGTTCAGGGTGGTCGGCACACCCCCCCACTCCGCGTATGCCTGCAGCTGGTCGGGCTTCTCGGTGATAAACGACGAGATCGGTGCGCCGAAGATGCGGGCGCTCAGGAAGGACTGCACCTCGTCGACGCTGAACACATAGTTCGGGGTGTTCGCGTTCTCCTCCGGTGTCATCCCCAGCTGACCGAAACCCGTGCCCGTCCGGTTGAACGAGCGCAGCACGTGGAACAGACCGATGAACACCGGCGCCTGCGCAAGCACCGGCAGGCACCCCATCAGCGGGTTGAAGCCGTGCTCGCGCTGCAGCTTCTGCATCTCGAGCGCCATCTTCTGGCGATCGTTCGCGTATTTCTTCTGCAGCGCCTTGATCTCGGGCTGCAGCTCCTGCATCTGGCGCGTAGTACGGACCTGCTTCACGAACGGCCAGTACAGGATCAGGCGCAGGGTGAACACCAGGAACACCACGGCAAGCCCCCAGGCCGCGCCGCTGCTCGGGCCGAAGACCGCCCCGAACACCTGGTGCCACACCCAGAGAATCCACGAGACGGGGTAGTAGATGAAGTCGAGCACGGTGCTAGGTACTCCTCTGTTCGTTCGCGGCCACCGGTGCCCCGGTGCGATCGACGGATCCACCCGAGCCACGCGGCCCCGCCCGACGCTCCGGAACGGGGTCCCAACCACCAGGGTGCCAGGGCGCACATTTGGCCAAACGCACGGCCGTCAGTACCGAACCACGTAATGCGCCGTGCTCACGAAGTGCCGTCACCGCGTACTCGCTGCAGCTGGGAGTGAACCGACAGGTCGGCAAGCGCAGCGGGGAGACATAGGTGCGGTACAGCTCGATAAGGAAGATCAATACCCGCGCCGGCACCGACGCCAGGCGTGAGAGCATTCGCCGACCGCCCCCCATCAGGATCGCCTGACGCCGGCGCGGGGTGCGAGCCTGCGCAACCCGCTGTGGAACTGAGCGGCCAGATCGGCCGAGGAGGCGGATGCGGCACCGGGCAGCGCCCGGATCACGACGTCGAATTCGGCGGGTACGGCAGCCACGGCCCCGGCACAGATATGGCGCAATCGCCGCGACACTCGATGCCGCACGACCGCGTTGCCGACCGTCTTTCCGACGATGAGCCCGAAACGGGGCCCGCCGTAATCGAGCCTGACGTCTCCCTCGACGAAAGACGCGCGATCTGCCGCGTGCAGCACGAGATCACGTCTCCCGATCCGATGGCCGCGGCGCACCGTGCGGGAGAAGTCAGCGTGATGATGCAACCGATACGGCTCAGGCAACACCCGAGCGCCCGAGGAGAGAGGAGGAAATCAGGCGGTCAGTGACGCGCGACCCTTGCGCCGGCGCGCGGTCACGATGGCCCGTCCGGCGCGCGTGCGCATCCGGAGACGGAAGCCGTGAACCCGCGCCCGACGACGGTTGTTCGGCTGGAACGTCCGCTTGCCCTTGGCCACGGTGAACACTCCTCGACACTCTGACGCCCTGGGGCGCCCTACTCGGTTGACAAACTCTCGGTGCGCGCGATGAGGTCGACCCGGACGCTCCACCAAGCGAGACTTGGTCAGCACATAGCTTGGTCAGCACACAGCGGCCCCTCATCGACGGGCAACCGTTCGAGGATAGGCGAGGGCGGACCCGAGGGTCAAACCGCCGACCGCCGACGGGACACGTGGCAATAACAGGCTCGACCCGAAAGTCACGTAACGCGGCCGGAGCGTGACCGTTTCGCAACGGACGCTCGAGTCGGCTGCTACATTCCTACTCATGCGTTCGCCGAGACTCGTCGCGACCATCACCGCCGCCGCACGACCGGCCAGCTCGACCCACGTCCGACTCTGTTGACGACAGCCCCGGGGGACGGACCTGCCCGGGGCCACGCACCGAAAGGTGCCTCCGCACGCGGATTCTCACGACGTCATCACCGACGTCCACGTGCCGCGAACTCACAACTCTGTGGTTTTCCACATCTGTGGATAATTGTGTGGAGAGAGCCCTGCGGTGACACTGCTCGCGGTGGCATTATTTCCTAGACCCGACCACTCGATGATGCGTGGTTGTCAGGTCCTCACGTCCACGCGGGTTTCCCGGTGCGATTGGTCGACGTCCATCGCCGATCCGGCTGCGCCTGCCCGCCGGCAGACCGCGACGACATGAACCACAAGGACGACATGAACCACAAGGACGTGGACGGTGCAGCGCAGAAGTCGCGGACACCGTTCGGGGGGAGCCTACGAGGTGAGAACGGGAACCATGGAAGGTAGAGCTACGTCCGGGTTGCATAGCGCGGAACACTGGGACAGGGTCGAGGGACGACCCGATCGGGGAGGAACTGACGTGGTGGACGACGACCCGACAGTCCTGGCCCGCGTGTGGCCCGACGTCGTCCACGAGCTGACTCACGGCGGACCGGACGGATCCGGGCCAACCGTCACCAATGCCCAGCGGGCCTGGCTGGCGTTGGTGCGGCCGCTGTCGGTCACGCAGGGTTTCGCCCTGTTGTCGGCACCGTCCGCGCTCGCACAGGAAGCCATCGAACGCGATCTGCGCGAACCGATCCTGAACGTGTTGCGCCGCCTGCTGGGGTTTCCGGTCGTCGGCCTCGGGGTGAGCGTGGTTCCTGGTGCCGAACCCGACGACGGTGTCCCGGTCACCGCCGACCATGCCGCCGCCGACCGGGTGAGCAACGGCGGCTCCAATCCCGATCGACTGCTCGGCCTCGCGCACCACGTCCGGGCTCCGATGAACGACAGCACCCTGGAAGGACCCACCGACTTCGAGCGCCGCCGCCTCGCCGGCCCCGCCGCTCTGGACGACGTCGACGACGAGCGCGAGGCGATCGTGAGCGTCCAGAACTCCTGGCCGTCGTACTTCACGAAGTCGCCCCCGTCGACCTCGTCGACCCAGCCGACTTCGGCAAGTCTGAACAGCAAGTACACCTTCGAAACGTTCGTGATCGGCGCGTCGAACCGCTTCGCCCATGCCGCGGCCGTCGCGATCGCCGAGGCACCCGCGCGTGCGTACAACCCGCTGTTCGTCTGGGGCGCGTCCGGGCTGGGCAAGACCCACCTGCTGCACGCGGCCGGCCACTACGCGCAGCGACTCTTCCCCGGGATGCGCGTGAAGTACGTATCCACCGAGGAATTCACGAACGACTTCATAAACAGCCTGCGAGACGACCGCAAGGTCGCGTTCAAACGCCGTTACCGCGAAACCGACGTGCTGCTCGTCGACGACATCCAGTTCATCGAGGGCAAGGAAGGTATTCAGGAGGAGTTCTTCCACACCTTCAACACGCTGCACAACGCCAACAAGCAGATCGTGGTGTCCTCGGACCGTCCTCCGAAGCAGCTCGCCACCCTCGAGGAACGCCTGCGTACCCGATTCGAGTGGGGCCTGATCACCGATGTCCAGCCACCCGAACTCGAGACCCGCATCGCCATCCTGCGAAAGAAGGCGCAGATGGACCAGCTCGACGTCCCGCACGACGTGCTCGAGCTGATCGCGAGCCGCATCGAACGCAACATCCGTGAGCTCGAGGGCGCGCTTATCCGCGTCACCGCGTTCGCCTCGCTCAACGGGCAGCCGCTCGACGCCAAGCTCGCCGAGATCGTGCTGCGCGACCTCATGCCCGACAGCGCGGCGCTCGAGATCAACGCTTCGACGATCATGGCCGTCACCGCCGAGTACTTCAACGTCTCGATCGACGACCTTTGCGGACCCGGGAAGGCCCGCCCGCTCGCCCAGGCCCGGCAGATCTCGATGTATCTCTGCCGCGAACTGACCGACCTGTCTTTGCCCAAGATCGGCCAGACCTTCGGTCGCGACCACACCACCGTCATGTACGCCGACAAGAAAATCCGCAAGGAGATGACGGAGCGTCGGCGCGTCTACGACCAGGTCCAGGAGCTCACCGCGCGGATCAAGCAGCGCTCCAAGCGCTGATTTCACGCCGTCGCCACACGCCGCCGCGTATCCATACCTATTCACACCTGTGGACAACTATGTGGAAAACGTGGACAGGTTGGGGATGGACGGTGCACGACGATGAACAACCCCGGGCGGTCAACAACCGGGCCCCAAGTGTTCACCGGAACATCCCGAACTCATCACCAAGCCGGCTGACCCGACACGCTGCAGTTTCTCAGGAATTCCACAGATTCCACAGCGCCTACTACTGTTACGAATTTCTCTCTAAATGATCTCTCTTCGAAAACAGGCTGTGGGCAACGGATCATCCACATGGTGTCCGCGACGCGCCCGGACGCGCGGACACCCGGGTTTCGCCTCGGACATGGAGGGCCTAGCGTGGGTGTCCGCCGCGTGTGTCAGACTGCCAATCGCGCCCCCGCGAGCGCGCTCCCCGCAGGCCGACGCACCACAGGCACGCAGACCTGCACGACGTGACCGATCGAGAGGAACTCACGGGCGATGGACCCAGCGAGCATGAAGTTTCGGGTTGCTCGGGAGGACTTCGCGGACTCGGTCACCTGGGTCGCGCGGACGATCCCGTCCCGGCCGTCGGTGCCGGTGCTCGGTGGTGTCCTGCTCGAGGCGACCGAGGACGGCCTGACCGTCTCGGGGTTCGACTACGAGGTGTCCGCGCAGGTTCGGGTCCCTGCCGAGGTCGCGGGTCCGGGTGATGTGCTCGTGTCGGGCCGGCTGCTCGCCGACATCACCAAGGCCCTGCCGGCCAAGCCGGTCGACGTGTCGGTCGACGGCACCCGTCTGCTGATCAACTGCGGCAGCGCGAAGTTCTCCCTGCCGACCATGCCTGTCGAGGACTACCCCCAGTTGCCTTCGCTGCCGGAGCACACCGGCGCCGTGCCCGCCGACGAGTTCGCCAAGGCGGTCGGGCAGGTCGCGGTGGCGGCCGGGCGCGACGACACCCTGCCGATGCTCACCGGCATCCGGGTGGAGATCGACGGCCCCGAAGTGGTACTCGCCGCGACCGACCGGTTCCGCCTCGCGGTGCGCAAGCTCGCCTGGGACCCGACCCACGACGACGTCACCGGCGCGGTCCTCGTGCCTGCCCGTACGCTCTCCGACGCGTCGAAAACTCTCGTCGGAGCCTCGGATTCGCCGGTCGCGCTGGAACTCGGCAAGGGTTCGGCGGTCGGCGGGGAGGGCCTGCTTGGCATCGTCAACGATCCTCGCCGCACGACGACCCGCCTGCTCGACGCCGAGTTCCCGAAGTTCCGTCAGCTGCTGCCCAAGGAGCACACCTCGGTCGCGACGCTCGACGTCGCCGAACTCACCGACGCGATCAAGCGCGTCGCCCTGCTCGCCGAGCGGGGTGCCCAGGTCCGCCTCGAGTTCTCCGGCGACGGCCTGCGGCTCACGGCCGGTGGCGAGGACGCCGGCCAGGCCGAGGAGCGGGTCGACGTCGAGTTCCACGGCGAACCGTTGACCATCGCCTTCAACCCCGGATACCTGACCGACGGTCTGTCCTCGTTGCACGCGGAGAAGTTGACCTTCGGGTTCACGACGCCCAGCCGCCCCGCGGTGCTGCGGCCGGCCACCGGCGATGCCTTCGAAAAAGACTCCTCGGGCAACTTCCCCGCCCCGGACGGCGATTACATCTATCTGCTGATGCCGGTCCGGCTGCCCGGCTGACCCAGTGTTCGCGCGCACGCTGTCAGTTCGCGACTTCCGCTCCTGGGACACCGTCGATCTCACGCTCGAGCCGGGGCGCACGGTGTTCGTCGGCGCGAACGGCAACGGCAAGACGAACCTGCTCGAGGCCCTCGGCTACCTCGCGACCCTGTCGTCGCATCGGGTGTCCTCCGATGCCTCGCTGGTGCGCACCGGCACCAGCCAGGCCCGGGTCGGGGCGAGCGTCGTCAACGTCGGGCGCGAGTTGCGCGTCGATCTCGAGATCAACGCCTCCGGCGCGAACCGCGCGCTGCTGAACCGGTCGCCGGTGCGGCGCCCGCGGGAGATCCTCGGCGTCCTCAAGACCGTGTTGTTCGCCCCCGAGGACCTTGCGCTGGTCCGCGGTGATCCGTCGGAGCGCCGGCGGTTCCTCGACGAACTGCTGACCGTGCGTCGACCCCGCATGGCCGCGGTCCGCGCCGACTACGACAAGGTGCTGCGACAGCGCTCCGCGCTGCTCAAGACCGCCGGACGCAACCCACGCGCCGATCTCGCCACGCTCGATGTGTGGGACGGGCACCTCGCGGAGCACGGGTCGCTGCTGCTCGCGGAGCGCCTCACCCTGGTGTACGCGGTGGCGCCGCTGGTCGCGCGGGCCTACTGCTCGCTCGCCCCCGAATCGCGGCCCGCGCGACTCGGGTATCGCAGCAGCCTCGGGGACGCCGCACCGCCGGAGTTGTTCGACCCGGCGCACCCGCCGGCGGCCGACGACCGGGATGTGCTCGAGGCCGCGTTCCTGCAGGCGCTGGCCCGGGCCCGACCGCGCGAACTGGAGCGGGGCGTGTCGCTGGTCGGACCGCACCGCGACGACCTGGAGTTCGTGCTCGGCACCGAACCGGCGAAGGGCTTTGCGAGCCATGGCGAATCGTGGTCGTTCGCGCTCGCGCTGCGGTTGGCCGCGTTCGACCTGCTGCGTGGCGACGGGACCGAACCGGTCCTGTTGCTCGACGACGTGTTCGCCGAACTCGACCGACGCCGCCGCAGCGCGCTGGCCGGGGTTGCCGCCGGCGCGGAGCAGGTGCTGCTCACCGCGGCGGTGCCGGAGGACATCCCGGCCGAACTCGACGCCGTGCGGCTGAGCGTGACCACTACGACGGGGGCCGACGGGCAGAAACTGTCACGCCTCGACGGCGGTCGCCTCGACGTTGCACGCGAGGCCGCCGGATGAGCGCCGACGGCGACACACCCGGACGCGAGCGACCGGACGGCGACAGGACGGACGGCGCAGAATCACCGACAGGCGAGCCACCGCCCCAGGAGGAGCTGCGCGGGGTCGACCTCGCCCGCCGTGCGCTCGAAGAGGCGCGGGCAGCCGCGCGCGCCAAGGGTAAGGCCGTCGGACAGGGTCGCGCGTCGCCGCAGCGTCGCCGCGCGGCCCCGGCGGCCCGGCGCCGGCGGGCCTGGTCCGGACCCGGACCCGACGATCGCGACCCGCAGCCCCTCGGCTTCCTCACGGCGGGGCTGGCGCGCGCACACGGCTGGTCTGCCAAGGTCGCGGAAGGCACGGTGTTCGGGCGCTGGGCCGCGGTTGTCGGGGAGGACATCGCCGCCCACGCCACCCCGACCGCGCTGCGCGACGGTACGTTGCACGTCTCGGCCGAGTCGACGGCGTGGGCGACCCAGTTGCGGCTGCTGCAGCAGCAGGTACTCGCAAAGATTGCCGCGGCCGTCGGCGATGGTGTCGTGACCCGGCTGCGTGTCACCGGGCCGAGCGCTCCGAGCTGGCGAAAGGGTGAGCGCCACGTCCGCGGGCGGGGCCCGCGCGATACTTACGGTTGAGTTGCGGTTCTTGCACAAGTCGCCGCCGGATAGGTACGTTTCGCCCGGATAGGCGCTCCATCCGAGTGCGGGGCGAGCACGTGAGAAGGAGTCGCTCACCGTGGAGCAGTCGGTCGGGAATCCGCGGGAACCGGTGGTGCTGCAGGCACGCGACGTCAGCTTCGACTGGGCCCACACACATCGCTACTACATGGACGACGATCCGGTCGCCACGCATCTGATGAACATCCTGCACCTGTTCCTCCCCGAGGGTGAGGAGTGGTTCTGCCGGGTGTTCAAAGAGGCGCTGCCGATGATCCACGACCCGGAACTGCGCCGCGACGTGCTCGGCTTCATCGGCCAGGAGGCGATGCACGCCCGCTCGCACACCGGGGTACACGACTATCTGCATGCGCAGAAACTCGATATCCAACCGTTCATCGACCACGCCGAGTACGGCTTCCGGGTCGCCGTCGACAAACGCTGTTCCGACAGCCTCAACAGCCTGGTCGAACGCCTGGCGATCATCGCCGCAATCGAGCACCTCACCGCCTACCTCGGGGACTGGGTACTGACCGAATCCGCCCTCGACCGCGGCGACATCGACCCGACGATGCTCGACCTGCTGCGCTGGCACGGGGCCGAGGAGGTGGAACACCGGTCGGTGGCCTTCGACGTGCTGCAGTACTTCGACGCGCGGCGCTCGCGCCGTATCCGCGCCTACCTGCTGGCGTTGCCGGTGATCACCCTCATGTGGTGGCGGGGCGTGTCGCATCTGCTGCGGCACGATCCCCAGGCGGCGCTGAACCGGATGCGGGTCCGGGACTTCCGCGCCGTCACCCGCAAGGGTCTGTTCCCGTCGTTCACCGGGATCCTGCGCGGCTCGTGGCAGTACTTCGGCAGGGACTTCCATCCCTCGCAGACCTGCTCCACCGAACTCGCGGTCGCCTACCTCGCCGCGTCTCCGGCCGCGCGTGCCGCGTCGAAATGAGTGGTCGGATCTCGGAGATCGGGCGTCTGGTCCGCGAGTTCCGCGAGGGGCGGCAAGTCCCGCCCGACCTGCGCGGGTCCGGCAACGACGACCAGGCTCTCGCTACCATCACCGACGGTCTCGACAAGCTCTTCGCGGCCCTCGACCTTGGCAAATTCCGCGGAGTCCCCAAACCTCCGCCGGTACGGACCACGCTGATGCGGGTGATCGCGCGCTCGGTGCTGTGCCACAACGAGGAGGTCGTCGCGCTCACCTTCGGCACGGGTACCGAGACGGTGCTGGCCGGCTGGACCCCGGGCAGCCACGTCGACGTCACCCTGCCGTCGGGGCTGGTGCGTCAGTACTCGTTGTGCGGTGATCCGCGGGAAACCGACTCCTACACGGTCGCCGTGCGGCTGATCCCGGACGGTCGGGGCGGGTCTGCGGAGATGCACACGCTGCGGGTCGGCGACCCGGTGTCGATCACCGGCCCACGCAACGGCTTCTTCTTCGTCGATCACCGGCGGATGGTGTTCGTCGCCGGTGGGGTCGGCATCACCGCGATCCTGCCGATGGTGCGTCGGGCGCGCACGTCGGGGATGGACTGGCACCTGGTGTACTGCGGCAGGGATCAGGATTCCATGCCGTTCCTCGACGAGGTCGGGATCTGGGAACCCGACCGGGTGCGGATCCGGACCGACGCCGAGCACGGCCTCCCGGGCGCGGCGACCCTGCTGCAGGACGTCGAACCGGGTGATGCGGTGTACTGCTGCGGCCCACCGCCGATGATCGAGGCGGTTCGTGCCGGGCTGCCGTCGACCGGGGCGACGCACTTCCACTACGAGCGGTTCTCCCCGCCGCCGGTGGTGGGTGGGGCGCCCTTCGAGGTGCGGCTGGCCCGCACCGGGGCGACGGTGGCGGTCGCGGCCGACCAGTCGGCGCTCGCCGCGATTCGCGCGGTTCTCCCGCACGTGCCGTATTCGTGCAGCCAGGGGTTCTGCGGCACCTGCCGGGCGCAGGTGCTCGACGACCCGGGCCGGTCCGACATGTTGATCTGCGTCGACCGGACGGAGGGCGATCCGGTCGTTCTGGACCTGTGAGCGCACCGCGACCGTCGACGTAGCTCCAGACACGCGGCGGTTCGAGAAATCGCGTCAGCGTGCCGATCAGGTGCCAATCCACAAGGTGTCACGCCGCGATAGCACCCCCGCATACCAGTAGTATGGACGGGTAACTGGCGGCGATGCTCGAGTCACGCCCCGGTCGGCTCGGCTGCAGGCGGTTCCGGCGGTGTTCCGGGGCGCTCGACGCCGTGGCGGCGGACCGGCTCGGGTGTCTGCAAGTAAGGAGACCTCAGGACCCGTGGCTGCACAGGGCAACGCCGCACATGGCAAGAACGACAAGTCCGACAGGCAGGACTACGGAGCCTCCTCCATCACCGTCCTCGAGGGTCTCGAGGCAGTCCGGAAGCGGCCGGGCATGTACATCGGGTCCACCGGTGAGCGCGGTCTGCACCATTTGATCTGGGAGGTCGTCGACAACTCCGTCGACGAGGCGATGGCCGGCTTCGCAAGTCGGGTCGAGGTGACCCTGCTCGAAGACGGCGGGGTGCAGGTGTTCGACGACGGTCGCGGCATTCCGGTCGGGATGCACTCGTCCGGGGTCCCGACCGTCGAGGTCGTCATGACCCAGCTGCACGCGGGCGGCAAGTTCGACTCCGAGTCCTACGCGGTGTCGGGTGGCCTGCACGGCGTCGGCATCTCGGTGGTCAACGCGTTGTCGAGTCGCGTCGAGCTCGAGATCGACCGCGACGGGCACCACTGGAGTCAGACCTACAAGGACGCCACCCCCGGCAAGCTGATCAAGGGCGATCCGACCAGGCGCACCGGTACCACCACGCGGTTCTGGGCCGATCCGGCGGTGTTCGAGACCACGACCTACAACTTCGAGACGGTCTCGCGCCGGCTGCAGGAGATGGCCTTCCTCAACCGCGGACTCACCATCACCTTCACCGACGAGCGGGTCGCCGACGACGATGTGACCGAGGAGGTCGTCAGCGAGACCGCGGACGCCCCGAAGTCGCGTACCGAGGAGCAGGCCGACGCCGGGAAACCGCACAAGCGCAAGACCCGCACCTACCACTACCCGGGCGGGCTCGAGGACTTCGTGCGCCACATCAACCGGACCAAGTCGCCGATCCACAACTCGATGGTCGGATTCACCGGCAAGGGCGCCGGCCACGAGGTCGAGGTCGCGATGCAGTGGAACTCCGGCTACTCCGAATCGGTACACACCTTCGCGAACACGATCAACACCCACGAGGGCGGCACCCACGAGGAGGGCTTCCGCGCGGCGCTCACCTCGGTGGTGAAGAAATACGCGAAGGACAAGAAACTCGTCAAGGAGAAGGACGGCGAACTCACCGGTGACGACATCCGCGAGGGTCTGGCCGCGATCGTGTCGGTGAAGGTCGCCGAGCCCCAGTTCGAGGGTCAGACGAAGACGAAACTGGGCAACACCGAGGTGAAGTCGTTCGTGCAGAAGACCTGCAACGAGCACCTCGCGCACTGGTTCGAGTCCAACCCGTCGGACGCGAAGGTGATCGTCAACAAGGCGATCTCCTCCGCCCAGGCCCGCACCGCTGCACGGCGGGCGCGAGAACTGGTGCGCCGCAAGAGCGCCACCGACCTCGGCGGGTTGCCCGGCAAGCTGGCCGACTGTCGCTCCAACGACCCGCGCAAGTCCGAGATCTACATCGTGGAGGGCGATTCCGCCGGTGGCTCGGCGAAATCCGGTCGCGACTCGATGTTCCAGGCGATCCTGCCGCTGCGCGGCAAGATCATCAACGTCGAGAAGGCGCGCATCGACCGCGTGCTCAAGAACACCGAGGTCCAGTCGATCATCACCGCGCTCGGCACCGGTATCCACGACGAGTTCGACATCAGCAAGCTGCGCTACCACAAGATCGTGCTGATGGCCGACGCCGACGTCGACGGCCAGCACATCTCGACCCTGCTGATGACGCTGCTGTTCCGGTTCATGCGGCCGTTGATCGAACACGGCCACGTGTTCCTGGCGCAGCCGCCGCTCTACAAGCTGAAATGGCAACGCACCGAGCCGGAATTCGCCTACTCGGACCGGGAACGCGACGGCCTGCTGGCGGCCGGCCTCGAGGCGGGCAAGAAGATCAACAAGGACGACGGCGTGCAGCGCTACAAGGGCCTCGGCGAGATGAACGCCAAGGAACTGTGGGAGACCACGATGGACCCGGCCGTGCGTGTGCTGCGCCAGGTCACCCTCGATGACGCCGCCGCCGCGGACGAGTTGTTCAGCATCCTGATGGGCGAGGACGTCGAGGCGCGGCGAAGCTTCATCACCCGTAACGCCAAGGACGTTCGCTTCCTCGACGTGTAGGCGCTGCGCGCCCGTGAGTGAAGCCCTCCGAGCCAAGGAGACCGATGACCGACACCACCCTGCCCCCCGACGGCGGCGCCGGCGACCGCATCGAACCTGTCGACATCCAGCAGGAGATGCAGAACAGCTACATCGACTACGCGATGAGCGTGATCGTCGGCCGCGCGCTGCCCGACGTCCGCGACGGCCTCAAGCCGGTCCACCGGCGTGTGCTATATGCCATGTACGACAATGGTTTCCGGCCCGATCGCGGCTATGTCAAGTCGGCCCGCGCGGTCGCCGAGACGATGGGCAATTACCACCCGCACGGCGACGCCTCGATCTACGACACCCTGGTCCGCCTGGCCCAGCCGTGGTCGATGCGATACCCGCTCGTCGACGGGCAGGGAAACTTCGGGTCGCGTGGTAATGACGGCGCTGCCGCGATGAGGTATTGCGTCACCGGCGACGCGCTGGTGCGGCTGCCCTTCGGTCAGAGTGTCCGGATCGCCGACCTCGTCCCGGGGGCGAAGCCGAACAGCGACAACCCGATCGACGCGAAGGTGATCGATCGGCACGGCAACGTCGTGCGCGCCGATGCGCTGTTCCACTCCGGCACGCACCGCACCCGGACGGTGCAGACGAAGGAGGGCTACGAACTCAGCGGCACCGAGAACCACCCGCTGCTGTGCCTGGTGGATGTCGCTGGTGTCCCGACCCTGCTGTGGAAGCTGATCGAGGAGATCACACCCGGCGACCGCGTCGTCATTCAACGCGTTCCCGCGAGCGAACTCGGTGCAGCCACCGAGACCGAGACGGAGCGAGCCCTGCTGCTCGGTTCGCGCAGCGAGCACGCGTGCGTCCCGGACTGGGTCTGGCACTCGTCGGCCGCTGTCAAACGGATCTTCCTCGGTGCGCTGTTCGAGGGCGACGGATCCTGCTCGGCACTGCCGCGCAACACCATTCAGTTGTCCTACTCGACTCGCAGCGAACAGCTCGCGAAGGACGTCCAGCAGCTGTTGCTCGAGTTCGGTGTCCTGAGCCGCCGGTATCTGCATGCAACGGGAGAGCACAAGGTCGTCGTCACGAACCGCCGCGAGGCAGCCCTGTTCGCGCAGCGGGTCGGCTTCGTCGGCCGTAAGCAGGAGAAGTTGCTGCGCGTCCTGCGGGATGGCGAAACCGCCAGCCCGGCAGCCACGTCACGGTCCCTGGGCTCCGACGGAGTGCCCGGTCTCGCCGAGTTCCTACGTACCCACGGCTCGTCGGACCCACGGCACCGCCATTGGTTGCGTCGCCACAACGTCGACCGCATCGCCCGCTGGGAGCACCGGCGCGACGAGATCCTCGGCCACATCACCAAGGACGATGCCCGCGCGATCGCGACCGAGTTGACGGACGGTCGCTTCTACTACGCCGCGGTGTCGGCAGTGGTCGACAACGGCGAACAGCCCGTCTACAGCCTGCGCGTCGACACCGACGACCACGCGTTCGTCACCAACGGTTTCGTCAGCCACAACACCGAATGCCGGCTTACCCCGCTGGCCATGGAGATGCTGCGCGAAATCGACCACGATACGGTCGATTTCGCGCCGAACTACGACGGCCGCACGCAGGAACCGACCGTGCTGCCGAGCCGCGTGCCGAACCTGCTCATCAACGGCAGCGGCGGCATCGCGGTCGGCATGGCGACCAACGTCCCGCCGCACAACCTGCGCGAGGTTGCCGAGGCCATCTACTGGGCCCTCGAGAACTACGGCGCCGACGAGGAGGCCACCCTAGCCGCGGTGATGGAGCGGGTGAAGGGACCCGATTTTCCCACCCACGGGCTGATCGTGGGCGGGCAGGGCATCCACGACGCGTATACCACCGGCCGCGGCGCGATCCGGATGCGCGGCGTCGTCGAGATCGAGGAGGGTCAGCGCGGGGCGACGCAGATCGTCATCACCGAACTGCCGTACCAGGTGAACCCCGACAACCTGATCACCTCGATCGCGGAGCAGGTGCGCGACGGCAAGATCGCCGGCATCTCCGACATCCACGACGAGTCCTCCGACCGCGCCGGAATGCGCGTCGTAGTGACGATCAAGCGCGACGCCGTCGCCAAGGTCGTGCTGAACAACCTCTACAAGCACACCCAGCTGCAGAACAGCTTCGGTGCGAACATGCTCTCGATCGTCGACGGGGTACCGCGCACGCTGCGGCTCGACCAGATGATCCGGCTCTACGTCAACCACCAACTCGACGTCATCGTCCGCCGCACCCGGTACCTGTTGCGTAAGGCCGAGGAGCGGGCCCACATCCTGCGCGGCCTGGTCAAAGCGCTCGACGCGCTCGACGAGGTCATCGCCCTCATCCGCCGCTCGCCGGACACGGAATCGGCGCGTACCGGCTTGATGGAGCTGCTCGACATCGACGAAATCCAGGCGACCGCGATCCTGGACATGCAGCTGCGTCGGCTGTCGGCGCTCGAGCGGCAGAAGATCGTCGACGAGTTGGCCAAGATCGAGGCCGAGATCGCCGACCTCAAGGACATTCTCGACAAGCCCGAGCGGCAGCGCGCCATCGTCCACGACGAACTCGAGGAGATTGTCGACAAGTACGGTGACGACCGGCGAACGCGCATCATCGCCGCGGACGGTGAGGTGAGCGACGAGGACCTCATCGCCCGTGAGGACGTGGTGGTCACCATCACCGAGACCGGCTACGCGAAGCGCACCAAGACCGACCTGTACCGCTCGCAGAAGCGGGGCGGGAAGGGCGTGCAGGGCGCTGGTCTCAAGCAGGACGACATCGTCAAGCACTTCTTCGTCAGGTCTACCCACGACTGGATCCTGTTCTTCACGACGAAGGGCCGGGTCTACCGGGCGAAGGCCTACGAGCTGCCCGAGGCGAACCGGACCGCGCGCGGCCAGCATGTGGCGAACCTGCTCGCCTTCCAGCCCGACGAGCGGATCGCGCAGATCATCCTCATCAAGACCTACGGGGATGCGCCCTACCTGGTGCTCGCGACCAGGAACGGGCTGGTCAAGAAGTCTCGTCTGGAGGACTTCGACTCCAACCGCAGCGGCGGCATCGTTGCGGTCAACCTGCGTGACGACGACGAACTGGTCGGGGCGGTGCTGTGCTCCGCGGACGAGGATCTGTTGATGGTCTCGGCGAAGGGCCAGTCCATCCGGTTCTCCGCCACCGACGAGGCGCTGCGCCCGATGGGCAGGGCCACCTCGGGTGTGCAGGGAATGCGGTTCAACTCCGACGACGAACTGCTCTCCCTCAACGTCGTGCGTGAGGGCACGTATCTGCTGGTCGCGACCGCCGGCGGCTACGCCAAGCGGACGGGGATCGAGGAATACGCGCCGCAGGGCCGCGGCGGCAAGGGCGTGCTCACCATTCAGTACGACCGTCGGCGTGGCAATCTGGTCGGAGCACTGATCGTCGACGACGATGATGAGTTGTACGCGATCACCTCGGGGGGTGGTGTCATCCGCACCGCCGCCCGGCAGGTTCGCAAGGCCGGCCGACAGACCAAGGGTGTGCGATTGATGAACCTCGGCGACGGAGACACGTTGCTGGCGATCGCGCGCAACGCGGACGAACCGGACGAACCCGCGAGCGCTGGGCAGTGATGGCTAGCGGCGTAGCCAACGACCGACCTTAAGGAGCCCAGGTGAGTACTCCGAACCAGCCGGAGAAGCCGCGCAACGGGACCGCGGCGGCGGAGCGCCGTGGCCCGGAGCGCGGCGGCCCAGGTGACGGTCCGGCGACGCAGGCGACCCCGCGTCATCCGGCGCCGCCGCCGGTGCGGACCGCCGGCAACCAGCCGGGGCCCGCCGGTCCGTCGGCCGCTGCCGGCCAAACGAACGCCGCCACCCGCGCGATGCCGAATCAGCCGCCGCCCTGGCAGCGGGGCGAGCAGCAACGCGTGCCGCAGACCAACGTGTCACGTCCGGACCTCGACGCCGGTCGTACCAGGGCGAGCGGTGGCCCCGACCCCGATCGGGCCGTCCGCACCCAGGCGGCCCGGGCGAAGGCGGCCGTGATCGACGGGCCGACCCGCAGCCTGGCGCGCCCAGAGCTCTCGAAGGACCTCCCCGACCTGTCCGAGACGCGGCACACCGCCCCGCCGGAGGGCCGGCCGGGTCAGCCGGCGGTCACCGCTGTGCCGCACGCCTACCGTGCCGGGGAGCCGCTGCGGGCGACCATCCAGGTGCGCAGGATCGACCCGTGGTCGACGCTGAAAGTGTCGCTGGTGCTGTCGGTGTGTCTGTTCTTCGTGTGGATGGTCGCGGTCGGTCTGCTCTACCTCGTGCTCGACGGCATGGGTGTGTGGGACCGCCTCAACAACGCCTTCACCGACATCGTGTCCGACGGCAGTTCGGATGGCCTCGTCACGGCGGGCCAGGTGTTCGGCTACTCCGCCGTGGTCGGATTGATCAGCGCCGTGCTGCTGACAGCGCTCGCCACGATCGGTTCGTTCATTTACAACCAGTGTTCGGACCTTGTGGGCGGCGTCGAAGTGACGCTCGCGGATCCGGACTGAACCGTTTTGGTTCTGCACGGACCCGTGCGGTAATCTCGTGCCTCGGTCCATGCAGTACCCGGGCCGGACACGGGCCTATAGCTCAGGCGGTTAGAGCGCTTCGCTGATAACGAAGAGGTCGGAGGTTCAAGTCCTCCTAGGCCCACTCCC
>DATDBL010000249.1:0-17132 GCA_036524855.1 Aldersonia sp. | reverse complement strand
TCCGCACCGAGGGTCATCGGCTGCTGCAGATACGGCGATGCGAAGGTGTTGTCCACCAACAGTTTCGCGCCCGCTGCGTGGGCGACGTCGGCTAGTGCGGCGATGTCGCCGACGTTGAGCAGCGGGTTGGTCGGCGTCTCGTTCCACACCAGCTTGGTAGTGGGGCGGATCTGCGCCCGCACCGCGTCGACGTCGGATACCGGCGCGACCGAGTACTCGATGCCCCAGTGCGTGAACACCTTGTCGATGAGTCGGAAGGTGCCGCCGTAGGCGTCGTTCGGGATGACGAGGTGGTCGCCGGGCCGCAGGATCGCGCGCAGCGCGCAGTCGGTCGCGGCCATGCCTGAGCCGAACGCGCGGCCGAAGGTGGCCGACTCGATCGCGGCGAGGTTGTCCTCGAGGACAGAGCGTGTCGGGTTGCCGGTGCGGCCGTACTCGAATCCCCCGCGCAGGCCGCCCACGCCGTCCTGCGCGAAGGTCGAACTCGCGTAGATGGGCACGTTCACGGCCCCGGTCTGCGGGTCTGGGTCGAAGCCGGCGTGCACCGCCTTCGTGGAGAAGCCCTGCCACGACGACTGCTGAGTCTTGCTGCGCTGCTCGCTCATGGCGTCCAGCCTATGCGGTGCCTGGAACGCGCCGTTGCGCTGCCGAGGGGTCCCCTCGCCGTCGTCTTCGCTCATGAGGGTGCCCCTGACTCGGGCGGTGTCGCTAGTCTGGGCGCCCCCGACCGGCGTCGACGACCGTCCGCCGCGAGCCACCCGTCCCGGCGTGGCGGCAATCCAGCCGGAACCGATCCGGTGTGCGCGACGTCCACTCCCATATGACGGACAGGACCGACACCCGCGCGCTGCGCTCCCGCGTCGATTCGATGCTGGACGCGCTGACGCGCCAGAACGAGCACCTCTGCGCGCTGCCCGAGCGCCTCGCCGCGATCACCGCGCTGGTCCGTTCCGACGACGATCTCGTCGGCGTCGTAGTCGACGGGACGGGCGTCCCGGTGCGGGTCGAGGTGGCGCCCGACGCGTTCCGCCGTTTGACGCCCGACCAGCTGGGAGACGCCGTGACCACCGCCGCGCAACGGGCCGCGACACAGGCCCGTGAGATCGCGCGCGAGCTGGTCGCGCCGGTGCTGGCCGTCGCCGACGAGATGCCGGACCTGGCCGACCTGGTGCCCGGCGCGCCGAGCCTGCGGCACGATCCGCCGCCGTCGAGTACGGACGAACCTGCCTACGGCGCTTCGATTCTGGTGGCGGCGCGCGATGAGTGAGGCGGTTCGCGCGGAGGTCGCGGCGTTGCGGGCGGTGGCGCCCCGGTTCGACGAACTCGCCCGCCGGTTGGGCGAGGTCGCGAGCGTGCTCACCGAGCGCTCCGCCGCGGAGGGCGAGTGCTGGGGGTCGGACACGCCCGGCTCGACGCTGGCGTCGGGCTACCTGCCGGGCCGCAACGCCGCGCTGCGCGGCATCGGTGTCACCGCACAGACGTTGACCGGCATCGGGGCCGCGCTGCGGGTGGCCGCCGACTCCTACGAGCGCTCCGACCTCGCGACCGCCGCGGCGTTGGCGGGACGCTGATGGGGATCGAGATTCCGGACTCGCTGCGCTGGGTCGCGGGCACGGTTGTCGGAGAGGACTGGCCGCAGGGCGACGAGACGGCGCTGCGGCGCCTCGCCGAAGACTGGCACCGCGCCGCGAGCGAGACCGCGGCGATCGGTTGGCTCGGCGACGGCGCCGCCCGCGCCGCCGGTGCCGCGGTCACCGGCGCGATGCACGAGAGCCTCGGGTCGAGGTGGTGGCGTTCCGCCGGCGACCTCACCGACCTCGCCGGCACCTGCACGCGAATCGGCGACGCACTCGACGCCGCCGCGACCGACATCGAGCACGCCAAGCTGTCGATCATCGCGGCGCTGACAGTGCTCGCCGTCGAACTCGGCGCGGCGGCCGCGGCGCTGGTGGTGTCGGCGGGCACCAGCGCGGTCGCGGCGGCCGCCGCGGAGGTGGCGACCGCGACCGCGGTGCGGATTATCGCGCGGGAGTTGATCGAGTCGTTGCTGCGCCGCGCCGCGGTCGCCGCGGTGATCGAGGGGATCACCACCGCCGCCCAAAAAATCGCGATCGAGTCCGGCATCCAGGGGGCGCAGATGGTCCGCGGCGACCGCGAAGGCCTCGACGCCTCCGCGGTACGCGCGGTGGCGTGGACGGGCGCGGTCGAGGGCCTGGTCGGCGGCGGGGTCGCCGGGGCGATGGGCGGCTGGATCGGCGGCGCCCTCGGTGGTGCTTCCGCCACCCTCGCCACCACCGACGACCCGACTTGGGGCAACCTGCTCGGCGGCGCCGCGGTCGGCGCGGCGACGGGGACCGCGACTGCGAATCCCATCACCGCCCCGCGCGCCGGATCGGACTCGAGGGTCACGGGACGGTAACCTACCCAGCGGTCGGGAGAAGTCGAACGTAGAGAACGGAGAACCGGATGCGCCTGCGGAACCACGCCGCCCGTGCCCTCGCCGTGCTGTCGGTCGCCACCGCCGGGTTCCTCGCCACCGGGGCGCCGGCGTCGGCCGCGACCACCGAGTTCGGCCAGACGCAGACACTCGCGAACGGCGCCCTGGTGTGCGGCGGCAACCTCCGCGCCTGGGCGACGACCGACCCCGGCTGGCGCAACAACGCGATCCTCAACGTCCAGGCCCTCCCCCTGAACGGATTCGGTTCCAGTGCCTCGTTCGCGCCGGTCTGCGACGTCGGCGTCAACGTGCACTGGCGCAACCTGAATACCGGGCAGCAGGGCGACTGGCCGTTCGTCCTCGTCGCGGGGATGTACGGCAGCATCCTCTACTCGGAGTTCAAGGACGTCGGCATCGGTCGGATCGTCGTGGACATCACCACGTCCATGCCGCACATCCCAGGGCACGGGGAGTTCAACAACCCGTGATCACCTACCCGACGGCGCTCAGGAATCCGAGCAGGTCATGGCGCGTGATCACACCGACCGGCTTGCCGTCGTCGACAACCATGAGCGCGTCGGTGTCGCCGAGCGCCTTCGTCGCCGCGGACACCAGCTCGCCCGCACCGATCAGCGGGAACGGCGGGCTCATGTGCCTGACGACGGGATCGGCGAGGTGCGCGCGCCCCTCGAACACGGCACTGAGCAGGTCACGTTCGGTGACGCTGCCCTGCACCTCGCCCGCCATCACCGGCGGTTCCGCGCCCACCACCGGCATCTGCGACACGCCGTACTCGCGCAGGATCTCGATCGCATCGCGCAGGGTCTCCGACGGGTGCGTGTGCACCAGGTCCGGCAGCGCACCCGACTTGCGGCGCAGCACGTCCCCGACCGTCGGCTCGTCGGTCTTGCCGTCGAGGCGCGACCGGAGGAACCCGTAGGAACGCATCCAGTCGTCGTTGAAGATCTTCGACAGATACCCGCGTCCGCCGTCGGGCAGCAGCACCACGACCAGCGCGTCGGGGCCCTCCCGCTCGGCGACCTGCAGGCCCGCGACGACCGCCATCCCGCACGACCCGCCGACGAGCAACCCCTCCTCGCGCGCCAACCGCCGCGTCATGTCGAAGGAGTCCGCGTCGGAGACCGCGATGATCTCGTCGGATACCGACGGGTCGTAGGCGCTCGGCCAGAAGTCCTCGCCGACGCCCTCCACGAGGTACGGCCGCCCGGTGCCGCCCGAATACACCGACCCCTCCGGGTCGGCGCCGACCACCTTCACCTTCCCGCCGGACACCTCCTTGAGATAGCGCCCGGCGCCGGTGATCGTGCCGCCGGTGCCGACACCGGCGACGAAGTGGGTCACCTTGCCGTCGGTGTCGCGCCAGATCTCCGGCCCGGTGGTCTCGTAGTGGCTGGCCGGGTTGGCCGCGTTGGAATACTGGTCCGGTTTCCACGCCCCGTCGATCTCGCGCACCAGGCGATCGGAGACGCTGTAGTAGCTGTCGGGGTGCTCCGGCGGCACGGCGGTCGGGCACACCACGACCTCCGCGCCGTAGGCGCGCAGCACGTTGCGCTTGTCCTCGCTCACCTTGTCCGGACACACGAACACGCATTTGTAGCCGCGCCGCTGCGCGACCAGCGCCAGACCCACACCGGTGTTGCCCGAGGTCGGCTCGACGATGGTGCCGGCTGGCCGCAGCGCACCGGATGCCTCGGCGGCCTCGATCATCTTCGCCGCGATGCGGTCCTTCGCGCTGCCCCCCGGGTTCAGGTACTCCACCTTCACCGCCACGACCCCGGCCTTCGGGCCGACGACGGAGGCGAGTTTCACCAGCGGGGTGTTTCCGATGAGATCGACGACGTGTTCCGCGATGCGCATGCCTCCATGGTCGCAGAACGCATCCTCCCGCCAGATCGCAGGCCCGACTAGATTCGACGTGAGCAGTCGGGGCCGGAGACACACGGAGGCGCACATGTCGCCCGGATGGCGGACGGCGGTGGTGGTGACCGGTGCCGCGACCGTGGTCGCAGGATCGAGTGCGGGCGCGGCGTCCTGGGCCGCGCACAACTACCTGATGGGTCAGGCGGCGCAGGCCCGCGGCACCATCGGCCGACCCAGCGGCAAGCCACCGCGCCGCGACGGTGTCTATTGCTCGGGAGGCCCCGGATATCAGCCCTGGCATCCCGGCGTCGATTACGACCTGCACCTGATGGTCTTCGGCGACTCCACCGCCGCCGGGATCGGCGCCAACACCCCCGACGAGGTGGTCGGCGTCCGTATCGCGCGCGGGCTGGCCGAGGAGTCCGGTAAGCGAATCCGGTTGAGCACCAAGGCGATCTCGGGTGCGACATCGAAGGGCCTGGCCGGCCAGGTCGACGCGATGTTCATCGCCGGGCCCGCGCCGGACGCGGCGGTGATCCTGGTCGGCGCCAACGACGTCATCAAGAAACACTCCGTGAGCGCATCCGCGCACAGGCTCGGCGACGCCGTGGGGCGGCTGACTCGTGCGGGCGCGGTCGTGGTGGTGGGTACCTGCCCGGATCTCGGCGTGATCGCGGCGATCCCGCAGCCGCTGCGGACCGTGGTGCGCCGCTGGGGCCTGCAACTCGCGCGGGCGCAGGCCGCGGCGACCCGCGCGGCGGGCGGGGTGGCGGTGCCGCTGGCCGACCTGCTCGCCCGCGAGTTCCTCGCCGCGCCGGAGACGATGCTGTCCGCGGACCGGTTCCATCCGTCGGCGGCTGGCTACGAACTCGCCGCCGGCCAGTTGACCCCCGCACTCGCCGAGGCGCTCGGCGAGTGGCAGGGTGGACCGGTGCCCACGCCGCCGGAACGGTCGGTGTCCGCCGATCGCCGTCGGCTCACCTCGCGCGCGCTCGCGGCCACCAACCGGTTCCTGCGCCGACATGATCGCGCTGCCCCGGTACAGCAGCTGCTCGACGCCGCCGACACCGGACCGCACCGCAGCGGAACCGCCCGCACCATCTGAAACACGCACCGCCACAACCGAAGAAGGAGATTCGCCGATGCCCGAAGCCGTCATCGTCTCGACAGCCCGTTCCCCGATCGGTCGCGCCGGCAAGGGATCGCTGGTGAGCATGCGCCCCGACGATCTCGCCGCGCAGATGATCCGTGCCGCCCTCGACAAGGTGCCCGCACTGGACCCGACCGACATCGACGACCTGCTGCTCGGCTGCGGCCTGCCCGGCGGCGAGCAGGGCAACAACATGGCCCGCATCGTCGCCGTGCAACTCGGCTACGACTTCCTGCCCGGCGCGACCATCACGCGGTACTGCTCGTCGTCGTTGCAGACCACCCGGATGGCGATGCACGCGATCAAGGCCGGCGAGGGCGAGGTCTTCATCTCCGCCGGCGTCGAGACCGTGTCGCGGTTCGCGAAGGGCACCTCGGACTCGTGGCCCGACACCCACAACCCGCTCTTCGCCGACGCCGAGACACGTACCGCCGAGTCGGCCGCCGGAGGCACGAGCTGGACCGATCCACGCGAGGACGGCCTGCTCCCCGACGCCTACATCGGCATGGGTTTTACCGCGGAGAACGTCGCCACGATCACCGGCATCACCCGCGAGGAACAGGACCACTGGGGTGTGCGGTCGCAGAACCGGGCCGAGCAGGCGATCAACGACGGCTTCTTCGCACGCGAGATCACCCCGGTCACTCTGCCCGACGGCACCGTGGTCAGCACCGACGACGGCCCGCGCCCCGGCACCACCTACGAGAAGATCAGCGCGCTGAAGCCGGTGTTCCGGCCCGACGGAACGATCACCGCCGGCAACGCGTGCCCGCTCAACGACGGGGCTGCCGCGCTGGTGATCATGAGCGACACCAAGGCCCGCGACCTCAGCCTCACACCGCTGGCCCGCGTGGTCTCCACCGGCGTGTCGGGCCTGTCGCCCGAGATCATGGGCCTCGGCCCGATCGAGGCATCCCGCAAGGCACTGAAGCTGGCCGGGATGACGATCGACGACATCGACCTCGTCGAGATCAACGAGGCGTTCGCCGTGCAGGTGCTCGGGTCGGCCCGCGAACTCGAGATCGACGAGGACAAGCTCAACATCTCCGGCGGCGCGATCGCGCTGGGCCATCCGTTCGGCATGACCGGCGCCCGCATAGCGACGACCCTGCTGAACAACCTGCAGACCCGCGACAAGCAGTTCGGCCTCGAGACCATGTGCGTCGGCGGCGGTCAGGGCATGGCGATGGTGCTCGAACGGCTGTCCTGATACGCCGAGGGGGCGGTTACCGGGCAACGCACTCGGCGTTTGCCACGGGACCCGCCCCCTCGCGAGGCCGGTGTGACTAGTCGCTCTGGAAGTAGCTCAGCAGCCGCAGAATCTCTACGTAGAGCCAGACCAGGGTGACGGTCAGGCCGAGGGCGACGCCCCAGGCGGCCTTCGACGGCGCCTGGGCGCGGATCAGCTGGTCGGCGGCGTCGAAGTCGAGCAGGAAGCTGAACGCGGCGATGCCGATGCACACCAGGCTGAACACGATCGCGAGGGCTCCACCGTCGCGCAGGCCGAGCCCGCCGGGGATGAAGAAGCTCGCGATGAGGTTGCCCAACGCCAGCACGACGACGCCGATCAGCGCGCCGATGATCATCCGCGTCAGCCGCGGCGTCACCCGGATCGCGCCGGTCTTGTAGACGACCAACATGCCGAAGAACACGCCGAAGGTGCCCAGCACCGCTTGGCTGATCAGGGTCGCGCCGCCGGTTCCACCGAACTCGACGTTGGTGAACATGAACGACAGCGCACCGAGGAAGAAGCCCTCGGCGACGGCGTAGGCCAGCACGATCGGCGGGCTGTCCATCTTGCGTCCGAACGCCGCGATTAGGACCAGCACCAGGCCGATCAGGCCGCCGCCGATGACGAACGGAGCGGCGAGGTCCGTGTTCTGGTCGACCAGCATGTAGGAGATGATCGCCGTGAGCGCAAGCACACCGAGCGTGATGCCGGTCTTGGCCACGACGTCATCGATCGTCATCGCGCGTGTCTGCGGAGTCTGATACGGCTGGTACTGCTGGGCGGTGTTCTCGCCATACTGCCCGTACTGCTGCGTGACCTGTCCAGTCGCCGCGGCGCCAGAGCCGAACGTGGCGTATCCGCCAACGCCCTCTTGCTTCGGCAAGTTGCGGAACACCGGGTTGCTGCTCGTGCGCACCGTGCCCATCCCTTCTCGTCGTTACTCATCCGCGGCGTAGGTGGTGCCGCTTCATGAAGATAACGTGCGGTGTCCGATTTCGGTTCCCACGCCGGTCGGACAATTCGGACTCTACCGGGTGTCTGTGCGGGCTGCGGGTGTGGCCGAGCCGTCAGCGCCGCGTCGATCGCGTGACGGTGAACTTCGCGTTGCGCGCGACCACCCTGGTCGGCCCGGCCGCCGCCTGCAGCGCCCGCCGGTAGTCCAGGTGCGAGTTGTGCACCGTCCACAGTTCCCCGCCCGATCGCAGCGCCCGCCCCGCGCCCCGGAACAACGCCTCGGCGGCACCGGTGTGCACCGCCCCGCCGAGGTGGAACGGCGGGTTGCACACGACCAAATCGACGGAGCCGACCGGCATCTCTCCCGCGGCGTCGTCGCGGACGACCTGGACCTGCTCCCCCACCCCGTTGGAGTCGGCGGTCGCGCGCGCCGATGCGACGGCGGCCGCCGACCGGTCCGTGGCGATCACCCGCATCTGCGGCCGCGACCGCGCCAGCACCGTCGCGAGAATGCCGGTGCCGCAGCCGAGGTCGACGCCGAGCCGGGCTTGCGGCGCCATGGCGTCGAGATGCGCGAGCAGGAAACGGGTTCCGATGTCGAGGCGCGCACCCGCGAACACGCCGCCATGCGCGACCACGGTCAGCCCGATCTCGGAAAGGTATGTACGGACGGGGAACGGCGGATCGCCGACGGGGCGTGGATCCGACGCGACCAGCACCCGCGACTTCTGCCGCCCCCTGGTCGCGGTGACCGTCTCGAAGACACCGGTGAGGACCTCGTTCATCGCCGCGGTCATGTGTTTGTCCCGACCGCCTGCATAGACGGTGACCTGCGGCGACGCCCATCGCGCGACAGCGTCGGCGAGTTCGGCCAACTCGTCGAGACCACGCGGCAGGCGCGCCAACACCACGCGGGCGCCGTCGAGCAACTCGGGGCCGAGCGGGAAGCTGTGGAAGCACCCGCGCAGGCCCATCGCCTCGGCGTTCGCGGCGAGCGCCGCCTCCCCCGTCACCAGGTCCTGGTGCACCCGAAGTCCGGACAGGCCGAACCGGTCCGCCAGGCCGAGCGTGACCGCGCCGTAGTTGTCGCCGAGCACGACGACGGACGCCGGGTCGGCGCCGTCCAACGCCGCAGCGGTGGTGTCCAGCAGCAGCCGGTCGGCGCCGTCGACGGCGTGCAGGTTCGGCGCCTCGACGTCGGGAAACCGGCGCAGCCGCGCGAACAGATCCGCGCTCACGCCCGCACGGTCAGGCCCACCCGCTGGAACTCCTTCAGGTCGGAGTAGCCCGATTTCGCCATCGACCGGCGCAGGCCGCCGACGAAGTTGAGCGAACCATACGGGTCGTTGGACGGGCCGACCAGCACCTTCTCCAGGCTCGGCCGGATGCCGGCGGACGCGACCGGCAGCAGCGCGCCGCGCGGCATCGAGGGGTGCGCGGCCGCCGATGGCCAGTACCAGCCGCGACCGGGCGCCTCCGCGGCGATGGCCAGCGGCGGCCCGAGCATGGCGGCGTCCGCGCCGCAGGCAATGGCCTTGGCGAGGTGACCCGAGGCGGAGATGTCGCCGTCGGCGATGACGTGCACGTACCGCCCGCCGGTCTCGTCGAGGTAGTCGCGGCGCGCGGCGGCGGCGTCGGCGATCGCCGTGGCCATCGGAATGCCGATACCGAGCACCTCGCCGGTGGTCGTGGCGCCGGCCATCGAGCCGTACCCGACGATGACGCCGGCCGCACCGGTGCGCATCAGGTGCAGCGCGGTGCGGTGGTCGCTCACCCCGCCCGCGACCACGGGAACGTCGAGGTCGGCGATGAACGTCTTGAGGTTCAGCGGTTCCTCGTCGCGGCGTCCGACGTGCTCGGCGGAGATGATCGTGCCGTGTATGACCAGCAGGTCGATGCCCGCCGCGACCAGCGCCGGGGTCATCGCCCGCGCGCTCTGCGGGCTGACCCGCACCGCGGTGGTCACGCCCGCGGCACGCACCTTCGCGACCGCGGCGGCGAGCAGGTCGGGCTGCACGGGCGCGGCATGCAGTTCCTGCAGCTTGGAGATCGGCGCGTCGAGGTCGTCGCCGGATTCGGCCGTTTCGATCAGCTCCTCGAGCTTGGCTTCGACGTCGGCGTGCCGCGCCCACAACCCCTCGCCGTTGATCACGCCGAGACCACCGAGGCGGCCGAGTTCGATGGCGAACTCCGGCGAACCGAGCGCGTCGGTCGGGTGGGAAAGGATCGGGATCTCGAACCGGTAGGCGTCGAGCTGCCAGGCGACCGAAACCGCCTTCGAGGATCGGGTGCGCCGGGACGGCACGATGTCGACGTCGTCCAGCTCGTAGGTTCGCCGAGCCGTGCGGCCCATGCCGATTTCGACGAGGTCGCGCACCCGGTCCCTTTCGCTCCGCGCCGCGGCGCTGGGCCACGGCGGTCAGGTCAGAGTCTGACGCTAACGCTAACGGACCGTGTAGTTGGGGGCTTCGGCGGTCATGGTGATGTCGTGCGGGTGGCTCTCCTTGAGCCCCGCCGCGGTGATCTGGACGAACTGCGCCTGCTGCAGATCGGCGATCGTGTTCGAGCCCGTGTAACCCATCGCGGCACGCAGCCCGCCGGTCAGCTGGTGGATCACCTGCGAGAGCGGACCGCGGAACGGTACCCGGCCCTCGATACCCTCGGGCACGAGCTTGTCCTCGGCGAGCACGTCGTCCTGGAAGTAGCGGTCCTTCGAGTAGGAGTTCGCCTCGCCACGACCCTGCATCGCAGCCAACGACCCCATGCCCCGGTAGCTCTTGAACTGCTTGCCGTTCAGCAGGATCAGCTCGCCCGGCGACTCCGCGGGGCCGGCGAGCAGCGAGCCGAGCATCGCGGTGGACGCACCCGCCGCCAGGGCCTTGGCGATGTCACCGGAGAACTGCAGGCCGCCGTCGGCGATCACCGGCACCCCTGCGGGCTTGCACGCCGCAACGGCCTCCAGGATCGCCGTGATCTGTGGCGCGCCGACGCCCGCGACCACGCGGGTGGTACAGATCGAGCCGGGACCGACGCCGACCTTCACCGCGTCCGCACCGGCGGCGACCAGCGCCGCGGCACCGGAACGGGTCGCAATGTTGCCGCCCACGATCTGCACCCGGTCGCCGACCTCCGACTTCGCCCGCGCGACCATCTCCAATACCTGCACCTGGTGTCCGTGGGCGGTATCGACGACCAGGACGTCCACCCCGGCGTCGACGAGCGTCATCGCGCGCGACCACGAGTCGGTGCCGACGCCGACCGCCGCTCCGACCAGCAGTCGGCCGTCGCGGTCCTTGGTGGCGTGTGGGTGCTGCTCGGTCTTGACGAAATCCTTGACGGTGATCAGGCCGCGCAGATGACCCTGCCCGTCGACGATCGGCAGTTTCTCGATCTTGTGCCGGCGCAGCAGGCCGAGTGCGGCCCCGGCGGTGACGCCCTCCCGCGCAGTGATGAGCGGTGCCTTGGTCATCACGTCTGCAACCCTGCGGTTCTCGTCGACCTCGAAGCGCATGTCCCGGTTGGTGATGATGCCGACCAGGGCGCCGGTCTCGTCCACCACCGGCAGGCCGGAGATCCGGAACCGCGCGCACATCGCGTCGACTTCGGCGAGGGTGTCGTTGGGCTTGCAGGTCACGGGGTCGGTGACCATGCCCGCCTCGGACCGCTTGACGGTCTCCACCTGCGCGGCCTGCTCCAGCGTCGGCAGGTTGCGGTGCAACACGCCCATGCCGCCCGCGCGGGCCATCGCGATCGCCATCCGGGCCTCGGTGACGGTGTCCATCGCGGAGCTCACCAGCGGCACCCGCAGCGTGATGTCGCGGGTG
Source organism: Aldersonia sp. (assembly GCA_036524855.1). GTDB lineage: Bacteria > Actinomycetota > Actinomycetes > Mycobacteriales > Mycobacteriaceae > Aldersonia. Next base: position 5,655 of record DATDBL010000249.1, on the reverse strand, counting down.
AGTCGGCTCGACGTGTCCACGCCGCTCGGAATCAGGTCGGATGCGGCCGGAAGCAGCAGCACGTCGTCGAAGGTCAGCCCGAGCATGGCGATCTTGTTCGGGTCGTCACCGCCGGTCTGCACCCGCGGCGCATGCGCCAGCGACAGATCGGATTCGAGTGTCTGCTCCGAATCGGCGAGACTGGTCATCGAGTCGGGCCCTTCCCCGTCGTGCGGATTTCATGCCCCCGGCTGGTTCGGCCCTGGCTGTTACATGCTGTCAGCCCATGGTATCGCCGCGCGGGCGCGGCTTGCGCACCGACGGCTGGCGCAGACCCGCCCGTCGTGCGTACCGTTGTGGTGTGCGAGACCAACTGCCGCCTGGATTGCCTCCGGACCCGTTCGCCGGCGACCCCGCCGACCCCACGGCCGCGCTCGACGACATCGAGCCTGGTGAACCGTTGGACCCGGGGGAGCGACTCGCCGTCGAGGAGGACCTCGCCGACCTCGCGGTGTACGAGGCGCTGCTGGGTCACCGCGGCATCCGCGGCCTCGTCGTCGCCTGCGAGGACTGCAAACAGGATCACTACCACGACTGGGACATGCTGCGCGCCAACCTGCTGCAGCTGCTCGTCGACGGCACCGTGCGCCCACACGAGCCGGCCTTCGATCCGGTCCCCGAGGCCTACGTCACCTGGGACTACTGCCGCGGCTACGCCGACGCGTCGATGAACGAGGCGCTGCACGGCGACGGCTACGACGGCTAGCGAAGGGGCGGCGAACAGACACCGACAAGCGCGAAGGCTCGGCGAAGATTCTCGCCGAGCCTTCGTCGTGTCGCGGGTCAGTTCGACGGGGTGGCGGTCGTCGTCGGTTCCACCGTCGGGCCGAGGTTGGCCGGTAAGCGATCCGTGGCGGTGGTCGTCGGTATCGGGCTCGCCACCGTCGGAACCAGCAGGATCGTCGACTCGGCCGTCGCCGTGTCATCGCCGCCGCTGCTGCTGTCGCTGGCCGTCGCGGTGGTGGTCGGCAGTGGCAGTGTGGTCGTGGTGCTCGTCGGCACGGTAGTCTCCGGCGTTTCGCTCGGGACCGCTGTCGAGGACGGCTCCACCACCACAGGTGGCGGTGGTGGTGTCGTCAGCGGTGTGTCCAGAACCGTCGGCAGCTGATCGACCGTCGTCGTAGCATCCGTCGTGACATCGGTAGTCGCCGTAGTCTCGGTCGGCGAAACCACGAGTGGGGTGGGCACCTCGGACGGCGGCGGGGGCAGCACGGTCGTCGTCGGCACCAGCGCCTCGATGCGGATGGTCAGTTCCGTCCACCGTGCGATGAGACCGTCGCGGTCGTCCTGCTCGTTGACGTCGCCGGCACGGGTCGACGCTCGTTCGAGCGCCGCCTCGGCGCCCTGGACGTCACCGGAGGCGATCATCTGCTCGGCGACGTCGAGGTCGGTGGCGGTGTCCACCCGGGCCATCGTCGAATCGGCCTGCTCGCTGAAGACGACCTGCTTGACCTTCCACAGTGGGTCACCGGGTTGGGCGTTGTAGCTGAACGCCGTCGCGACGCCTGCGACCAGCGCAAGAACCGCCGCGGCACCACCGATCGGACGCAGCAGACGCAGCCGCCGCTTCGCAGCCATCCGCGAGTTACGCGCCTCGATCTCCTGGTTGACCGCCGCAACCACGGCGTCCAGATCGGGACCTGCCGGCATCGGCGGTGTGACGATCTCGGCCCGCCAGCCGGCGAGCAGCGTCGCCAGTTGGTAATCCTCGGCGCTGTCGGTGGCGACCGGGCCGTCGCCTGCGATCGCATCGATCAGCGCGTCGTCGCGACGCACCGCACCGATGTCGACCGGGGCGCCGTTCGGCGCCGCGTCGTCGGACAAGTCGTTGGCTCCGGGACGACGCCAATCGCCCTTTCTAGCCATAGATCTCACCCGTCTTTCCCACTCGCGCCTTCAGCTTGCCGAGCGCCCGGTGTTGGGCAACTCGAACCGCACCGGCGGTGCTGCCGGTTGCCTGTGCCGTCTCTTCCGCAGACAGGCCCATGACAAGACGCAGGATCAAGATCTCTCGGTGCTTCTCCGAGAGTGTGCTCAGCAAGGCATTCATCTCGCTGCGCGCCTCGTAATCCAGCACCCGTTGCTCGGGCCCGTCATCGTTGGATACGACATCTGGTACTTCGGCCATCGCGTCCGCTTTGTTACGTCCGGCGTTTCGATGGGCGTCGGCGACCTTGTGGGCCGCGATCCCGTAGACGAACGCCATGAACGGCCGGCCCTGGTCCTGATAGCGCGGCAGTGCCGTCATCACCGCCATGCACACCTCCTGTGCCACGTCGTCGGCCGACAGATGGCCGCGCTCTCCCGCCCCGACTCGGGCGCGGCAATAACGCACGACCAGCGGGCGGACGATTTCGAGGACCCGAGCCAGCGCTGCACGGTCGCCCTGTGCAGCGGCGCCGGCAGCGGCGTCCAGCTCATCGTCCGCGTTGCTCATCGTCAGCGAAAGTTCCTGGCGTTACCGTGGCACGATCCCCCGACCCGGGTGTGCTTCCGCCCGGGGGCGGAACACATCAACCATAGCCAGCGCGCTTCCGTCGTCGGAACGCACGCCGCATCGCCCGTGCACCACCCGAGGCTCAGCCCGCCCGCGGCCGGCCGCCCCGCCGCGCCAGTTCCGTTGCGCAGTCCTGCGCGTCTGCCAGTGCACTTCGCCGCTGCGCGCCGTCGGCAACCCCCGCCCACAACAGTGCGGCAGCCCACTGCAGGGGCAGTAGCCCGCAGACGACACACCGCTGGTGCACCCGCGCGACCGCACCGACGGCGCTCGAGTCTCCCGCGACCACGCCGGCGGCCGCCCTGACCAGGTCCGATTTCACCCGGTGCCGCGTGCTCGGCCCCACCGCGGCAAGCTCCACCGACCGCTGCGCGGCCGCGACAGCTGCAGGCGCGTCGCCGCCGGCCATCGCGATCTCCGCGGCGACCCAGTGCCATCGGATGCGCACCCGCAGCGCATGAAAATCGCCCACAGTCTCGTCAAAATCGCCCACAGTCTCGTCAAAATCGCCGACAGCCTCGTCCGGTCGGCCGCGCTCGAGCAGGCGCGCGGCGAGGGGCAATCGGCGTTGCCCGAGGGCGTCGGCGGCCAGGCCGACGAGTGCGTCGCACTCGGCGTGTCGGCCCCGTTCTGCGAGACCGCTCCCCGCGAGACCGCACCCGGCCAGCCTCAGCGCCGCACCGTCCCAGCTTGCGGCGCGACGGTGCCAGCCGAGTTGGCGCCACCACGATGCGCGGGTGTTGGCGGCCAGCGAGCGCAGAACGGGGTCGCCGCCCGGCAGAACGGCGACGCGGTCGAGTTCGGTATGGGCGCGGGCGTAGTGGCCCTGCCCGCCGAGCGCGACGGCGCGGTGCCAGGACTCGACGGCGGACTTCGCGCACGGCAGATCGGTCCTGGCCGGATCCGCGCCGAACGCCGCGGCGCACAGCACCTGGGCCGCCTCGGCCAGCTGGGTCGGCACCACAGCTTCGATCGACACCCCGCAACCCTAGGACGTCCGAGAGTCGGGGCGAGCGTGTCACGCAAGTATTTCCGCACCCACGAATTGTTTCCGCGCGGTTAAACAGACCGACTGTCAAGCATGAGACGCCGAACACAGAGACGCAGGTCGCGAGCTGACAACGCCCACCGATTGTGGGGTGAAGTTAACATTTCCGAAACACTGCCGGGGTGCGGGCGCGATTCCCCGAGCCGATTTGCACGCTTCTCGATCGGGGTCGACTTGCGCGCATTTTCGCAGGTCAAGCGACCAGGATCAGGAGCAGGGAGGACACCGGCACCGCGCTCACACCCGCATCTCGAGCGGCTCGAGCGGCTCAAGCGTATTCGGAGCACGCCCGACGCGAAAAGTAAACGGCGACTTCGTAAACTTCTCGGGTTGTGAACATGGGGAGAACCACCCGATCGGGCTATTGACGCGATTTCGCGGCGACCAATAACGTACTTTTCACGCCAGCGTGGGCATCGCCCACCCGGCGGTGCTTATGCAGGGGTGACACCACGATTTCCGTGCACCGCGGGGGTCGCCGCCCGCTCGACCGGACGAGCTCGCACCGAGGAGTTCAGATGCCACAGCCGACCCACCTCCCTGGCCCCAACGCCGACGTCTGGGACTGGCAGATGCGCGGACTCTGTCGCGGCGTCGATTCCTCCGTCTTCTTCCATCCCGACGGCGAACGGGGACGCGCGCGCGCCCAGCGCGAGATGCGCGCGAAGGAGATCTGCCGCGCCTGCCCCGTGCTGGCCGAATGCCGCAGTCACGCATTGCGCGTGTGCGAACCGTACGGGATCTGGGGCGGCATGTCGGAGACGGAGCGCGAGGTGCACGCCCGTCGCAGCCGTCGCCGCATCGCCGTCTGAACGACGCGCCCCGACCCGCCCGCCGGGCGCACGCCGTTCTCGACCGTCGAACGATTGACTCGAGGGGCCCCCGAACCGGATGGTTCGGGGGCCGCTCGTGGTTCGTGCCGGGCCGGTGCCCGCTGGGTCAGTGACCGTGGCCGTGGCCGTGGCCGCCCCCTGCTTCCTCGGCGGGCTTCTCGACAACGGCGCTCTCGGTGGTGAGCACCATCCGCGCGACCGACGCAGCATTCACCACGGCGAAGCGCGTCACCTTCACCGGGTCGATGACACCGTCTTCGATCAGGTCGCCGTAGGTCAGCGTGGCCGCGTTGAACCCGACCTTGCCGTCCTCGACGACCTTGGAGACGACGACCGAACCGTCGGCGCCGGCGTTGGCCGCGATCCAGTACAGCGGGGCGGACAGCGCGGTGCGGACGACCTCCACGCCGAGCGCCTCGTCTCCGGCAAGCGAATCCCGCAGCGCCACCAGGTCCTTGGCCGCGTGCACGAGCGCGACGCCGCCGCCGGCGACGATGCCCTCCTCGACGGCCGCCTTGGCCGCGTTGACCGCGTCCTCGACCCGGTACTTGCGCTCCTTGAGCGCGGTCTCGGTGGCCGCGCCGACCTTGATCACCGCGACCCCGCCGGCGAGCTTGGCGAGCCGCTCCTCGAGCTTCTCGCGATCCCAGTCGGAGTCGGTGTGCTCGATCTCGCCGCGCAGCTGCGCGACTCGGGCGGCGATGGCCTCCGCCGTGCCGGCGCCCTCGACGATCGTGGTGTCGTCCTTGGTGACCACGATGCGTCGGGCCGAGCCGAGCAGATCCAGCTTCGCCTCGCGCAGCACGATGCCGAGATCCGGGTTGATCACGGTGCCGGCGGTGACGACCGCGAGGTCGTCGAGGAACGCCTTGCGGCGATCGCCGAAGAACGGCGCCTTGACCGCGACGGCCTTGACCGTCTTGCGGATCGAGTTCACCACCAGGGTGGACAGCGCCTCGCCCTCGACGTCCTCGGCGATGATGAGGACGGGCTTGCCGCTCTCGGCGATCTGCTCGAGCAACGGCAGAAAGTCCGGCAGCGAGCTGATCTTCTCGCGGTGCAACAGCACCAGCGCGTCCTCGAGCACCGCTTCCTGAGCGTCCAGGTCGGTGATGAAGTACGGCGAGAGGTAACCCTTGTCGAACTGCACGCCCTCGGTGATCTCGAGCTCGGTCTGCAGCGAGGAGGACTCCTCGATGGTGACCACGCCGTCCTTGCCGACGGTGGTGAGCGCGCGG
>DATDBL010000248.1:0-12660 GCA_036524855.1 Aldersonia sp. | reverse complement strand
CCCGGACGCCGTCAGCGACGAGTTGTGGGAGCGCGCCGCCGACGAGTTCGACGCCGATCAGCTCGCTGCGCTGGTGCTCACGATCGCCCAGATCAACCTGTGGAACCGGCTCAACGAGGCGACACGTCAGGTGGCGGGTGCGTGGCGGCCGTGACCGAAGTTTCTGCACCGGGGCTATCGTTGACGGACAGTCCGGCGGCCTGCACGGGACGCTGCGCTCTGATTCGCCGGCGAGTGCGGGATCAATGCATTGTCGTGTGTGGATCCAGTACATTACTGGGTGTGGAATCAGTACATCACAGGGAGACGAGCCCTTCGTATCGGCCCAGGATGGTCGACGGGCTCCTCCGTGAACTCATCGCCGACTTTCCCGCGGTGATGATCACCGGGCCGCGAGCAACCGGCAAGACGACCACAGCAGCGCGGTTGGCGCGCAGCACGGTTCGCCTGGACCGCAGCGTCGAGGCGGAAGCATTTCGAGCGGATCCGGATTCAGCCCTCGCCAGGCAGGCCGAGCCAGTCCTGCTCGATGAATGGCAAGTTGTCCCCGGAGTACTCGGCGCAGTGAAACGTTCGGTCGACCAGGATCCGCGCCCTGGCCGGTTTCTGATCACCGGCGCCGTCCGCGCGAGCCTGTCCACCGACACCTGGCCAGGCACCGGGCGGGTGCTCACTGTTCCGATGTACGGCCTCACCGTGGCCGAAGCGCGAGGACATCCCGACAAACAGCCGTTTCTCGATGCCGTCGCCGCCCGCGGCGGTGAAGCGCTGGCCAACCCGACCGACCCGCCTGACCTGGCCGGCTATCTAGACATCGCCCTGGCCAGCGGCTATCCCGAGCCACTGTTACTCCGGCCGGCGCGCAGCACAGGTCGGTGGCTGGAGAGCTACGTCGAGCAGCTCATAACTCGCGACGCTCCCGAACTGGAACCCGGCCGCGACCCAAACCGGCTGCGGCGCTACTTCGAAGCCCTCGCCCTCAACACCGCCGGCTTCGTCGAGCAAGTCACCCTTGCCGGTGCGGCCGGTGTCGACAAGCGAACGGCGACTGCCTACGAGCAACTCCTGCGGAACCTACTCGTGATCGACGCCTTGCCCGCGTGGGCGACCAACCGCCTGAAGCGGCTCGTGCGCGGCCCCAAGCGCCATCTCACCGACGTGGCCCTGCTCACCGGCGCGACGGGCCTCGATACCCGCGCCGTTCTTGCCGATGGCGTCTTGTTGGGCAGGGTTTTGGAAACCTTCGTACTATCACAGCTGCGTGCCGACCTACCGATGTGCCGCACTCGACCTCGCCTATACCACCTTCGCCAGGAGCAGGGGCGCCGCGAAGTCGACATCGTGGCCGAGCTTGCCGGGCAACGCATTATCGGGATCGAAGTGAAGGCCGGCGCCCCGACCACGGCCGACGCCAGGCACCTCACCTGGCTTCGCGACGAATACGGTGACCGCTTTCTCGCCGGAATCATCCTGCACACGGGCCATTCACGTACGAACCTGGCCGAACGCGTCACCGCCGCACCGATTGCCACGCTCTGGAGCGCCGACGTCACGCGTTGATCGGGCGTGCCAGGCGGTCGCGGAACCACCCCGACCAGCGCCGGATCATCGAGCCCTACGCGGCCGGGCTGAGCTTCAGCTCGGTCACCTCGGTCTCGGCGATCACCGTAAGGAACCGATCGCCGAAGGTCCGGCCGGCGCCGACTGGGGAGTGAGGGGACCATTCAGTCACTCTGCGAACTGAGGGCGCCCCTCACTCAGCTCATTCGATGAGCACCGGGAGCCGCCGGTTCCCCCACCGGCCGACCGGGCCGTCGTAGACGCCGGAGATCCTGGTGCCGCAGCGCTGGCACCGACCGTCGTCGGTCAGCGCGTACCGGCGGATCACGTACCAGTCCCGGACCACGACCGCGGCACCACAGGACGGGCACGACGTGGTGCCGCCGTCGGTGTCGTGCACGTTGCCGGTGTAGACATAGCGCAGGCCCTGGCCCAGCGCAATCCGCCGGGCACGAGTGAGCGTCGACGCGGGCGTCGGCGGCACGTCGCGCATCTTGTAGTCCGGGTGGAAGGCAGTGAAATGCAGCGGGACATCATCGCCGAGATGTTTGTGGATCCAGGCGCATTCGGCGGCGATCTCGGCGTCGCTGTCATTGCGTCCGGGAATCAGCAGGGTGGTGATCTCGAACCACACGTCGGTCTCGCGGCGCAGGTAAACCAGGGTGTCCAGCACGTCGTCGAGGTGGCCGACGCAGACCCGGTGGTAGAACTCCTCGGTGAACGCCTTGAGGTCGACGTTGGCCGCGTCGATGTGGCGGTAGAACTCGGCGCGCGGCGCGGGACACATGTAGCCCGCGGTCACCGCGATCGCCTTGATGCCGCGCCCGCGGCAGGCGTCGGCGATGTCGGCGGCGTACTCGAAGAAGATGGTCGGGTCGTTGTAGGTGAAGGCGACACTGCTGCAGCCGAGCTGCACTGCGGCGCTGGCTAATTCGTCGGGCTCCGCGCGCCCGGAGAGGGTGTCGATCTCGCGCGACTTGGAGATGTCCCAGTTCTGGCAGAACTTGCACGCCAGGTTGCACCCGGCGGTGCCGAACGACAACACGGCCGAGCCTGGCAGGAAGTGGTTGAGCGGCTTCTTCTCGACCGGGTCGACGCAGAATCCGCCGGAACGCCCGTAGGTGGTGAGCACGATCTGGTCGTCGACCCGCGCCCGCACGAAGCACAGTCCGCGCTGGCCCTCCCGGAGCTTGCACGCGCGCGGGCACACGTCGCACTGCAGCCGACCGTCGGCTAGGCGGTGCCAGAACCTCGTCGGCACAGTGTGCGGGTCGTCGAGCGTCACGGTCATCGGATTTCGCCCAGGCCAAGGCTACGCTCACGCAGCGGCGTGCGGTCCAATCGTTTCGAGCGCCCTCGCCCGCACCGAGGTCCTGCGGGCACTGCTGCCCCACGGAAATGATGCGGTAGCGAGGGGACGACGGGTCCTCAGCAGGCTCGACTTGATTCGCGTCAGCGATCGGATCCTCACCGCGGCGGGAACCCTCCTGCCGCTCGAGCTGCGATCCCTGGATGCGATCCACCTGGCGACCGCGAAACAGCTGGGTGACGATCTCGGCATGATCGTCACGTATGACGCCAGGATGGCGAAGGCGCCAGAACTGCTCGATTACCGCGTGGCCGCTCCGCGATGAGAGTCGAGCGGTGATCGACAGAGAGTGGGATGACGCGCGACGCAACCAGATGCGCATCGTCGAGTGATCGGTTCTTCTTCTTTGACAGTATTGGGACGGCGTCGGAGCCACCGAATCACCGTGCGCACAGATCGAGGATCCCGACTATCGGCTGTCCGTCACCCCGCTCAAGATGTCGGCGGCGGCCGTTCCCGCGGTTGCCCCCCGGGCAGTGGAATCCCTTGACCTGATCGATGTTCAGCAACGTCAGCGCCGCGTGGGTTGCGCCTGGCCGGAGCCCGACCAGCGACAACGCAACGAGTACTGCGAGAACGGCGCCAAGCACATCAACGACGAGGCCACCACGCGGCGCGTCACCGACGACTTCTTCTGCCGGTACAGAGACGACGTCCCCGATAATCAGCGGCGACGTCGACGCACGCACGCCTCGCGCGGTGTAGCACCTCCAATTGGTGGTGCTACACTCTTGACATGCCCACCAGACGCCCTCGCCATTTCGTGACCGAGACCGACGATCTCGCCGTCGCTTTGGACGCCGCGGCGCTCCGGTGGCCCGGCCTGAGCCGCGCCCAACTGCTTGTGCAACTGGCGCTGGAGGGGCATCGAGCCGCCCAAGTGGCCCACGACGAGCGACATCGCCGCAGGCTCGCCGCAGTGCGTGTACACAGTGGGGCCCTCACCGGTGTGTACCCGAGCGACTACCTGGATCGGCTGCGGGAGGAGTGGCCGGCGTGATCGTGCTGGATGCCAGCGTTCTCATCGCGTACCTCGACGGCGAGAACGCCCACCATGGGCGTGCCGAGGACCTGCTCACCCGCGAGATCGACGATGATTTTGGCGTCAACTCACTAACACTCGCCGAGGTGCTCGTCATGCCCGCTCGCGAAAACCGCCTCGACCTCGTCCGGACCATCCTGGCGGACCTGGAAGTCCAGGAGCTGCCGTTTCCCGACGACACCGCGGTGAAACTCGCCCTGTTACGCGCAGTGACGAGATTGAAGATGCCCGATTGTTGCGTGCTACTCGCCGCCGAGAACGTCCGAGCCCGCGTGGCGTCGTTCGACGAGCAGCTCAACACGGCTGCCGCCGCGCGTCACGTCGAAACAGTGGCGCAATAGCCCGTTCGGCAGACTCGATTGCGAATAATCCGAGATCGGCGCGGCCGACGGTGTCTCGGACGACCAGTACGTATGATCACGCACGTCCACGGACCAACCGATGCTCACAGCGCAACGATCGTCACGCGCTCTCCGCAGAACCGGGACATGTCATCTGCGTCGGAGGTCGACATGACCACCGGTCCGGGCTGATGCATCGCGGTGACCGCGACCATTGCGTCGATAGCGTATTTGTGGCCTCGCGCCCGGTGAGTCACGATCAGATCGGCGGCTTCTCGGAACCATCGGACGCTCATCGGTTGGATATCGAGTTGGGAGAGTACGTAATTCCAGCGCCCGCGCGCGATTCCGCGGCGGATCGTCTCGACCAATCTGACGCCGCTGATCGTGCGGTTCGCCCCGCGGTCCAGTGCTGAGCGGACGATCGCCATCACCCGTCGGTCCTGCTCGAGGTAGAGCGACAAGCGCTGGGTGTCGAGGATCACCGTGCCGCCCGTCGTCAACCCGCTTTGTGGGCGCGCCATGCGGCTTCGGCAGCTTCGGCGCGACGCCAGATCGCGTCGGCGTCATCGGTCTCCTCGGCAGTGAACGAGCCGTGTTCACGTTCGTATCCGGCGAGGTAATCGGCGGTCGTCTGGTTACGCAGGTGTTGCTCGACCGCAGTGGCCACGAGCGCGGACACACCACGTGGGCCGACCTTGCTGAGCAACGCGCGGACGGTTCCCTCGGGCAGCGAAACGCTGATCACCTTCGCCGGCCCCTCACCGATGCCCGGAAGCCGTTCGTCTTCCACGGCACGATATTAGCAATCTATTTATTGAGCGAGACGGTTGCGGACGTGTACGCGATGGGTGGGCGACAGTTCGCAACCCCATCGAAGCGCAGCAAGGGCTTGACACCTAATCATACGTGGGTGTATGTATAATTGATGATGGTTCGCCGGACGGCGGCGGATGCGCAGCAGACCCGCCGGGGTCTACTGGGTGCCGCGCTGGAAGTGTTCAGCGACTGCGGATTCGCGGCCGCGCGGGTGGAGGACATTGCCGCGAGGGCCGGGGTCACGCGCGGCGCGTTCTATCACCATTTCCGGGACAAGGCGGAGCTGTACGACGCGATCCTGCGCGACGAGGCACAGCGGGCGTTGGATCCGGTCGTCGCCGAACTGAGCGGTGACGCGGCGCCGTTGGAGCGGCTGCGGCGTTTCCTGTTGTCCTTCGGCCGCGCGGTCGAGGGGGACGCGCGGCTGCGGATGATTCTGGAGCTGCTGCTGTTCGGCGACACCGGTGCACCTGAGCGCACCAAACAGCTGACCGGGCAGGGATTTCGGGCGTGGTCGGAGGTGTTCGTGGCGCTGCTGCGGGAGGCCCACGACCGGGGTGAGTTGCGCGCCGGGCTGGGTCCCGAGGCCGCCGCCGCCGCGACGCTCACCGTGGCGGTCGGCTTCACGACGGCCGTGCTGCGGGCACCCGGGGTCTACCCGGCGGGCACCTCGGCGGACGGGCTGTTCGACCTGCTGCTCGACGGGATCGCGCAATGACCGCCGCGGCCGCGGTGCGCGCCCGCGGCCTTCGGAAGGTGTTCCCCGGCGGTGTGGCGGCGGTGGACGGCATCGACCTCGACGTGCGTCCGGGTGAGATCTTCGGGCTGCTCGGACCCAACGGCGCCGGGAAGTCCACAACCATCCGCATGCTCACCACGCTGCTGCGCCCGACGGCGGGGGAGGTCCGGGTGGCGGGTTTCGACGTGGTCGCCGAGGCTTCTCGGGTGCGACGCCGGATCGGTGTCGCCCTGCAGGAGGCCGGGCTCGACGAATCGGCCACCGGTCGGGAGCTGCTGGTGTTGCAGGGCCGGCTGTTCGGGGCGAGGAGACGCGCGGCCGGTGAGCGCGCCGCGCGCCTGCTGGGCGTGGTCGGTCTCATCGACGTCGCGGAGCGGCGCATCGGCAGCTACTCCGGCGGCATGCGGCGCCGCCTCGACCTGGCCAGCGCGCTGATCAACAACCCGGACGTGGTGTTTCTCGACGAGCCCACGGCCGGTCTCGACCCGGCGAGCCGGCAGCGCATCTGGGACGAGGTGCGCGGCATCAACCGCGGGCACGGTGTCACGGTCATCCTGACGACGCACTACCTGGAGGAGGCCGACCGGATGGCGGATCGCGTGGCGATCCTCGATCACGGGCACATCGTCGCCGAGGGGACACCGCGCGCGCTGAAGGGCGCGATCGGCGGCGACGTCGTACGGATCGCCGTGTCGGCGGACCGCGTCGGGGATGCCCGCGCGGCACTCGGCTCGCCCGGGGCAGTCACCGAGACGCGCCTCGACGGCACCTGGCTGACGCTGTTCCTGCGGGACGGGGCCGCGCAGCTGGCGCAGATCGTTCGCCGCCTCGACGACGCCGGTGTCCCGGTCGGGCCGGTGGCCGTACAGAACACCACGCTCGACGACGTGTTCCTGCGGGCGACCGGATACCGGCTGGCCCAATCCACACCCGAGGCGCCGACATGACCGGCGGCGGAAGGGTCGACGCGGGGATCGAGGCGACGCTGCTGCTCGGCCGACGCGAAATCCGCTCGACGCTGCGCGCCCCCGAGGTGTTCGTGCCGAACCTGCTCATTCCCGTCGCCTGGTTCTTCATCATGACCGCCTCGCTGGACACCGTGGCGACCCGGGGCGGGCTGGCGGACTGGGCCGGCTTCCAACTCCCGGTGGCCGTCGTGTTCGCCACCATGAGCGGTAGCGCCGGGCTCAACCTCGTCACCGACATCGAACGCGGGTACTTCGACAAGCTGCTGCTCACGCCCGTGAGCCGGGCGGCGATCCTGGTCGGCGCCATGGCCGGCGACCTGCTGCGGATCCTCGTTCAGGCAACCCTCGTGGTGGGTTTGGCCATGGCCTCCGGCGTCGACGTGGCCACCGGAGCGCTCGGTGCCGCCGTCGTCGTCTTGGTCGCCGCACTGTGGGGCGCGGCGTTCTCCGCCATCGGATTCGCGGTGGCAATCCGGACCGGGAGCCCGCAGGCGATGCAGGCGGTGTGGGCACTCTTCGTTCCGCTGCTGTTCATGACCACGACGTTCGCCCCCCTGGAGGCCATGGCGGGCTGGCTGCGCGTCGTCGCCTCCCTGAACCCGGTCACCTACATCCTCGACGGGCTGCGAGCGCTCACCATCACCGGATGGGAACTCGACCGGCTGATTTGGGCTCTGATCACCACCGGCGCCGTCGGGGCGGTGACATTCGGACTGGCGTTCGCGGCGCTACGTCGCCGGATCGATTGAGCACCAAGCGCACGCCTCCTACGACTGGATGAACTGCCGGACGATCGCCGCGACCATGGTCGGATCGGTCTTATGCGCGAAATGGCCGTGCCCAAGGAGCAAACGGATCTGTGCATCGGGGATCGCCGACGCCGCAGCATCGGTGCACGCTCGTACGACCGGGACGCTGTCGGAGCCGGCCAGCATGAGCGTCGGTGCCGTGATCCCGTCGAACTGGCCGGCCCGGTACGTCCAGTCCTCCTCGGCTCGGCACTCCCTGGGAATCGTGGGCGCGGCGGCGAGGCGGACGGGCCACAGCGGGCTCGACCGGAACGTGGCGATCTCCGCGTCGGTCATCTCCAGAACGTCGACGAGCACGGCGACGACGGCTGCTGCGTTGTCTCCCCGTGCAAGCGCCGACTCGACGGCCTCGATGGAACCGGGTGGGTACGGCAGGCCCAGGCTGGGTTCGTAGAGAACGAGGTGGTGGACGTTCGTGGTGAGGGCGGCGCCGCCCATCGCGCAGTTGGCACCGTAGGAATGGCCCCAGAGGGCGACCGGCCCACCGGTGCGGGCGGCGACCGCGTCCACGGCGGTGGCGACGTCCTCGAAGTCCCGCTCGATGGAGTAGTGGGCACCATCGGCACTGGCACCAAAGCGCCGGCGATCCATCGAGTACGTGGTCAGGCCGGTGCGCAGCACCTCCACGAACGCGTCGAAGGTGGTGTGGTCGGCGATGGAGCCGTGCACCATCACGAGGGCTGGTCCGTTCCCCTCGACCCAGATGGCGAGCGAGGTTCCATCATCCGATCGGGTATCGAAGCGGCTCGGTCGGTTTCGCGTGACAGTGGGGTTCATGACTGTCCTCCGACGACGGGTGTCAGACGATCGATCTCGGCCGCGAGCGAGGGTGTGACAGCGATGGTGGCCATGGCTTGAATCCTGCGCTGTTCGGCGTTGCCGTCGCATCGGGCGTTCGCCCCATTTGTCCTGCGCGGATGGCCGCTCGCGCACGGGATCCGGGATCAGCCGTGCAGGAGGCCGTGTTCCATCGCGAACAGCGTTGCGCCGGCACGGGTGGTGACCCCGGCCTTGCCGTAGATGTGCTCGATGTGATGGCCGACCGTCTTGGGCGAGATATGCAGGATGTCGGCGACTCGTTTGTTGGTGTGGCCGCGTGCGATCAGCTGTAAGACCTCGATCTCCCGCTCGCTGAGGCCAGCGGGGCAGGTAACCCGGACTCGGCTGCGCGCTTGTCCCGCGGCCTGTAGTACCGCATCGACCTCGACTCGTCCGAAGCGACCGGCGCCGCCGTCGGCGACAAGCTGCGCCGCCGCGCGAGCCGGACCCAAGCCCGGACGGTGTGGACGGTCCTCGGTCATGGCGTGGTAGGCGTCCGCGGCGGCGAGCACGCGTGCACCCGGGGGCAGCTGGTTTCCCGAGTCGCCACGGTGGTAACCGGATCCGTCGGCGCGTTCGTGGTGGCGCGCGGCGATGTCCGCGAAGGGAGCCAGCAGCGGGCTGTGGCGCAGGACGCGTTCGCTGAGATACGGGTGCAGTCGGACCTTCTCCCACTGCTCGGCGTTCAACGGTCCGGTGCGATCCCAGATCCCGGCGGCGATCCCGACGCGACCGACATCGTGCACCAGCGCAGCTCGACGCAGCATGATCGCATCGGCGTCCGACATTCCCGCGGCCGTTGCGGCGGTACAGGCCAGACTCGACACCCCCGGCGAATGGCCTCGAAAGTACGGCGATTTCAGGTCGGCGAAGTCGGCCACGGCGGCGAGCGCGCGGTCGAGCAGGTGGTCGCCGACCATCGACACGGGCGCCGGCTCGGCGTCGAGGGCCGCGGCGCGCGGGTCGTCTCCGATCTCCGCGAGCCAGCGCTCACCGTCGGCGACCAGGGCATCGACCACGGCCGGGTCGTAGGCGTGACCACGTCGCCGGGACAGCACGTCGACGGCTACGGGCCACCCGGCCCGGCGGGCCCACAGTTCGGCGTCCCGTGCGACCGTGACCACACGAACCGCTACGGGCACCGACTCGCCGGCCAGGCCAGCGGGAAAGCCCCTGCCGTCCCACCGCTCGTAGGCGTGAGCGAGAGCGTGGCCGACGGAGTCGGCCATCCCGAGTCGGCCCGCCAAGCGGGCGCCGACCTCACAATGTTGCGTCAGGCTGCGCCGATCCGCGCCCGGATCGGTGAGCGCCCGCGCGATCCGTCCGACGCGGTGGTGCACGGGGAGATCCTCGGCGAGATGGCGCACGAAGTAGCGCATGCTTTCGCCGGGCTGGGCATTCAGCATCGGCGCCATCACGGAGTTGAATGCCACGTCGTCGCCACCGGCGAGCACGGCGGTGTCGGAAGCGTCGGATGTGCAGCCCAGAAACCGCAGCAGTGCAACGTAATACACGCATGAGCGGGTCATCGCGTCCAGGCCGAGGTGCTGCGATGCGGCGAGCGACAGCCAGCACGTCCGTAACCCGTGCTCCATCGGTTGCCCAGTGCCCAGATCGGTCGCCAACGACAGCGCGATCATCAGCTCCGCCTGTCTGCCCGACCCGGCTCGGTCCGTCACACGACCACTGTTGCAGGCCGAACCTGGGTTTGGAACGGTAGCCGGACACGCCCCCGAACTATGCACTCGCACAACATGTTATGTGGGGTGTCAGCGGAAGCTCGGCATTACGTCCTCGGCGAGCAGCCGCAGCTGCTCCTCGACCGTGGCGACTCCGTCGAGACTCTGCCCGGTGAAGGCCTTGACCAGTGAGGCGTCCGTGATCGCCGCGATGACGTGGTTGACGCCTGTTCCCTCGATCTCGGCCCTGATCTTGGCCGTGACCTCGTCGGGCGTACCCGAGATCGAGAGCCGGTCGGCCAACTCCGGGCTGGTGAGCTCGATGCCCTTGGCCAGGTCTCCGCCACCGATGGCGTCGACGATCGGAGCGAGCTCGTCGGGGTCTACTCCGTTGCGCCGGAGCTGCTCGTGGGGCATCGAGGATGCGTAGATGCCGACCATGGACCGCGCGGCCTGCTTCGCCGCCGCCGAATCTCGGCCGACCGCGACCACCACCCAGGCGCCGAAGTCCATCTCGTTCGGGTCCTTGCCGGCGCGCTCCGCGCCGTTCCGGAAATGCTCGAACCCGTACTCGTAGGCCGCCCGCGTGTAGCTGAGCGCGTGGTGGCAGCCGTCGGAGACCTCACCGGCCACCTCGAAGGACTTCGGGCCGCGCATGGACCCGATCTTCACCGGCAACCGCTCCTGCACGGGGCGAGCGAACGTGAAAAGCCCTTGGTACTTGTAGAACTCGCCACTGAACGTGATCGCACCGTCGTCGAGCAGGGTGCGGATCACGTGCACGGCCTCCTTCACCCGCGACAGCGGCTTCGTGCGCGCCCAGGCGATGTCGTACTGTGCGAGCAGCCCGAAGTTCCCCGACCCGATCACCACCTCGGCGCGACCGTCGGTGAGTTCGTCGAGTGTGGCCGCGGCTTGCGCGATCAGGGTCGGCTCCCGAAGCACCACACCGGACACGCTCGGCCCGAGCCGGATGTTGCTGGTGTCGCGTGCCGCGGCCGCGAACAACAGCCACAAGTCCTTGTGCCAGGTCTCATCTGCCGCGTAGCAGGCGTAGAACCCGAGCTCGTCGGCAAGTTTGATCGCCCGCAACGACTCCTCGAGAGGGTAGTCCGGCAGCATCACGTAGCTGAACCTCATGTCGCCTCCTCGTGCCCCATTACAAATTCAACCACTTCCATCAGGCCAATGGGCGGCTTCGGTCTACGACGACGTCGTCCGTCCCGGTCGCGTGCGCTCGCATCGTTGACGCCCCTCAGGACCCGCAGTAGTCTCCGAAAATCAGGTCCGTCGCACAGCCCGCGACTGGCGTCCATCCCCGGGCGAAAAGGGGGCACGCAGTGACCGCCGACGATTCGAAGGGCCCGACCTCGACAGGCCAGGACGGGCAGCTCCAACGCGATTTCGTGGACAGGTGGCGGCAGAACGGCTACAACTGCTTCTCCTCGGGCCACAAGTTCTGCCGCGAGGTCTGCCCGGTCATGCAGGTGACCCGCAACGAGAACCACACGCCCACCGCCTTCCACGCCAACATCGTCGCGATGGACAAGGGCCTGCTCGACATCGAGGACGTCGCCGACGACTACGTCCACTGCACGCAATGCGGCGCCTGCGAGATCCGCTGTCCCAACACCCTGTTCGTCGGTGACTTCTACCAGGCCAGGACCGAGACGGTGAAGGTGGTGCGGGCGGCGCGGGCCCTTCTCGTCGACAAGGGGCTCGATCGCGAGGGCTGGAAGCTCTGGAATCGGCTGACCAACGAACTCCGGAACGAGCCCGTGCTCGGCACCGACGGCGGCCAGCCCAACGGCCAGGAGCACGTCCGCGACTGGGCCGAGGGTCTCGACATCCCGGTGGGCGGAGAGACCATCATGTTCGTCGACTGCGAGGCGGCCTTCTACCGCACGTCGAACACCCGCGCCACGGCCCAGGTGCTGCAGAAGGCGGGTTACAAGTTCGGCCTGATGAACGAGCAGTGGTGCTGTGGCGGCCCGGCGGCCGAGATGGGGTACGTCGAGCAGTCCCGGGCCTTCGCCGAGCACAACCTGGCCGACTGGCGCGCCTCGGGGGTCAGGCGCGTCATCGCCATCGAGCCCCACGACTACATCCACTTCACCGAGGACTACCCCGCCTACTTCGGCGCGGACTTCGACATCGAGGTGGTGCAGATCGTCGAGGTGGTCGCCGACCTCATCAGGAACGGTCGTCTCGAGCTGAAGACACCGATCAACAAGACCGTGACTTACCACGATCCGTGTCGGCTCAACAAGCGCAAGGGGATTCACGAGGCGCCCCGGTTCATCCTGAACTCGATACCCGGACTGGTGTTTCGGGATGTCGACCACGTGACGCAGTGGTCCTACTGTTCCGGTGGGGGCGGCGGCCTTCCGATCGAGAAGCCCGAGATCACCGAGGCGATCAGCGATGCCCGCGTCGCCCGCGCCAAGGAGCTCGACGTCGACATGCTGGTGAGCGCCTGTGTCTGGTCGGAGCGCCCGCTCGCGACGGCGGGCCA
>DATDBL010000247.1:0-82570 GCA_036524855.1 Aldersonia sp. | reverse complement strand
GGGGGGGGCGCGGCGGCCGCCGCGTCCCCGTCGTCGAGCGAGACCTCGGCGAAACTGCCGATCTCGTGCTTGACCTCGTGCGTCGTCATCTAGGCTCCCAACTTTGCCAGCAGCTCGGACATCGCCGAGACCGCGTCGATGCGGAGGGTGAGGTAACCGTCCGGAAGGTCGGTGGCGCCGGACATCGCCTTTTCGGGTCCGGCGAGCAGCACGGTCTCGACGCCCGCGGCACGCAGGGCCGCGACGGCCGCACCACCCTCCTCGCCGTACCGCTTGTCCGAGCCGCACACGACCGCGGCCTTCACCCCGGCGGCGCGGACGGCCTCGGCGATGCCGTCGGTGGTGAGGGGCCCGGGATTGGTGGCAACCACACCGCCCGAGGCGAGCAGGTTGCCCGCGAAGCTCACCCGGGCGTTGTGCTCGGCGACGGGGCCGAGCGGGATCAGCACGGCGGCCGGCCGTTCGCCGTGCTCGGCGAGGTAGGCGTCGGAGCGGTCGCGCAGCGCCTCGAACGCGGCGCCGTACCGAGCGATCGAGCCGTCGCCCTTGGCCGCGGGCAGCGGCGCCTCGGCGAGGTTCGGGAACTCGTTGACGCCCGTGACCGCGGTGCGGCGGTGCGCGATGTCGGCGGCGCGTTGATCGCGCACCCGCGTGATCTGGGTCGTGACGACGTCGGCCTCCAGCGCGGCCTGGTAGCCCCCGGCGCCCTCGATCGCCTGCAGGAACTCCCACGCCTTCGCGGCGATCCCGGCGGTGAGTTCCTCGACGTACCAGGACCCGCCGCCGGGGTCGAGCACGCGGCCGAGGTGGGATTCCTCGAGCAGCAGCAGCTGGGTGTTGCGGGCCATTCGGGCCGAGAACGCCTTGGAGACGCCCGCCGCGCCATCGGGCAGCGTGGCGTCGAACGGCAGCACCGTGACCGTGTCGGCACCCCCGACACCGGCACCGAACACCGCGAGCGTGCTGCGCAGCATGTTCGACCACGGGTCGCGCTGGGTGAACATGGCCGCCGAGGTGACGGCGTGCTGCGGGGCGCCACCGGAATCCGGCGCGCCGCAGACCTGCGCGACCCGGGCCCAGATCTTGCGGGCGGCGCGGAACTTGGCGATGGTCTGGAACTGGTCGTCGGTGGCGGCGAAGCGGAACTCGAGTTGACGCAGCGCGGCGCTGACGGAGACCCCGGCGGAGGTGAGCGCCCGCAGGTATTCGAGCCCTGCCGCGGCGGCCGCACCGAGTTCCTGTGCGTCGCTCGCGCCGGCGTTGTGGAAGACCGTGCCGTCGACGGTGATCGCCCTGACCGTCTCGGCACGCTCGGTCGCGGCGCGGGCGAGGTCGACGGTCGCGGCGAGGTCGATGCTGTCGGTGCCGGCGAAGCGGGCCGTCAGCGGCGCGGCGCCGAGGCCCGCGACGATCCTGGCGCGGTCGTCGACGGACGCGGCGTCGAAGACGCCGTAGAGCGCGGCGGTGGCGTCGGCCGCGGCGGCGCCGGCGTCGAGGGTGATCGGGGCCAGGTCGAGCAGCACCCCGTCGAGCACGACCGGCAGGTCCGCCGGAGCGACGGCCTTCAGGGTCAGCGCGCTGACGCCGTTGGCGAGGGCGTCGAGGATCGCGGCGTTGGTGTCGGCAGTGTTGGTTTCGGAGGAGCCGCCGAACTCGGCAGCGACCTCCCAACCCTTGTGCACGTCGCGGGTCGCGTCGCGACCACGCACGAACGGGAACTCACCCGGCAACGGGTCCTGGGGCCGCTCGTCGCGGGTGGTGTGGAGCGGGGCGACCGTCAGGCCGTCGTAGGTCGTGGCGTCGAGCAGGTGCTCCGGCTCCGCGGGTAACTCGGTCGGATCGACCTTGCGCGCCTTCGCGAGTACACCGGCGACGGCGGTCCGCCAGTCGGCATACGCAGCGTCCGGCGCGGGCTCTGCAATCGTCATTGGTGCGTGTCCTCTTCCCGGTCGATGGCCTCGCGAGAACGGCCGATTCGGGCGGCTTCCCCCGGAATGCTAACGCTCGGCGGGTGCCGTCAGGACCGGGTTCGGCAGTACCGGCAGGTAACCTTTCCTTCGTGCGTGTCGGCCGTCCTACCCCGAAGATGCTGCTTGCCCTCGCCGGACTCCTGGCGCTGGCGGCGGTGTTGATCTTCGCGCCGCATCCCAACGCCACCGAGGTGCGCGAGTGGGCTCTGGCGACCGGTCCGCTGCTGCCGATCGTGTTCTTCGCCGTCCACGTCCTCGTCACGATCGCCCCTTTTCCACGCACCGTTTTCACGGTCAGCGCAGGGCTTTTGTTCGGCCCGATGCTGGGCATTGCGCTGGCGGTTTCCGCGACGGCGGTCAGTGCCGTGCTGGCGTTGTTGATCGTGCGGTACCTCGGCCGGGACTGGGTCGGTTCACGGCTCACGCACCCGTCGGTACGGGCGGTCGACGACCGCCTCGCGCGGCGCGGTTGGCTCGCCGTCGGGTCGCTGCGGATGATCGGTGCGATCCCGTTCTCGATCGTCAACTACTGCGCCGGTGTCTCGTCGGTTCGGGTCCGACACTTCGCCCTGGCGACTCTCATCGGTGTGATTCCTGGCACTGTCTCCTTGGTGGTCCTCGGCGACGCTCTGACGGGCAGTACGAACTTCGGGATGCTCGCCGTCTCGGCCGCATTCTTCGCCCTCGGCATCGCCGGTCTTGCGCTGGATCACCGACTGGATGCGGCGCCCGCGACGGAGGCCGACCCGAAGCGTCAAGTTGTGAGCGTTGATTTGGTGAAGTAAAGCCTCCAAGCTTTATATCTTAGTTTCAAGCTCCTACACTTGACACATGTTCGTCATCACCGTCGACCAACGGCGCTCTCGGCGCGATGTGGACCGGGTCGACGACCTTCTCGCCGACCTCGAGCACACTCCGATGACCCGGCCGTTCCAACGCACCGCCGGTGACGAGATCCAGGGCGTCACCACCGACGCCGAGATCGTGGTGGACCGCGCCCTCGATCTGGTCCGCCGCGGCCACTGGAGCGTCGGGATCGGGGTCGGTGACGTCGAGCAACCGCTGCCCGAGCAGACCCGCGCGGGGCGCGGCCCCGCGTTCGAGGCCGCGCGACGGGCGGTGGAGCGGGCGAAGTCGATGCCCGGTCGAATCGCGGCGGAGGGTGCGGGCCGGGATTCGGCGGACGCCGAGGCGGTGCTGACGCTGCTGGCGCTGCTCGTCACGCGGCGATCCGCCGAGGGGCACGCCGCGGTCGACCTCGTCCGTGGCGGGCTGAACCAGTCGGAGGCCGCGGATAGGCTGCGGATCACCAAGCAGGCGATGTCGCAGCGTCTGACCGCCGCGGGCTGGCAGGCCGAGGAACCGGCCCGCGCGGCGGCGAGGCGACTGCTCGACCGTGTCGATCGGACCGTAGGGGGGACGTGAACGCCACCGCGCTATTGCTGCTGGCCGCCACCGCGGTCGCGGGGCCGAGCCTCCAGCACCGGCGCATACCCGGATGGGTCGCCCCGACCGTCGCCGCCGTGCTCGCCGCATCGGCCGCCGTCTTCGCTGCCGCCGGCAGCGCGGTGGGCGGGGTCGGAATCGGTGCCACCCTGACGATCACCGTGCTGGCCGCCGCACTCGGCGGCCTGCCCGCCGCACCGGCCGCGTTCCGGATCGCCGGTCGCCGCGACCTCCAGATCCTCGAACACGACCAGGGGCCGCTGCGCGGCGGGCGGATCATCGGGGTGTTCGAGCGCGCGGCGATCGCCGTGACGGTCCTGGCGGGCTGGCCCGAGGGCATCGTCGTCGTGCTGGGCGTCAAGGGCCTCGCGCGCTACCCGGAGCTGCGTGAGCCCGAGACGCACGCGTCGGAGCAGTTCATCATCGGAACCTTCGCCAGCGTGCTGTGGGCGCTCGCGGTGGCCGGAATAGGGCGGGGGATGTTGAGCTAGCTCTGCCGCGGCGGGATCGGCGGCTGAGCCAGTTCGCCCGGCGGCTGCCACGTCACCTCGGGTGCGGCCTGTTGGCTGGCCTGGAGCCGCAGCCGGGCCTCCGCGGCCGGATCGGGGACCGGAGTGCGCGCGTCGGCCTCCGCGGCGCGCACCGCCCGCTCGATCTCAGGGTCGGTCTTCGTGTCGAACCAGCCCGCGACCTCCTCGGAATCGTCCTCCGGGCGCGGCAGGTTGGCACCGTCGTCGCTCGGCTCGTAGCGGAACACGCCGTCGTCCCCGGGCGCACCGAGGGTCTTCGCGAAGCCCTTCAGTGCGTCCCCGAAGTCGCTCGGCACCAGCCACACCTTGTTCGCGTCGCCCTGAGCCATCTGCGGCAGGGTCTGCAGGTACTGGTAGGCGAGCAGTTCCGGCGTCGGCTTGCCCGACTTGATCGCCGCGAAGACCTTCTCGATGGCCTTCGCCTGCCCCTGTGCCTGCAGGTACTTCGCGGCCCGATCGCCCTGGGCACGCAGGATCCGCGACTGCCGGTCCGCCTCCGCGGAGAGGATCGCGGCCTGCTTGGCACCCTCGGCGGCCAGGATCTGACTCTGCTTCTGGCCCTCGGCGGTCTTGATCGACGACTCGCGGACACCCTCGGAGTTCAGAATCATGGCGCGCTTCTCGCGGTCCGCCTTCATCTGCTTCTCCATCGATTCCTGGATCGACGCAGGCGGGTCGATGCTCTTGAGTTCCACCCGGGCGACCCGCAGACCCCAGCGCCCGGTCGCCTCGTCGAGCACTCCGCGCAACTGCCCGTTGATCGAGTCGCGCGAGGT
The DNA here is from genome assembly GCA_036524855.1 of Aldersonia sp. GTDB lineage: Bacteria > Actinomycetota > Actinomycetes > Mycobacteriales > Mycobacteriaceae > Aldersonia. Next base: position 77,848 of record DATDBL010000247.1, on the reverse strand, counting down.
GAGCGTCTCCTCCAGCGTCATGCCGCCGACCACGTTGCGCAACGTGGTCACGGTCAACTGCTCGACCGCCGCGATGTAGTTGCTGATCTCGTACACGGCCGCCTGCGGACTGGTCACCTGGAAATAGACGACGGTGTCGATGTGCAGCGTCAGGTTGTCCTGGGTGATCACCGGCTGCGGTGGGAACGAGACGACGCGCTCACGCAGATCGACCTTGGCGCGGATCTTGTCGACGAACGGCACCAGGAACGACAGTTGTCCCGACACCGTGCGGGAATAGCGCCCCAGGCGTTCGATGACCGCGGCCTCGGCCTGTGGCACCAGCGCGATGGATTTGAACACCAACACCGCCACGAGCAGCACGACGACGAGCAGGACGATCAGCGCAGCCATTTACGGCCCCTTCCAGACGACAGCCGTCGCCCCGTCGATCTTCATCACGGTCACAGTGGTACCGGGCGGATACACCTCGGTGCTGTCGAGGGGACGCGCGGTCCACACCTCACCACCGAGTTTCACCTGGCCGGCGTGCTCGGCCACCTGCTCGAGCACCAGCGCGTGCTTGCCGGTGAGGGCGTCGGCGTTGGTCGCCGTGGGCGGTGGGGTCGCGAACCGGCGCAGCAGGACCGGGCGGACGAGCAGCAGCAGCGAAAGAGAGGTGACCGCGAAGACGACGCCGTCGACCCACACCGGCCAATCGGTGGCCGCGCTGACTCCCGCGGTGGCCAGCGCCCCGCCCGCGAGCATGATCAGGAAGAGATCGCCGGACAGCGCTTCGGCCGCCGCCAGCAGAATCCCCGCCACCAACCAGACAAGTGGTGCCACGTGTCCCACTGTAGCGATCGGGACGGGCGTGCCGGATCGTCACGATTGCGGCTACGTCACGATTGCGGTTCCGTGACGAAGTCGACGAGTCGCTCCAGCGCGCCGATCAGCGGTGACTCCAGGTCACGGAAGGAGTTCACCGCGCCGTACACGCGCCGCCAACCATCGCGTGGGGTCCCCCAGCCGAGCCGACGGCACACCCCGGTCTTCCAGTCCTCGCCGCGCGGCACGGTCGGCCACTCGGCGATCCCGACGGCGGCGGGCCGCACCGCCTGCCAGACATCGATGTAGGGATGTCCGGTCACCAGCACGTACGGACCCAACCCGGTGGCGAGCCTGGTCTCCTTCGAGCCGTCGACGAGGTGGTCGGCGAGCACACCGACGCGCCTTCTGGCGCCGGGTTCGAATTCGGCGAGGCGCGGTCCGAGGTTGTCGAGGCCGTCGAGGTGTTCGACGATTACGCCCTCCACGCGCAGGTCGTGTCCCCAGACCCGTTCCACCAACGCGGCGTCGTGCACACCCTCCACCCAGATCCGACTCTCCCGGGCCACCCGGGCGCGCAGTCCCTCGACCCGGGTGGAACCCGACGCCGACCGCGCCGGTGCGGCCTTCTTCGTCGGTGCCGGCCGGACCAGCGTCACCGGTTGGCCGTCGACCAGAAACGCCGCCTCGCGCAATGCGAACAGTCGCACCCGGTCGTGCCGGTCGGCCAGCTTGACGAAGTCGCCGTCGTAGCTGCGTTCGAAACCGACGACTGCGCCACAGAATCCGGTGGCCGCGTCCTCGACGACGAGGTCGCGCTCGGCGGGCACGCGCGGCACGGTGCGGCGCCGACGGGGGTGGCCGGCGAGGATGTCGGTGCGGTAGCGGTCGTCGCGAGTCACGAGCGACGACGGTAGGCGAAACCCGCTCCCGCACGAACCGCGCCACGCCGTCCTATGCTCGGTCACTATGTGTTCACCCGCCACCAGCCTCGGCGTGTGGGCGCGCTCGTGGCTAGCGGCTGAGAGCGCACCCGACGACGTCCTCGACGCGCTCGCACTGTGGTCGCCGCAGCACCACGTCGTCGCGTCGGATTCGGTGACCTCGAGCATGGGGTTGCTCGATCTGCTGAACGGTGTGCGGGCAGCGTCCGGTCCGGACGCGCTCGTGACGGTCTTGTTGCCGGTGCCCGGCGACGTCCGCGGGTTGCCGGGCGGGACCGCGTTCGCCAATGCCGCGGTGACGGCCGGCGAGGCGGTGGTCGTGGGTGCACCCGCAGCTGCCGGGGTCGGCGTGGTTCCGGAGCGGCCGAGCCCGGATCTGTTGCAGTGGAGGCTGTTCGACGTCGTCGTTCCGGTGGCGCCGGCGGTCGAGAGCCTCGGTGAGGCGGAGTACGCGATGCGGGAGGCGGTGCGCGAGGCCGCGTCGGCGCTGACCCGGTTGCAGCGGGTGGGGATCGGGTCGGTCGGTGACCCGCGAGCCCTCGTCGAGGAGGAACTCTCCAGGTGTGCCCCGCACCGCTACCCGGAGTCCATGCCGCTGCGGGCGCGCCGGGTGTTCGACGCCGCCGAGCACGTCGCGGCGATCCTGGCGGTTGCGGCACGGACTCCCGCGACAGCGGCAGCGTCCGCCAGCGCCGCCGGCCACGAGGAGGGTACGCTGCGGCCGCTGCGGGAGGCGCTCCGGGCCGCGCGGTTGGCGGCGTTGAACGCCTGACGGGACCCCGAGTAGCGCAACCAGCGGCGACGGCGACCCCGTCGCCGCGCACCCCGCAACACGAGTCAGGGGCACCCCAAGTCGCGTCAGCACCCGACTCAGGGGACCCCCCCTGAGCGAAAACGACCGTGAGGGGACCCCTCAGTAGCGCAACGGTTACGACACGACGCCGAGCCGGACAATCCGCAGATTCCGACCGCACCGCGCACGCCCTGATTACGCTGATCAAGTCGGATTACGCGTCGTCGGGCGGGAGTTGGCATGCGGGCATTCGGAGTTTTCGGCGCGCTACTGACGGCGGTGCTTCTGGTCGCCTGTTCCGACCGTGCCGACGAGCCCGATGACGCTGGCATCCCCCAGGCCGCCGCCGACGTGATGGCGAAACCCGCCTACAGCACCGCCCGGTGGCTGTACTACTTCGCCGACCAGGAGACCGGCGAGGTCCTCGCCGAGAACCGGTCCGACGAGATGGTGTTCACCGCCTCGACCGCGAAGAACTTCACCGTCGGCACCGTGTACGACGAGATAGGCCCCGACACCACACTGACCACTCCCGTCTACGCCACCGCTGCACCGCAGAACGGCAGCGTCCCAGGCCTCGTGCTCGTCGCGCAAGGCGACCTCGCCTTCGGCGGCCGGGGTGCGATGGAGGGTCGGATGGACAACACGTTCACCGCGACCACCGCCGACCACGTCTACGGTGACGTCGCGCCCAATGCCGTGACGCCCGAGCAGGATCCGCTCGCCGGTCTCGACGACCTCGCCCGCCAGGTAGCCGCGAGAGGCATCACCCGGGTCGACGGCGATGTGGTGATCGACACCCGGATCTGGGAGACCTACGCCGGCCAGGAGGGGCCGGTCCCGTCGATCTTCGTCAACGACAACCTCCTCGACATCGAGATCACACCGGGCACCGGCAGCGGAGCCGCGACCGTCCATACGACCCCGGCAACGAGCGCGTTCCCGGTCCGCTCCGAGGTCACCACCGGCGCAGCGGATTCCGCCGCCGCCGTGACCGTGTCCCCCGATCCCGCCGACCCGCGCACCCTCGTCGTCTCCGGCAGCGTCCCCGAGGGCAAGCCGCACCTGACCGTCTACCGGATCCCGGACGCCGCGACGTGGGCACGTACGCTGTTCGTCGAGGCCCTCGCCCGCGCTGGAATCACCGTCGCCGCACCGGCTCTCGCATCGAACGAGCAATCCGGATTACCCGCAGCGGGAACCTATCCCGAGCAGAACGAGGTCGCATCCCTGCAGTCGCCACCCATGCAGTCGTTCGGCACGATGATCCTGCAGACGAGCTACAACACCGGCGCGAACGCGCTGCTGTGTCTGCTCGCCGCCCGATCCGGATCCACCGACTGCGACGACGGACTGAAGACGATCCGCGCCGCGATCGACAAGTCCGGCATCGACTCCGACGCGGTCGTGCTCGTCGACGGGCAGGGCGCCGATCCCGCGTCGACCACGCCGAAACAGATGTCCGGCTGGTTGACCTGGGCGGCCGAACAGCCCTGGGGCGACGCCTTCGTCGCGGGTCAACCGGTGCTCGGCGAGTCCGGCACGCTCGGGTTGACCGGCGCCGACAGTCCCGCGCGCGGCAAGATCGCCGCGAAGACCGGCACCAGCGCCGCAGGTGATCCCGCCACCGGCCGCACCCTGTTCAACGTGCAGTCGCTCGCCGGCTACCTCACCACCGACGACGGGCGCCGCGTGGTGTTCGGGCTGTCGATGAGCGGCGGCACCTACCCCGACGTGCTCACGGCACTGGTGCAGTCCAACGACGACGTCGCCGCGGTCGCCGCGGCCTTCCAGCAGGAACTCTCACAGTGAAGCGCCGCGCCTTCCTCGCCGGCCTCGGCGTCACCGCGGTCGCGGTCGCCTGCGGCGACAGCGACACCGGCACGACGCAAGCCACGACACCGGCTGCCCTGCCCGACCGCATTACCGAGATCATGCAGAAACCGCGTTACGCCAACGCATCCTGGCGTCTGTTGGTCCGCGATGTGGCGACCGGCGAGGAGTTCTACGCCCTGGAGCCGGACACGATGGCGCTCACCGGGTCCACCCGAAAGCTGTTCTCCGTGGGCCTGGCACTCGACACACTCGGCGCCGACCACACCATCACCACCCCCGCGTACCGCACAGGTTCGGTCGACGAGCAGGGCCGCCTCGACGGCGACCTCGTGCTCGTCGGCAGCGGTGACCTCGTGTTCGGTGGCCGCCGGATCGACGCGAACACCGTGCAGTACACCGACTTCGACCACAACGACGCCAACGGACTCGGCACCGCGATCCTCACCCCGCAGGATCCGCTGCTCGGGGTGAACGACCTCGCCCAGCAGGTCCGCGCCGCCGGCATCACCAGCATCACCGGTGACATCGTCGTCGACGACCGCCTCTTCACCCCGTATCGCGTGCCCAACGGCAACCTGCTCGTGACGCCGATCATCCTCAACGAGAACATGGTCGACGTCACCGTCACCCCGACCATTCCCGGCGCACCTGCGCGAGTCGAATACCGGCCCCACACCGAAGCATTCGCCGTCGAGGCTTCGGTCACCACCACCGAGCCAGGAACCCCGAGCACCGTCGCCATCTCCGGCGAGGGTCGCATCCAGTGCATCGGCGCCGCAGATTGCCGCGGCACCGTCGCCGGCACAATCCCCGCCGACTACCGTGCACCGCTCAGCGGTGCAACCGATTTCGTCCGCATCTTTCGCGTCGAGGACCCCGCCGCGTTCGCCCGCACCGCGTTCATCGAGGCCCTCGAGAACAACGGCGTCACCGTCACCGCCGCGCCGGTGGCACCCAATCCCGCACCACCACAGTCACCGGACTACCCACCCGACACCCAGGTCGCGGCGCACGTGTCCGCGCCGTTCGACCAGGTCGCCCGGCTCGTGCTGAAGGTGAGCCTCAACCTCGGCGCCAACCTGAGCCTGAGCCTGTTCGGCCTCACCAGGGACGCCACCACCATCGAGGACGCCCTCGCCGCGGAACGCGACGCACTCGCCGGCGAGTTCGACGTTCCCGCCGACCAGTTCGACTTCCCCACCAACGGCAGCGGCACCCCCGACAGCCAAGCGTCGCCGAATGCCCTCGTCACGTTCCTGTCCGCGCTGACCAACACCGACGTCGCCGACCAATTCCGCACCGCGCTACCGATTCTCGGCGTCGACGGCTCTCTCGCGCACACCGGAACCCAGCTCCCGGGCCGCGGCCACGTGTTCGCGAAGACCGGCACCACGATCGTGCCCGACGCGGGCGGCGAGACTCTGGAACTGAAGGCGCAGAACCTTGCCGGCTACATCGAGACCGCCTCGGGGCGGACCGTCGCCTACGCGCTGATGGTGAACGACGCAGGACCGGTCACCGACCTCGAGACCGACGTCTCAGAGGTGTTCGAGGACGAGGCCGCGATCTCGAGCATCATCTACGAGACACTCTGAGCGCGTGCGTCGGCTCCGCAACACCCCGGCCGGCACACCGCCCCGTCGACGCCCACGCCGTAGGCGGGCTCAGTCCCGATCCGACGCGCGGGCAGTCCGTCGCACACCTCCCGGACCAGTTCCACGATAATCCGCGCGAACCGCGGGTCCGATCCCGGCGTCGCGGCCCGGGCGAACGCCATGCCCAGCTCCTTCGCCTTGTCGGCAGCCTCGTGGTCGAGGTCCCACACCACCTCGAGGTGGTCGGACACGAACCCGACCGGACACACGACCACCGACTCGGTTCCGTTGCGGTGCAACGCCTCCAGATGGTCGAGGATGTCTGGTTCGAGCCACGGCACCTGCGGCGGACCCGACCGCGACTGCCACACCAGGTCGTGTTCGCCAACTCCCGCCGCCGCCGCGCACAGCCGCGCCGCCTCGCCGACCTGGCGCCGGTAGAGCCGCCCGCCGTCTTCCGGTGGCCCGGCCGCCACGTCCGCGGACACCGGCACCGAGTGCGCGGTGAACACGAGGCGCGCGTCGGGCGGCACGGTCCGGTACGCGGCACGGATGGCGTCGGCGATCGCGTCGATCAGCCGCGGATGGTCGTGGTACTGGCGCAACTTCGTGAGGGACGGCGCCCTCGGGCCGATGGCGAACCGCGCCCGCGCGATGTCCTCGTGGTACTGCCGGCACCCGGAGTAGCCGGCCCACGCCGACGTCGCGAACACCAGCGCCCGATCGACGCCGTCGGCCCGCATCTCGGCGAGCGTGTCCTCGATCAGCGGATGCCAGTTGCGATTACCGAAGTACACCGGCAGATCGATACGGGCGGCGGCGAGTTCGCGCTTCAGGCCTGCGATGATCGCGCGGTTCAGCCCATTGATCGGGGACACGCCGCCGAGACGGTAATAGTGCTGCGCGACCACCTCGAGTCTCGCCCGTGGCACCCCCCGGCCCCGAGTGACGTTCTCCAGGAACGGCATCACGTCCTCGGGTCGCTCCGGTCCCCCGAAGGAGAGCAGGAGGATCGCGTCGGTCACATTTTCCCGTCGCTTCTCTCGCCCGGACACGAGACTCAAGCCGTGAAGTTCTCCGGGAACCACGTGTTGTGGCTCGCGCCGCCGTCCACGTACACGATCGACCCGGTCGTGCCCGGCAGCCAGTCCGACAGCAATGCGACTATCGACTTCGCCACCACCGACGGGTCGTCGACGTCCCAGCCGATCGGCGACGCGCCGTCCCAGTAGGTGTTAAGCATGTTGAGTTGTTTCGCGTCGTCGGTGGCCGTGCCGGCGATCGCCTTCGCGGCCAGCGTCTTGATCGGGCCGGCGGCGACGAGGTTGGACCGGATCCGCTTGGCCGCACCCACCTCCCGCGCGACGTACCGGTTCACCGATTCCAGCGCCGCCTTCGCCACGCCCATCCAGTTGTAGTACGGCATCGCGGTACGGGGGTCGAAATCCATGCCGACGATCGAGCCGCCCTCGTTCATCACCGGCAGCACCGCCCGTGCGAGCGAGGCGTAACTCCACGCGGAGATCTCGAACGCCTTGGCCGCGTCCGACCCCGGCCCGTCGAGGAACGGCTTGGCCTCGGGCCCCATCAGGGTCGGCGGCGCGAACGCGATGGAGTGCAGCACGCCGTCGACACCCTCGGGCGCCAACTCGCGGATCCGGTCGGCGAGCGCGGCGAGGTCCTCCTCGTCGGTCACGTCGAGACCGATCGCGGGCGGCACCTCCTGCGGCAGGCGCCGGGCGATCCGGTCGATGAGCCGCAACCGCTGCGGTATTCCCGTGATGAGGACCTTCGCACCCTGCTCCTGTGCCATCGCCGCCGCGTGGAACGCGATCGAGGCGTCGGTGATGATGCCGGTGATCAGGATGGTCTTGCCGTCCAGCAGTCCGCCCATGGGTTCGTCGTCTCCTACCGTCGAAAGGTGTTGATCCGGTTAGTCAGTGACCCATGCCCATACCGCCGTCGACCGGGATCACCGCGCCGGAGATGTAGCCGGCCTCGTCGGAGGCGAGGAAGCTGATCACGGCGGCGACGTCCTCCGGCTTGCCGGTGCGGCCGAGCGGAATTGCCTGCTTGGCCATCTCGATGTAGCGGTCCTCCATCTCCGCGGTCATGTCGGTGTCGATAAGGCCGGGTGCGACGACGTTGGCGGTGACGTTGCGCGACCCGATCTCGCGCGCGATGGACCGCGCCATACCGATCAGGCCGGCCTTCGAGGCGGCATAGTTGACCTGGCCCGGCACACCCGACATCGCCACGACCGAGCCGAGGAAGATCATCCGACCCCACCTGGCGCGCTGCATGCCCTTGGTCGCTCGCTGCGCGCAGCGGAACGCACCGGTGAGGTTGGTGTCGACGACGCTCGCGAACTGGTCCTCCGAGAGCCGCATCAGCAGCATGTTGTCGGTGATGCCGGCGTTGGCGACGAGCACCTCGACGGGCCCCTGCGCGGCCTCGACCTCCGTGAACGCCCGGTTGATCGACTCGCTGTCGGTGACGTCGCACTGCACCCCGAACAGGCCCTCCGGCCCGGTCGCACGGCGGTGCGTCACCGCGACCTTGTGTCCGTCGGCGGCGAGGCGACGGGCCACCGCGAGACCGATCCCCCGATTGCCGCCGGTGACGAGTACGGAACGCGATGCAGACATGGCCTCAGACCCTAGTCGGTCCGGTCACGGCAGCCGCTGTCGGTACAGCACAGCGGTGACGATGCCCGCCGTCGTGACGAGCACGCCGAGGATCAGCCAGGGCCGGCTGGCGTCGCCGCGCGTGGTCTCGTAGCCGATCTGTTCCTCGAGCGTGTCGTAGACCTTGTTGAGTTCCTCGAGGCTGGACGCGGTGAAGAACTGCCCGCCGGACAGGTTCGCGATCTCGCGCAGCGACGGGTCGTCCACTGGCACCGGCACCCGCTCGGACCCGCCGTTCTCGTTCGGGATGTCCACGGTGCCGTAACTGGTTCCGAACGAGATGGTCGAGATCGGCACGCCCTGGTTCTTCGCCTCCCGTGCCGCCGTATAACCGCCGCGCGGATCGTCGGGACTCTCGGGCACGGTCTGCTTGCCGTCCGAGAGCAGCACGATCCGCGCCGGCGGCGGTTCCTCCGCGCCGCCGAGGACGGCGCCGAGTGTCTCGATCGACTGCAGCGCCGTGAAGATGCCTTCGCCGGTGGCGGTGCGCTCGCTCAGCTTGATCTGGTCGATCGCGGTCTTGGTCTCCTCGCGGTTCGGGGTCGGACTCACCAGCACCGACGCGGTGCCCGCGAACGTGACCAGCCCCAGGTTGATCCCGGGCGTCAGCCCATCCGCGAACGCCTTGCCCGCCTCCTTCGCGGCGGCGAGGCGGGTGGGTTTGACGTCGGTGGACTCCATCGACAGCGACACGTCGATGACGAGCATGACGGTGGCCCGGTTGCGCGGGATCTTCTGGTCCTTCGTCGGACCCGCCAGCGCGATCGTGAACAGCAACAGGCCCGTGAGGATCAGTGCGATCGGCACGTGCCGCAGTCTGCTCGGCCGCTGGGGCGCAACCGACTCGAGCAACTCCATGTTGGAGAATCGCAGCATGTGCTTGCGGCGGCGGCGCTGTACGACGACGTAGCCGACCGCCACAGCGACGACGACGAGCGCGAACACCAGCCACCACGGTGACGCGAACTGGGTGAGGCTCACTGGCGCGGCACCCTGCTCGCCGCACCGAAGGTGTGCCGGCGGGTCGAGACGAACCGGACCACGTCGGCGATCCAGTCGCGGTCGGTGCGCAGTGTGAGCACGGGCGCACCGCAACTGCGCAGCGCCTGCTCCACTTGTTCGCGGTGCCGATTGGCGGCCTCCGCGAAGTCCTTGCGCAGCTTCGGGTTCACGGTGAACTCGCGGGTGCGTCCGGTCTCCGGATCGTGCAGCACGATGTCCTCGACATCTGGCAACTCGAGGTCGCGCGGATCGAGCACCTCGACCGCGAGGATGTCGTGGCGCGCGGCGATCGCGCGCAGCGAGCGCTGCCAGTCGATCGCGCCGAGGAAGTCGCTGATGACAACGGCGAGGCCGCGTTTGCGCTGCGGCCGGCGCAGCGCCTCGATCGCCTCGCGCAGATCCCCGCGCACCCCATCGGGGGCGCGCGGCGTGGTCGCGATCCTGCGCAGCATCGCCTGCGCGTGAATTCGCCCGCTGCGCGCCGGGATCCGGGTCGTCTGCGCCCCGGTCGCCACGACCGCGCCGATCCGGTTGCCGCCGCCGCTCGTCAGGTAGGTGACCGCTGCGGCCGCCGCGACCACGAGGTCGCGCTTCTCGCAGCCGACACTGCCGAAGTCGAGGCTCGCCGACAGGTCCGCGACCATCCACGTCTCGAGTTCCCGGTCGGCGACCATCTGCCGCACGTGCGGATGCGTGGTCCGCGCGGTCACCGACCAGTCCATCTGACGCACGTCGTCGCCGGGTTGGTACATCCGCGCGTCGCCGGGTTCGGACCCCGGGCCAGGAATCAGGCCGAGGTGGTCGCCGTGCAGCACGCCGTCGAGGCGGCGCCGCACCGTCAATTCGAGCGTGCGCAGCGCCGCGGCCAGGCGGGGGTCGGTCAACTCCCCCGCGCGGAACGACGGAGGGTGGGTCGTCACTGCGCGTTGGGGTTGGCGTGCGGCACCGCGTGGTGCGGCGCCATCGGCTGCGGGGTGGGCGCCGGCTTGTGCAGCGACATCGGCTGTTGCTGCTGGGGTGCCTGCTGCGGGTACGGCCCGGGTGCCTGCTGCGGGTACGGCCCGGGTGCCTGCGTGTACGGTGCGGGCGGCCCGGCCGGCGCGACCGCCTGCGGCGCGACCTGCGGCAACCCAACCGTCTGCAGCACCTTGGTGACGACGTCCTCGGGCGACACCTCATCGGCGAGCGCGTCGTAGGACAGCACGAGGCGATGCCGCAGCACGTCCGGGATCACCTCCAGCACGTCCTGCGGGATGACGTAGTCCCGCCCGCGGATGAGCGCGAGCGAGCGCGAGGCCGCGATGATACCGAGGCTGGCTCGCGGCGAGGCGCCGTAGGACACCCACCCCGCGACGTCGTCGAGACCGAACTCGGCGGGCTTACGGGTCGCGGCAATCACCCGCACGACGTAGTCGACGAGGGCGTGGTGCACGAATGTGTTGCTCGCGACCTGCTGCAGCCGAACCACCTCGGTGGGTGTGAGGATCTGCTTGGCCTCCGGCGGGGCCCCGCCCATCCGGTAGACGATCTCGCGTTCCTCCTCCACCGTCGGGTAGTCGACGAGGACCTTGAACAGGAACCGGTCGCGCTGAGCCTCGGGCAGCGGGTAGACGCCCTCGCTCTCGATCGGGTTCTGCGTCGCCATGACCAGGAACGGGTCCGGCATCGGGTACGTCTTGCCGCCGATGGAGAGGTGCCGTTCGGCCATCACCTCGAGCAGCGCGGACTGCACCTTGGCCGGGGCACGGTTGATCTCGTCGGCGAGCACGAAGTTCGCGACCACCGGGCCGAGTTCGGTGTCGAACTCCTCACGGCCCTGGCGGTAGATCCGGGTCCCGATGAGGTCGGTAGGTACGAGGTCCGGGGTGAACTGGACGCGCGAGAAGGTGCCGCCGACGACGGTGGCGAACGTTTCGACCGCGAGCGTCTTCGCGATGCCGGGAACACCCTCGAGCAGCACGTGGCCGCGGGCGAGCACGCCGACGAGCAGCCGTTCGACGAGGCGGTCCTGACCGACGATGACCCGCTTGACCTCGTAGATGGCCTTTTCCAGGGTCTTCACGTCCTCGGTGAGGCGCGCTCCGGTATCCGGAACGGCGCCCGCTGGCGCCTGATCTGTCGGCGTACCCGGACGGACTGTCACCGGCAATCCCCGCTTTCACTTTCCCTGCATGCGACTGGCGTTCCCACAACTATTCCAGTTGTACGCGACGATGACGTACCCGACGGCGAAGGTGGCGGCCGACCGCCTGAACGGGCGCTGTGAAACGCGCGAGGCGGACGCTGCTCTACACCAGCCGCACCGCGTAGGGCATGATGCCGCCCTCGCGCACCGGCGAGATCTTGACGACGTCGCCAGACTGCGGCGCCTCCAGCATCTGCCCGTTGCCCAGGTACAGCGCGACGTGTTGGCTGCCGCCGGAGCCCCAGAACAACATGTCGCCCCGTTTGCGCTGCGACACCGGGACCTGCTTGCCCGACGTGTACTGGTAGCCGCTGTAGTGCGGCAGCGAGATACCGACGCCGGCGAACGCGTAGATCATCAGGCCCGAACAGTCGAAGCCGACCTTCTTGTAGTCGCCGTGCGCATCGCCCACGCCGCCGTCCTTGATGCCGCGGGACGGCCCGTCCTCGTCGCCGCCGCCCCACGCGTACTGCACCCCGAGTTGCGACAGCCCGCGGTTGACGACGATCTCGATCGCTGCCGGCCCGGTCACCGACGGGACGGTGCTGCGCGGGCGGGACTTCGGCCGGTTCGGGGACGGCTCGAGCGCGGTGAGGCTGTCCTGCGGGCCGGTCTCCTCGTCGTAGGAGTCCGAATAGTCCTCGTCCTCGAGTGCGGTGTGCGGGCGCTGACCCGTGGCCAGTTCCGCGGCCCGGTCACGCTGGGCCTGATCGGCCGCCAACCGTGACGCGGCCTCCACGGCGATGCGCTGCGCCGCGGCCGCCACCTCGGCCAGTGGCGACATGCCAGGTCCGAGCGCGACCTGACTCTCCAGCGCCGCCACGTCCGGCCGAACGGTTCCGGCCGGTGCACCGGCCTGCGGAGCGGTACCGGCCTGCGGTACCGGCACGATGGCGGCAACCTCCGACACACCCGCTTCCGACACACCCGCCGGCGGCACACCCGCTTCGGACACACCCTCCGGCGACACACCCGCCGGCGAAACACCCGCCGGCGGCACACTCGCCGCCGGCGGCGCCGCGGCCTGCAGGGCCGCCTCCACCTGACGTTGGATGTCCCACTGGTTGTAGGCGTCGCGCTGGTCCTGCAGGCCGGCGACGTTCGCGCGGGCGGCGTCGAGTTGCGCCTGCACCTCGTTGCGTTCGCTCTCCACCGCGGCTTTGCGGGCCTGTTGGTCCGCCAGCGCCGACTGTGCGGTCGCGATCGCCTGCTCCGCCTCGTCCTTCTTCGCCTCCGCGTCGGCGGCCGCCGCGTCGGCGTCGATCTTGGCCTGCCGCGCCGCCGAGCCGCGGTTCGCCTGCTCGGTCCGGGCGCGCTGCAGGCCGTCGTTCACCTGCGCCTGCGACTTCGACAGCAGGTCGAGCATCTGGGCGCGCTCGAGCACCTCGTCGGGGCTCGCCGCGCCGAAGTACGACGCGATCGACGCGGGCCCGCCGTTGCCCTGCGTGTAGGTGCGCGCGGCGTACTCGTCGAACCTGGTCTGTGCCTGATCGATCTGGGTCCCGGCGTCGGCGAGCGCCTGCTGCGCGGTCCCGACCGCGGCCGCGGCGGCGTCGGCCGCATCGCGGGCGTTCTGCAGATCGACGAGGGCCTTGTTGACCTCCTCGCGGCGGGTGGCGACCTCGTCGTCAAGGCGTTGCAATTCGTCGTTGGCGGCCGCGACCTGGTTGATCAGCGAAGAGACCTGGCTCATGTTCGCGTCGACCTGGGCGCCTGCGGCGGTGAGGTCGGCGTCGCTCGGGTTCGACGGTGCGGGCGGCACGGCCGTGGAGGTCGCGACGACGGTCACCGACAGCACTGACAGCACAGCGCCGAGCACCATCCCGCTCGCGGCGCGCCGCATCGGACCGTGCCGCGACCGGTCCTGGCTCGAGCTTCGCCTCACGGATCGCTCCCTCGGTTCGCGTTCGACCAAGGGGATCTCGGTGTCACAGCCGCGGGCGCACGGCAAAGCCGCACGACCGGACCCGACGCCGTATACGCGCGCGCCGACCGAGCACTCCTGCCGCAGGAGTCGTCAACGACCCCGCAGAGCGACAGAATGCTCGCCGTGACACTTCTTCCCCAAAAAGCGCCAATCGCACCGTACGACACTTTTCACACGGAGGAAACTCCAGTCACACAAATAACAATCGGGTAATTCGAAATGCCGCGACCTGCGGAAATGGATATGAAGCGTGTCGTGAACGCTTCGTGATCAGTGTGAAACGGGCTTGCGGTCCGGTTGCTGGACAGACGCTTCCCCGCGCGCCCGGCGCACCTTTGCGTAATAGGTCGCGCCGACCACCGCGGCGGTTCCGGCGAGCAGAACGCAGGTGATCGCCGTCCACGGCAGCTGTGGGGCCTGGATCTCGGCGACGAAGTTCTGGGTGGACACCACCGGGTTGCCCGTGAACTTCGCGCTGTCCTCTCCGGCCTCGAGCACGACCCGGCTGAGCGTGTCGCTGTAGGTGCCCGCCCAGTCGGGGCTCAGCACGAGAATTGTGCCGCCGTTGTCCTGCTGGGCGACCGCGGTGGCGAGGTCGCGCAACTGTGAATCGTGGCGACCGTTCTCCGGAATGACGACGACCTCGAGGTCGATCCCGTCGTTGCGGGCCTGCGCGACGACGGGCGCCAGTTTCGATTCGACGCCGCTCGGCGCCGCCACGTGGTTGTCGGCGAGGTCGGCGACGATGTCGTCGACATCGACCTTCGGCGGAAGGTCCGCCGCGAGCGGCGTGAAGGCGGTCAGATACAACGGCGGCACTGTTTCGTCACCCAGGTTCGGTGGATCGGCTGGTCCGCCTGCACAGTACGCGAACCAGGGGCGAGGACCCGTCAACCTGTGCCGCAAACCACCCGCCAAACTTCACAGGACAAGCGTACTGTTAGCCTGGTTGTCGGATCGCAGACCGGCGGGCGTCGGTCCTACGATCAACATCGCCGCCGACACAGCCCGTCGGTGGTCGCCTAACGAGTGGAGTTGACGTGACCGCAAGTATCGATACGTTCGGCGCCAAGGGCACGCTCGAGGTCGGAAACGAGTCGTACGAAATTTTCCGTCTCTCTGCCGTGCCGGGCACCGAGAAACTGCCGTACGCCCTGAAGGTGCTCGCAGAGAACCTGCTGCGCACCGAAGACGGCGCCAATATCACCAAAGACCACATCGAGGCCATCGCGGGTTGGGATCCCTCGGCCGATCCGAGCATCGAGATCCAGTTCACGCCGGCCCGCGTCATCATGCAGGACTTCACCGGTGTGCCGTGCATCGTCGACCTCGCCACCATGCGCGAAGCGGTCGCCGCGCTCGGCGGCGATCCCGACAAGGTCAACCCGCTCGCGCCCGCGGAGATGGTGATCGACCACTCGGTCATCATCGACGTGTTCGGCCGCGCGGACGCCTTCGAGCGCAACGTCGACATCGAATACCAGCGCAACGGCGAGCGCTACCAGTTCCTGCGCTGGGGCCAGGGCGCGTTCGACGACTTCAAGGTCGTCCCCCCGGGGACCGGCATCGTGCACCAGGTCAACATCGAGCACCTCGCCCGGGTCACCATGGTCCGCAGTAATTCCGAAGGGCGGGTGCAGGCGTACCCGGACACCTGCGTCGGTACCGACTCGCACACCACGATGGTCAACGGCCTCGGCGTGCTCGGCTGGGGCGTCGGCGGTATCGAGGCGGAGGCGGCGATGCTCGGCCAGCCCGTGTCGATGCTCATTCCGCGCGTCGTCGGGTTCAAGCTCACCGGTGAGATTGCGCCCGGTGTCACCGCGACCGACGTCGTGCTCACCGTCACCGACATGCTGCGCAAGCACGGCGTGGTCGGCAAGTTCGTCGAGTTCTACGGCAAGGGCGTCGCCGAGGTGCCGCTGGCCAACCGGGCGACACTGGGCAACATGAGCCCCGAGTTCGGCTCCACCGCAGCGATCTTCCCGATCGACGAGGAGACCCTGAACTACCTGCGGCTCACCGGCCGCGACGACCAACAACTCGCCCTGGTCGAGGCCTACGCCAAGGAACAGGGGATGTGGCACGACCCTGCTCGCGAGCCCGAGTACTCCGAGTACCTCGAACTCGACCTCGGCGACGTGGTTCCCTCGATCGCCGGGCCGAAGCGCCCGCAGGACCGAATCATGCTGTCGGAGTCGAAGATCGCGTTCCGCAAGGACATCCACAACTACACCAGCGACGCCGACGGGAAGGTGGGCGCGACTCCGCACTCGCATCTCGACGAGGCCGTCGAGGAGTCGTTCCCGGCGAGCGATCCGGCGGCCCTGTCCTTCGCCGACGACGATTCGGTCGATGTCGTCTCCGCCGCCAACGGTGCCGCGGGTCGGCCGAGCAAGCCCGTCGCCGTCAGCACCGAGGCCTACGGCGACTTCGTGATCGACCACGGCGCGGTCGCGATCGCGTCGATCACGTCCTGCACCAACACGTCCAATCCGTCGGTCATGCTCGGCGCGGCCCTGCTGGCCCGCAACGCGGTCGACAAGGGGCTGTCGTCCAAGCCGTGGGTGAAGACGTCGATGGCACCGGGTTCGCAGGTCGTCAACGACTACTACGAGAAGGCCGGGCTGTGGCCGTACCTCGAGAAGCTCGGCTTCTTCCTGGTCGGCTACGGCTGCGCGACCTGCATCGGCAACTCGGGTCCGCTGCCCGAGGAGGTCAGCAAGGCGATCAACGAGCACGACCTGACGGTCACGGCGGTGCTGTCCGGCAACCGCAACTTCGAGGGCCGCATCTCCCCCGACGTGAAGATGAACTACCTCGCGTCGCCCCCGCTGGTGATCGCCTACGCCCTCGCCGGCACCATGGACTTCGACTTCGCGACCGACGCCCTCGGCACCGACAAAGAGGGAAACCCGGTGTACCTGAAGGACATCTGGCCCTCGTCCCAGGAGATCCAGGACACCATCAACTTCGCGATCAACTCGGAGATGTTCACCAAGTCCTACGCAGACGTGTTCAAGGGCGACCACCGCTGGCGGTCGCTGCCCACCCCGGAGGGCAAGATCTTCGAGTGGGACGCGAATTCGACCTACGTGCGCAAGCCCCCGTACTTCGAGGGCATGCCGAAGGAGCCGACCGCGGTCTCCGACATCAAGGGTGCGCGGGTGCTCGCGGTGCTCGGCGATTCGGTGACCACCGACCACATCTCGCCTGCCGGCAACATCAAGTCGGGCACGCCGGCCGCGCAGTATCTGGATTCGCACGGGGTCGAGCGCAGGGATTACAACTCCTACGGATCCCGCCGCGGCAACCACGAGGTGATGATCCGCGGCACATTCGCCAACATCCGGCTGCGCAACCAGCTGCTGGAAGACGTGTCCGGCGGCTACACCCGCGACTTCACCCAGGACGACGGGCCGCAGGCGTTCATCTACGACGCCTCGCAGAACTACCAGGAGGCCGGCATCCCGCTCGTCGTGCTCGGCGGCAAGGAGTACGGCTCGGGCTCCTCGCGCGACTGGGCGGCCAAGGGCACCAAGCTGCTCGGCGTGCGGGCGGTCATCACCGAATCGTTCGAGCGCATCCACCGCTCGAACCTGATCGGCATGGGCGTGATTCCGCTGCAGTTCCCCACTGGAGAATCCGCCGCGAATCTCGGTTTGGACGGCACCGAGGTGTTCGACATCGCGGGCATCGAGGCGCTGAATGAAGGCAAGACGCCGAAGACGGTCCACGTCACCGCCACCAAGGAGAGCGGCGAGAAGGTGGAGTTCGACGCGGTCGTCCGTATCGACACCCCCGGTGAGGCCGACTACTACCGCAATGGCGGCATTCTGCAATACGTGCTGCGTCACATGATCTCGAGCTAGTCGCTCCTGCGCGTGCGTGGTCGGCGGACCCGGTGGGCCCGCCGACCTTGCACGAGCCGAACAAGGAGGGAGGCCCGTGCCGAAGGTCAGCGACGATCACCTGGCCGCGCGGCGCGCGCAGATTCTCGACGGTGCGCGGCGCTGTTTCGCGGAACACGGCTACGAAGGTGCGACGGTGCGACGGCTCGAGGAGGCCACCGGGCTGTCGCGGGGTGCGATCTTCCACCACTTCCGGGACAAGGACACGTTGTTCCTCGCGCTCGCGCAGGAGGACGCGCGCCGGATGGCGGACGTGGCGGCGACCGGTGGCCTGGTGCAGGTGATGCGCGACATGCTCAACGACCCGGACCAGTTCGACTGGTTGACCACCCGGCTCGAGATCGCGCGCCGGCTGCGGACCGATCAGGAGTTCCGCGCGGGGTGGTCGGAGCGGTCGGCGGAGTTGACGGACGCGATCCTGACCCGGCTCCAGCAGCAGAAGGCGGCCGGACGGATGCGGGAGGACATCCCGAACGACGTCCTGCTCGGCTTTCTCGACCTGGTGCTCGACGGGCTGATCGCGCGCATCGCGTCCGGCCAGGCGGACGACGCGAACCTGTCCGCGGTCCTCGACCTGGTCGAGGACTCGGTGCGCCGCGGCAACTGAATGTCGGCTAGCGGGTGGCCTTGCGTCGATTCGCCCCGCCCCGCCCCCGCAGCGGTACGTCGGCCTCGACGAGCACGTTGTGGATGAACCCGTAGGACCGTCCGGTCGCCTGCGCGAGCGAGCGGATGCTCGCGCCGGCCTCGTACTGTTTCTTCAATTGCACCTGTAGCTTGTCCCGCGTCTTCCCCGTTACGCGCGCGCCCTTGGGCAGTGCGGCACCGTTGCTCATGGCTTCCTCCTCGGACGAGCCGGAGTGATACCAGGCTAGACCCGACGGGTGGGCGTGGACACCGGATTCCGCGAGACGTCGGGCCGCCGACGACAGCAACGTCTGGGGCAGCCCGAGCGTCGCCGCGGTCACGACGCCCTCGTGGCGATCTCGGAGCGGGCCGCGGGGACGCCGCCGCTTCGGAGCAGCACCGTCATGTCTCGAAAGATGCCGGGGCGGGCGGACAGTTCGCGATGGGTCCCCGCGTCGACCACCCGGCCGTGCTCGACGACGTAGATGCGGTCCGCATTGACCAGCGTGGACAACCGGTGTGCCACCACGATCACGGTGCGGCCGGCGGTGAGCCGCTCTAGGCCGGCGAGGACGAGCGACTCGCTCAGCGCGTCGAGGCCGGACGTCGGCTCGTCCAGGACGACCACCGGCGCGTTGCGTGCCAGTGCGCGCGCGACGGCGATTCGCTGCCGCTGGCCCCCCGACAGGGTCGTGCCGCCCTCCGCGACCGGCGTGTCGTACCCCAGCGGCAGCCGGTGGACGAACTCGTCGACGTGGGCGGCCTTGGCCGCCGCGATCAGCTCCGACCGACTCGCAAACGGCGCACCGAGCGCGAGGTTCTCCAGGATCGTGCCGGACACCAGCGGCGCGTCCTGCAGCACGACAGCGACCTGGCCACGCACCGAGTCCACGGTGAGATCGCGGACGTCGTGACCGTCGAGCAGGACGCATCCGGAATCGACGTCGTGCAGCCGCGGGATGAGGCCGGTGATCGTGGACTTGCCGGCCCCGGTCGGACCGGCGAGAGCGATCAGCTGCCCGGGCCGCGCCGACAGCGACACGTCGCGCAGCACGGGGTGGGCACGGTCGTATCCGAACGTGACGTTCCGCAGCTCCACGTGGCCGCGCATCCGGCGCAGCGGTCGCGCGTGCGGCAGGTCGCGCACCGTGGCCTCGACGTCGAGCACCTCGCGCACCCGTTCGGCGCTGGCCTGCCCCTTGCTGATCGTCGTCGTCAGCTTCGCCAACTGTTTGACCGGCTGGTAGAGCCGCTCGTTGTAGGCGAGAAACACCAACAGCAGACCCAGGTCCATCGAGCCGTCGAGCACCCGCAGGGTGCCGACGAGCAGAACCAGCGCGCGTCCGCCGTGCACGATCACGTCGACCGCGGCGGGCAGCCGGGCGGCGAAGTCCACGCGCCGCAGCCCGGCGGCGAGCCTTGCCGCGCTGTAGGCGTGGAATCGAGACGCCGAACGATCCTCCGCGGAGCAGCTCTTGACGAGCCGGATCGCCGACAGCATCTCCGTCGCGTGCGAGGCGACGTTGCCCTCCTCCCGACGTGCGGTCGTCGCCCAGCGCTTGATCAGCCGGCGGTAGTGGACCAACACCGCATACAACGGCGGAACCACCAGCAGCGACAACAGCGCGAACGCGGCGTCGATCATGAAACTGATGACGAGGATGCCGATCAGCACGGCGGCGTTGGGCAGCAGTACCGACAGGACCGCGACGAGCAGGCCCTGAATCGTGTTGACGTCGGCGGTCAGTCTGTTTCCGAGGTCACCCACCCGCTGCCGCTGGTGATAGCCGAGCGACAACCGTTGCAGGTGCACGAACGTCGTCGTCCTCAGGTCGGCGAGCATGCACTCGCCCACACCGGACAGCGTCCGCTCGGCGACGTAGGTGACGGCGCCGCCGAGTGCGGCGAGGACGATGGTGGCGCCCACGCAGGTCCACAGCACGCCGTGTTGGCCTGCGGTCGTCGCCGGACCGAGCAACGAGGCAGCGAACCCGGTGAGCGGCTCGGTCCCGATGACGTTGTCGACGACGATCTTCAACGGCCAGGGCAGGGCGAGGGCGAGCGCGGCGCCGATCAGGACAAGCACTCCGCCGAGCGCCAACCTCCTGTGGTGGCGGGCCAGCGTCCGACGGAACTGCCACAGGACGGTGAACACGTCACAGCCCGAGGTAGGCGTTCAGCACGGCCCGGTCCCGTTGGCGGGCAACCACGGACTTCGCCAGTTCCGCATGGACCCAACGGGTTTGGTCGATCTCCTCGGGGTCGGGTCGGCACTCCCGGGCGAGCGGGGCCATCAACCAGTACCGCACCACCTTCACCCGACCATTGCGATCGCGATAGGAGACCGCGTGCAGCTCGCGCTGCAGCCGGCAGCGCAGCCCGGTCTCCTCGCACACCTCCCGCAGGGCGCACTGCTCGGCCGACTCGCCGGGCAGGGCGGTCCCCTTGGGGATCGACCAGTCGTCGTGCCGATTCCGGTGCACGAGGAGCACTTCCGTCGCGGCACCGCGATGGCGCACGACGAGACCGCCGGCCCCGACCCTCAACGGCGCGGTACTCGGCGACAGCAGCTCCCCCCGGGAGGACGCGACCTGGGCGTGCGCGGCTACGACGTCGCGCTCGCCCGCCCCGTTGCCCGCCGCCAGGCACGCCAACCAGTCCCGCAACGCTCCCGCCGGAGCCTGCGCACCCAGCAGGCCAGCACGCTCGGCAAGCGCGGCCGCCCGCACGCAGCGCAACAGACGACCCGTGAGAGCGACCAGGCGGGAGACGTCGGGCCCGGCCCGGGTGACCAGGTCGGCCGCGATCAGACACTCCCGCGCACGGCGCGCGACGGTCGGCAGGTCGCCCGGATCGGTTTGCTTGACCAGCTTTCGCCACCGTCGGTACAGCATCGGAACGACCACGACCGCCGACGGCTGATGCGCGTCACCGAGTGGTGCGACCGTGCGCAACGGGGCCGGGCGGACGCCGCGCGCGAACGATTCCAGCGCATCCACCGTGGCGGGGTCGACCGCAGTGCCCACCATCGCCAGCAGCGGGTCCCGGCGCGCGGCGAGCCGAACCACGAACGGCCGGGCGCTCGGGTCGGTGCTCCAGCCGGCCAGCAACTCGACGTCGTCGTCGACGGCGGCGATCGCGGCCAACAGGTCGTGGGCCGGTTCCAGGGCGCCGCGCAACCGCACCGACCACCCGCGGTCGAGGATCGGCCGCAGGGTCCGCAGATCGGTCCGCAGACGTCGCACCGCGTCCAGTGCGGCCGACACCTCCACCGCACGGGCACCCAACGAAACCGACCCGACCCGGTGCAGCACCGCCGCGGCGTCGGTGGCGAGGGTCGTCTGCGCAATCGTGCCGGCGGTCGGTCCTGTTCGGGCCGCCCAGCAGACTCGCGGGTGCGCTGGGGCGAGGGTCCGGTTCGTCATGGGAAGCAGCGTCGACCTGCCGGGTGACGGGACGATGAAGCCGTCGTGAGAAACCTTTCATCCGAACTCTGCCCGACGCGACCAGATGAGGACGACATGAGCCGCACATGAGGAAACATTCATCTGCAGCTCTGTGCTCACCGTGCCCGTCTAGGTTGAACCAATGCGGCGCAACCGCCGATCGGCCGAATCGACCCACCGCCAGGTCAAGGCGACTTTGTGCGTGATCCTTCCCGGTCTGTTCCTGGCCACGCTCGATCAGACGATCGTCACCACGGCGGTTCGCACGATCGCCGACGACCTGGACAGCTATTCCCGCCAGGCCTGGGTGACCACGGCCTACCTGGCCGCGGCGACCGTGACGACACCGCTCTACGGCAAGCTCGCCGACGGCTACGGGCGCAAGCCACTGTTCGCCGCGGCGATAACACTGTTCACCGTCGGCTCGGCGCTGTGCGCCTTCGCGCCCTCGATGCCGGCCCTCGCGGCCTTCCGGACGGTCCAGGGCCTCGGCGCGGGAGGCCTGATCGCGTTGACGTTCACGATGATCGGTGACCTCGTCCCGGCCCGGGAACGATCGCGATATCAGGGGTACATCCTCGCCGTCTACGGCATTGCCAGCCTGCTCGGCCCGGTGATCGGTGGACTGCTCGCCGGCCAGTCGACGATCCTGGGGATCACCGGCTGGCGCTGGGTGTTCCTGGTGAACGTGCCGATCGGGCTCGCCACCCTCGTCGCGGTGATCACCCGGCTACGCGTTCCGTCGCCGCCGCGCACCCGGACCAGCGTGGATTGGCTCGGTGCCGCGCTGCTCACGGCGGGCTTGGTGCCCCTGCTCGTGGTGGCCGATCAGGGTCGCACCTGGGGCTGGGCCAGCGGGCGGTCGTCGGTGTGCCTCGCCGTCGGCGTCGTCGGGATCCTCGGTTTCGTCCTGGTCGAAGCACGACTCGGCGAGCGTGCGCTGCTTCCCGTTCGGGCCTTCGGCAACCGCGCCTTCGCACTCGGCGTGCTGATCAGCTTTCTCATCGGCGCCGTCGTGTACGGCGCGATCGCGGTGATCCCGCAGTTTCTCCAGGTGGTCAAGGGATCGACACCAACGGTGGCCGGCTTGCAGATGGTGCCCGCCGTCGCCGGGCTGGTGGTCGGCTCGGTCGTGTGCAGCCGCATGATCTCCCGGACGGGTCGGTACCGAAAGCTCACGATGAGCGGCATCGCAATCCTCACGGCGGGTTCCCTGCTCGCGAACCGGGTCACGGCCGAGATCGACGTGTCCGCGATAATGGCGTTCATCTTCGTCGTCGGTATCGGCCTGGGCTGCGTCCTCCATCCACTCACCGTCGCAATCCAGAACTCCTTGCCACCAACGGATTTGGGCGTATCCACGGCGGCCGCCGGCTTCTTTCGGCAGATCGGCGGCACCCTCGGAGTGGCGGTGTTCCTCTCGATCGTCTTCGCACAGTTACCGGGGCGGCTTACCTCCGAACTCGAAACGGCATCCGAGACGGCGGAATTCCGCGCGGCGGTCGCGCGATCGATGTCCGGGTCCGATCCTGCCGTGACGGCGCTTGCGCGAGGCCTGGCCGCGCGCGATCCGGACAGCCTGGGCGTGGTGCGGGAGGACAGCTCGATCGTCCAGCGGCTCGATCCCGCCCTCGCCCAGCCGTTCGCCGACGCGTTCGCCGACGCCTTCCGTGCGGTTTCACCGGTCGTCTGCGGCCTGGGCGTGGCGGCCCTGCTGGCGGCGGTGATGTGGAAGGAGTTGCCGCTGCGACGGGGTTCGCAAACACCCGAGGTGTCCGCCGTCGAGGGGGCTGCGCAGATGAAGAACCTCTCATCTGGGCCTCACTCCGCGGTCACTGAGTAAGGGCATTCTTCCACTGTGCCGACATTGAAACTGCTCGTGGTACTCGCGGCCCTGGCCGCGATGCCTGTGCTGCTCATGTTGGCGAGTCAGGCGGTGTCCAGCGCACCGGGAGTCCCGTCCGTCGATTCACGCACGGTGACCGTCGATCTGGAACCCGCGCCCACCGCAGCGCCCGAACCAACACCGCAGAGTTCGGTCGCCCCGAGTCCGCACGACCCGGCGCCCGCACCGGTTCCCGCGCCGCCTCCGGCCGCGGTGCCCGCACAGCCCGCGCCGGCCCCGGCACCCGCGCCGGTGCCCACCCGGGCGCCCGTGCCGGCCCCGGCGCCGGCCCCTGCCCCGGCGCCGCCGGACGACGACGACGACTTCGACGACGATTTCGACGACGACGATTTCGACGACGACGGAGGTGACGACGATGGCTGACACCGCGCGCCGCGCCGCGTCGGTCATCGCGCGACGCCCGTCGATACCCGCTCGCTGGCGCATCGTCGGCTTGATCCTGTTGACCACCACGTTCGCGTTGATCGCCGTCGGCGCCACCGTCCGGATGTTGTTCCTGCACGATGTGGACCGGGCCGCGAACAGAGACGTCGTGCAGGAACTCGACGAGTTCCGCGCGTTCGCGGCCGAGGGCGTGGACCCGACGACGACCCGACCGTTCACCTCCGTCGATCGCCTGTTGTCGGTCTTTCTGGCCCGCCAACGTCCCAGCCAAGGCGAGGAGTTGATCGGGCTGACGGACGATCGGGTACTGCCGTTCGACAGGAGCGGCGAACCGGATTCGGGCCTCCCCCACGACCTCTCCGCCGACATCGAACTGTTGAACCAGATTCGCGACTCGGAGGCGGCGTCGGGCGTGATCGACACTCCGGGCGGACCGATGCGGTGGGGTCGTGCGGACATCGATGCCGGCACACAGAGCGGCGCGCTGGTGGTGGCCGTGTTCACCGGTGAGGCGCGAGCCGTCGTCAACAACGCCATCCGAACGACCGCGTTCGTCGCCGGCGGGGGGCTCCTGCTCACCGCCGGTATCGCCTGGCTCGTCGCGGGGCAGATCCTGGCGCCGGTGCGCGCGGTGCGGGAGGTCGCCGCCGACATCGGCGAGAACGACCTGACCGCCCGAGTGCCGGTCCACGGACGCGACGACATCGCCGCTCTGGCAGAGACGTTCAACGCGATGCTCGACCGGATCGAGCATGCCTACATCACCCAGCGTCGATTCGTCGACGATGCCAGCCACGAGCTGCGCACGCCCATCACCGTCATCCGCGGGCATCTCGAGCTGATGGGAACCGACCCCCAGGAGCAGGCGCAGACGCTGCGGCTCGTGGACGAAGAGCTCGCCAGGATGGGCCGAATCGTGTCCGATCTCCTGACGATGGCGAAGGCGGACCGACCCGACTTCGTGCAACCGAGCCCGGTGAGCGTCGCCGAGCTCACCCTCGACATCGAAGCGAAGGCCCACGCCCTCGGCGATCGCCAGTGGTTGCTCATGCAGGTGGCGGAGGGGGAGGCGGTCATCGACGCGCAGCGGATCACGCAGGCCGTCCTACAACTTGCGACGAACGCCGTCCAGTACACACATCCCGGTGACGCGATCCGCTTGGGATCGGCCTTCTCCGGTGCGGGTGACGAACGCCGCCTGAGTCTGTGGATAAGCGACACCGGGCCAGGCATCCGCGCCGACGAGACCGCCACCATCTTCTCCCGATTCCAGCACGGGTCGGCCCATGCGCGACCATCCGACCCGGATCGCCCGACCGTCGAGCGCGGCGGCGCCGGGCTGGGCCTGTCGATCGTGCAGGCGATCGCCCGGGCGCACGGCGGCTCGGCCTGGGTTCGCAGCGTATTCGGGGAGGGCGCGACATTCGGGTTGGATCTGCCCGCCCCGCACACCGCCGCCACCGCGGCCCCGCACGGCCACGGAGTGTGGCCGACACACCGGAATCCGCGAGGTCGTGGGCACTCCGGGCCCGCCGCCGAGAGTCCCGACAACGCGGTGACCGAACCGATCATCCTGCCGCCGAACACAGATGTCACCGACCGCTCAGGAGGTCTCGGATGAGCCGAATTCTTGTTGCCGAGGATGATCGCGGGATCGCGTCGTTCCTGGAGAAGGGCCTGCGAGCCGCGGGCTACACGACGATGCACGTGTCCGACGGCGAGGCGGCCCTGGTGTTCGCGCGCACCGGCGAGTTCGACCTCGTCGTCCTCGACATCGGCCTGCCGCTGCTGGACGGGTTCTCGGTGCTGCAGCGGCTGCGCGGCGAGGGGGTCGCAACGCCGGTGGTGGTGCTCACGGCGCGCGACAGTGTCCACGACACCGTCGCCGGACTGGAGGGCGGTGCCAACGACTACGTCACCAAGCCGTTCCAGTTCGCCGAGCTGATCGCCCGAATCAGGTTGCGGCTCAACGACTCGCCACAGCCGGCCGCCGGAATGACGCTGCACTGGAACGACCTGACACTGGACCTACGGTCGCGCCGGGCGGAGGTGGCCGGCACGATGGTCGACCTCACCAGTCGCGAATTCGCCCTGCTCGAGGTGTTCATGCGACACCACGGTCAGGTGCTCTCGCGGGAGCAGATCCTCGGCCACGTCTGGGGATACGACTTCGATCCCGCCTCCAACGTCGTCGACGTGTTCGTCCGTTCGCTGCGCGCCAAGATCGGCAGCGAGCGGCTCGAGACCGTCCGAGGATCAGGATACCGATTGCCATGACAGACAAGCCGACTGCCGCCCATCCCACCCGCGCGCCGATCCCGGCCGGTGCGTTCGGACTCTCCGGTGCCCAGCGCGGAATCTGGCTCGCACAACAGCTTGCCGGTCGCGTCCCCGTCGCGATCGCGCAGTACGTCGAATTCCACGGGGACCTCGATCCCGTCCTGCTCGCCGACGTCGGGCGCATCGCCGCGGAGGAATTCGGCTCGGGGTACCTGCGGCTGATCGAATCCGACGGCGAGCCGTACCAGCTCGTCGATCGCGACCTCGCGGACGAACTCGAGATCGTCGACCTGCGCGGACACCCGGATCCGGTCGCCGCGGCGACGGCGTGGATGCACCGTGAGTACCGCGCGCCGATCGACATGTACCACGACCGCCTTGGGCACTCCGCGGTGTTGTGGCTGGCCGATGATCACTGCTACTGGTACACCCGAGTCCACCACGTGGTGCTCGACGGATTCGGTGCGGTCAACCTGATGAACCGGGTCGCGGAACTCTACAGCGCCGCCGTGGAGGGACGCCGACCCGAGCAACCGCCCGCAGCGGACCTCACAGCGATTCTCGCGGCGGACACCGACTACCGGTCATCGCAACGCTTCCGCACCGACCGGGAGTTCTGGGCGGACCGAATCGCCGACATCCCGTCCGGATCGAGTCTGTCCGCACGCACGGCGCCGGCCGCCCACCCCCGCGTCGTCGGCGCGGCACTGCCCCGGCGGACGACGGCCTTGTTGGACTCCGCCGCGACGGCGCACGGATCGAGCGTTCCGGTGCTCGTCGTGGCCGCGTTCGCCGCCTACCTCGCGCGCATGACGGACAGCGACGAGATCGTGCTGAGCCTGCCGGTGTCGGCGCGCACCACCGCCGCGCTGCGCCGCGCGGGCGGCATGGTTTCCAACGTGCTTCCCATTCGGTTCCGGATCGGGACCACCGCGACTCTTGGCCGCACCGTCGCCGACCTGGTGACCGCCGCGCGCATCGAGATCTCGGCGACGCTGCGGCGGCAGCGCTACCGGCAGGAGGACCTGCGCCGCGATGCGGCCGCGCGCGGCGTGGATCTCGGATCCTTCGGTCCCTCGATCAACATCATGATGTTTCACGACGAGATTCGACTCGCGTCGCTGACCGGTTCGCTTCGTATTCTGACCACCGGGCCGGTCGAGGATCTGTCCGTCAACGTCTATCCGGGCATCGCGGGATGTGACACGCGAATAGACTTCGCCGGCAACCCCGCCCGCTACAGTGTCGACGAGCTCGACACCGAGTGCCGGCGTTTCCGCGAGTTTCTCGACCGCTTCCTCGCCGCGGCTCCGCATACCCAAGTCTGCGACCTCGAGCTCCTCGCCCCCGCCGAGCGCGAACTCGTGGTAGCGCGGTGGAATGCGACCACGGCCGCGATCCGGCCGACGACCCTGCCGGACCTGTTCGACGCCCAGGTCGCGCACAATCCCCGCGCCGTCGCCCTGACCTACCGTGACCACCACCTGAGCTACGTCGACCTCGACGCGAGGGTGAATCGGCTGGCCCGGTACCTGATCTCGCTCGGAGCCGGCCCGGAATCGCTGGTCGGCATCGCAATCCGTCGGTCGGTCGACACGGTCGTGGCCACGTACGCGGTGGTGAAGGCGGGTGCAGCCTACCTCGCGTTGGACCCCGATCATCCCCGCCGGCGCCTCGCGAACGCACTCGAGTCGGTCGCGCCGAAGTGGGTGCTGACCACCTCGCAGCAAGCGCACTGTCTTCCGCCGAACGCGGCGACCGTCGCGATCGACACCGTGGACACCTCGTCCCTGTCCGCGGCGCCGATCACGGATGCCGAGCGCCGCGCCACGCTGCGGCCCGAGAACATCGCGTACGTTACGTTCACCTCGGGCTCCACCGGAACCCCGAAGAGCGTCGCGGTCTCCCACGCCGGTATCTGCAACCAGTTGCTGGACCTGCAGGCCGCCCACCCGCTGGACGACACGGATGCGATGGTGGCCAAGACACCTCCCGCCTTCGACGCCTCCGCGCGCGAGATGTGGTGGCCGCTGTCCGCGGGCGCGAGGCTGGTGATCGCGGAGCCGGACGGCCACCACGATCCCGCCTACCTTGCCCGCCTGATCGCCGAACAGCGCGTGACGACGGTGCATTTCGTGCCGTCGGTGTTGTCGATGTTCCTCGCCGACGCACCGGTCGAACGGCTGAGTTCGTTGCGGCGAGTCTTCTGCGGAGGCGAGGCGTTGTCGCCGGGAGCACTGTCGCGGTTCCGCGCGCGCCTGTCCGCACCCATCCACAACGTGTACGGCCCGGCCGAGGTCACGATCAGCGCGACTCGGTTCGCCTGCGGGGGCCCTGCACCGACGGTGCCGATCGGATCACCCGTGTGGAACACGCAGGCGTTCGTGCTGGACCGGCGGCTCGAACCCTGTCCGGTCGGTGGCGTGGGCGAGCTGTACCTCGCCGGCGTTCAACTCGCCCGGGGATACCTCGGCAGCCCCGGCACCACGTCGGACCGATTCGTCGCCAACCCATTCCACGGCAGCCCCGGGGCGCGGATGTACCGGACCGGCGACCTAGTCCGCCGCAGCGGCGACGGGAACCTCGAATTCCTGGGACGGATCGACACACAGGTGAAGGTCCGCGGGGTGCGGATCGAACTCGGCGAGATCGAGTCGGCGCTGTGTGGTGTCGCCGGCGTCGCCGGTGCCGCCGCCACCGTGCACGACGGCCCGCTTGGTCAGCGGCTGATCGGCTACGTCGTGCCGGTCCCCGGTCATCGGCCGAACGCCGCCGAACTGCTCGATCACCTCGGTGCCACACTCCCGAACCACATGATGCCCGAGACGATTCTGGTGCTCGACGCACTGCCGCTGAACGGGAGCGGGAAACTCGATCGTGCCGCGCTGCCGGTACCCGACGAGGCGCGGCACGAACCCGCTTTCCGGCAGCCCTCGACACCGGCCGAGACGGCGATCGCAGGTGTCTTCGCCGACGTCCTCGGGCTGGACCGGGTGGGCGCGAACGATTCGTTCTTCGGTCTGGGCGGCAACTCGCTGGTCGCCACCCGTCTGGTCTCGCGGGTCAACGCGGTGATCCCCTCGGACATCGGCATCCGCGACGTCTTCGAGGCGCCGACCGTTGCGGGTCTGGCCTCCCGCGCCGAAGCCGCCGGCGCAGGTCGGCCCCGCCCGCCGCTCGTCGCGGCGGCACGCCCGGCGCGACTCCCGCTCTCGCCGGCGCAACGTCGAATGTGGCTGGTGAACCAGATGACGGCCGCGGCGCCGCTCTACAGCGTCCCGCTGGCGCTGCGGCTGTCCGGCAACCTCGACCGGGAGGCGTTGGCGCATGCGGTCGGCGACGTGATCGGTCGACACGAATCGCTTCGGACGGTCTACCCCGTCGCGGGCGGCGGGCCGGTCCAGGTGATCCTTCCGGCGAGCGAGATCGCCCGCCGCCCCGCCGCGATCGACATCGAACTCGACCCGGTCCGTGTGCGGGATCTCGAACTGTCGGCGCAGATCCGGCGGTTGGTGAGGCGCGGATTCGACGTCACCACCGAGGTGCCGCTGCGCGTGCGCCTGTTCCAGCTGAGCGACGCGGACTTCGTGATCGTCTTCGTGGCCCACCACATCTGCGGCGACGGACTCTCGCTCGCTCCCTTGGCACGAGACCTCGCGGCGGCCTATCGTGCTCGCGCGCGCGGCCGCGCACCGGACTGGACGCCGCTGCCGGTCCAGTACGCCGATTACGCGCTGTGGCACCTGACCGCGCTCGGCTCCGAAGACGACCCGGAATCTGTGGTGGCCCGGCAGCTCGGGTACTGGCAGGGCGCGCTGGCCGCGATGCCGGACCGGCTGGTCCTGCCGTCGGGCCGATCCCGACCGGCCCGGCCCTCCCATCGCGGCGCGTCGACCGCGATCGCGATCGACGCCGCGGCACACCGACGGCTGATCGAGATTGCCGGGCAACATGATTCCTCGGTGTTCATGGCGGTGCACGCGGCGCTCGCGGTGCTGCTCGGGAGACTGTCGGGGACGCGCGACATCGCGGTCGGGACCCCGGTTGCCGGCCGTGGCGAGCCGGCGCTGGACGATCTCGTCGGCATGTTCGTGAACACCGTGGTGCTGCGCGTCCAGGTCGATCCCGCCGAGTCCTTCACCGACCTGTTGGCTCGGGTCCGCGAGACCGATCTGCGGGCGCTGGCGTGCGCAGAGGTGCCGTTCGACCGGATCGTGGAGTTGGTGAATCCCGAACGCGGTGCCGAACTGAACCCGCTGTTCCAGGTGATGCTGACCTTCCAGAACATGGCCGCGCTGGTGCTCGATCTCGACGGGCTGACGGTGGCCGCCGTCGAACTCGACAGCGAGCTGTCGAGATACGAGCTGCACCTCACCCTTTCGGAGTCCTTCGACGCCCACGGCGGCGGGCGGGGCATCACCGGCACGCTCAGGTACGCCACCGATTGCTACGACGCGGCCAGCATGACCAGGTTCGCCGACCGGTTCGGCCGGGTGCTCGCGGCGATCGCGTCGGATCCCGGTGCGGTGGTGGGCGACATCGACCTGTCCGATCGGACGGCGCAGACGGACCTGCGGCGCGGGACGTGCCACTCCGAGTCGGACGACGCGACATTGGTCTCGATGTTCGAGGCGCAGGCACAGCGCTCGCCCGATGCGATCGCCGTCGTCTGCGATGCCGACGTGCTCACCTACCGAGAGCTCGATCTGCGAGTGGATCGCTTCGCCCGACATCTGATCTCGCTCGGCGTGCGGCCGGAAGCGCTGGTGGGACTGGCCGTGCGTCGATCGGTCGAGCTGCTGGTGGGAATGTATGCGATCGCCCGCGCGGGGGGTGCGTACGTACCGATCGATCCCGACAATCCCGCCGCCCACACCGCGGATCTGCTCGCGGCGCTGTCGGTGACCTGTGTGCTGACCACGACGGGGGACGGCGGTGCGCTCCCACCCGGGACGCCTACCGTCGAACTCGATCGCATGGATCCGATCGGCCCCGTCGACGATTCGCCGGTACCGTCGAGCGGGCGCGGAGTCGGCCTGCGCCCGGACAATCTGGCCTACGTCATCCACACCTCGGGATCGACCGGACGGCCGAAGGGCGTCATGGTTTCGCACCGCAGCGTCGTCAACTCCATCCGGTGGCGCCAATCGGTGTACGAGCTCGACGCCACCGATACCGTGCTGCTGAAGACGCCCGCGACCTTCGACGCGTCGGTGCGCGAGCTCTGGTGGCCACTCACCGCCGGTGCGCGCCTGATCATCGCCGGCCCGGCGGACCATCGCGACCCGCGCCGCATTGCCGAAATGATTGCGGCACATGATGTCACGTCCGCGCATTTCGTTCCCGCGATGCTGGCAGCGGTCGTCACGCACGCCACCGGGGACCAGCTCGGCTCGCTGCGGCAGGTGTTCTGTGGCGGCGAAGTGCTGCAGCCCGCGACGGTACGCGCTTTTCGGGCCCGCAGCGCCGCAACGGTACACAACGAGTTCGGCCCCACCGAGACCGCGGTCTCGGTCACCCGCAGACGGGTCCGTGCCGACGACCCCGCGGCGCTGCCGATCGGGGTGCCACAACGCAACGTCGAGGCACACGTGCTCGACGGTCGGCTGCACCCGGTACCGATCGGTGTCACGGGCGAGCTGTACGTGTCCGGGATACAACTCGCCCGCGGGTATCTCGGTCGCGTCGACCTGACCGCGGAGCGGTTCGTCGCCGACCCGTTCGGCACGGGAGGGCGGATGTATCGCACCGGCGACCTGGCCCGCCGGCGCGCCGACGGGAACCTCGAATTCGTCGGCCGTGCCGACGACCAGGTCAAGATCCGCGGTCTGCGTATCGAACTGGGCGAGATCGAGGCGAGGCTCGCCGCCCACCGCGACGTGGCGCAGTGCGCGGTGGCGGTCCGCGACACGGCCGCCGGCGAACAACAGCTGACCGCCTACCTGGTCGCGAAGCCGGGCGCCGAACTCGACACGGGATCGGTGCAGAGCGCGGCGGCGCTGACGCTTCCGCCCTACATGGTGCCGTCCGTGTACGAGGTCCTCGCCGAACTGCCGCGCGGCGTGAACGGCAAGATCGACCGGCGCGCACTGCCCGACCCGGTCGTCCCGACGAGGACGTCGCGGGCACCCGCGTCCAGGCTCGAGAAGCTGATCGCCGACGTCTTCGCCGACGTGCTCGGCGTCGCCACCGTCGGCGCCGACGACGACCTGTTCGAGCGTGGCGGCAACTCGCTGGTCGCCGTCCGGGTTGCCGCGCGGTTGAAGGCCGACTGCGGGATCGAACTTCCGCTGCAGGCGATGTTCGTGCACCCAACGCCGGCCGCGATCGCGGCCCGCATCGAATCGGTGAGCGGCGGCGGGCCGACCCACGAGGACTCCGCGCTCGACGTCCTGATTCCGCTGCGATCGCGTGGTCGGCTGACCCCGCTGTTCTGCGTCCACCCGATCGTCGGGTTGTCATGGAGCTTCGCCGGCCTGGCTCGCCACCTGCACCCCGAGCGGGGCATCTACGGTCTCCAGTCGCCGCTGATCGGCGAGGACGGTGCGTCGCCCGACTCGATCGCGGCATGGGCGCGTCGCTTCGTCGAGGAGATTCGAGCGGTCCAGCGGTCGGGTCCGTATCACCTGCTGGGCTGGTCGATGGGCGGGGTGGTCGCGCACGCGATGGCCGTGCAGCTGCAAGCCGAGGGCGACGAGGTAGGCACCCTGGCGATGCTGGACAGCTTCGTCCGCAGCGACCCGGCTCGCGCGGCATCGGTGACCCTCGCCGACGTGCTCGGCGGTATCGGGCTCTCCACAGCCGACACAGCCGACGCAGCCGACGACGTCGGCGCGGCGGCGCTCGACCCCGACCGGGTGTGCGAGCTCGCCGGGGAACTGACCGGTGCGTTACGGGCGGTCACCCCCGAACGAGTCGCGCGGATCGTCGACTCCGCCCACCACTCGACGACCGTCCTGTCCAGGCACCGTCCGTCCCGGTTTCGCGGCGACCTGTTGTACTTCGCGGCAACGCTCCCGGCGGCGCCGGGCGGTCCGGCGCACCGCGACGGTGCGGCCGGCTGGCGCTCCGTGGTGTCCGGCACGGTTCGGGTGCATCGAGTCCCGGCGGCGCACTGGCAGATGACCTCGCCGGCGGCGTTGGCCGAGATCGGCCCCATCCTCGAGGAGCAGCTCTGCTCCACCTGCGACTACCCGACAACACACCGGGAGCTGGCATGACCGAAGACGAGACCTGGCAACCGACCGAGATCGCCCCGATGGCGTTCGACGTCAGTGCCGACGTGGCGGGTCTGACTGCGGTGGCATCCAGAATCGACCTGGACACCATACTGATCCGCCATCGAGCGTTGGTCTTCCGCGGGTTCGACATCACCCCGGCGACCCTGGATGCGGCGGTCGATCGACTGCTGCCGAATCGGTTAGCGTACCTGCACGGCAACACGCCGCGCGTCAATCTCGGCGACAACATCTACACGTCTACCGAGTATCCAGCGGAGCAGTCGATTTCGATGCACAGCGAGCTGTCCTACGCGCACCGCTGGCCTGCCCGGCTGTTGTTCTACTGCGAGCACCCGGCGCGCAGCGGCGGCGCGACCGCGATATGCGACACGGGCCGATGGCTGGCCTCGATCGATCCCGCGGTGCGTCACGCCTTCGGGGCCGGCCTGCGCTACACCCAGAATCTGCACTCCGGCCGCGGGCTGGGCCGGAGCTGGCAGGAGACGTTCGAGACCGACGATCGCGACGAGGTCGAGCGGTTCCTCGCGGACGGACACGCGAGCTGGTCGTGGACACAGAACGGACTGCGGGTGACCCAGGACCGCTCCGCGACGACCCTGCACTCGGTGACCGGGGAGGAGGTCTGGTTCAACCAGGTCGACCAGTGGCACCACGCCGGCCTACCCGGCGAGGTCCGCGCCGCGTTGCTGGAACTGCTCACCGAGGATGAGATGCCGCAGTCGGTGACCTTCGCCGACGGCACTCCCATTCCCGCCGATCACGTGACGCACGTTCGCGAGATGGGCTGGCGACATGCCGTCGACGTCGACTGGCGCGCGGGCGAGTTGCTGCTCGTCGACAACGTGCTCGCCGCACACGCCCGGCGCTCCTATTCCGGCCCCAGGAGGGTGCTGGTGGCGATGTCGGGGCCCACGCATCGAGACACGCGCGCGGCGGCTCACGCCAGCGTGATCAGCTCCAGGTAGTCCTCCGACCAGTGGTCCTCGGTACCGTCGGGCAGCAGGATGACCCGCTCGGGCGAGAGCGCCTCGGCGGCGCCCGGGTCGTGGGTCACCAGCACCACCGCGCCGGCGTAGCTGCGCAGCGCGTCGAGGACCTGCTCACGTGAGATCGGGTCCAGGTTGTTGGTGGGTTCGTCGAGCAGCAGCACGTTCGCCGCCGACGAGACGAGCCCGGCGAGCGCCAGGCGGGTCTTCTCGCCGCCCGACAGCGTGCCGGCCGGCTGCTCGAGCTGCGGGCCGGTGAACATGAACGCACCGAGCAACCCGCGCAGGTCCTGCTCCCCCGCGTCCGGCGCGGCGTGCCGGGTGTTCTCCCAGACGGTGGCGTTGTTGTCGAGAGTGTCGTGCTCCTGAGCGAAGTAGCCGACCTTCAGCCCGTGCCCGGGATCGATGGTGCCGCCGTCGGCGGTCTCGACGCCGGCGAGCAGGCGCAGCAGCGTCGTCTTGCCCGCGCCGTTGAGGCCGAGCACCACGACCCGGCTGCCCCGGTCGATGGCGAGGTCGACGCCGGTGAAGATCTCCAGCGACCCGTACACCTTGGTCAGGCTGCTCGCCATCAGCGGCGTCTTGCCGCAGGGCGCCGGGGACGGGAACTTGATCCGCGCGACCTTGTCGGCGACCCGCACCTCGTCGAGGTCGGCGAGCAGGCGATCGGCCCGCTTGGCCATGTTCTGCGCGGCGACGGCCTTGGTGGCCTTGGCGCCGAGCTTGGCGGCCTGGGCGCGCAGCGCGCTCGCCTTCTTCTCCGCGTTCGCCCGTTCGCGGCGGCGGCGCTGCTCGTCGGTGGCCCGCGCGTCGAGGTAGCGCTGCCAGCCCATGTTGTAGACGTCGACCTCGCCGCGGACCGCGTCGAGGAACCACACCCGGTTCACGACGTCGGCGAGCAGGTCGACGTCGTGGCTGATCACGACCAGTCCGCCGTCGTGGTTCTGCAGGAACCCGCGCAGCCAGGTGATGGAGTCGGCGTCGAGATGGTTGGTCGGTTCGTCGAGCAGCAGCGTCGTGTCGGAGCGGCCGCCGCTGCCGTCGGAGGCGCCGAACAGGATGCGAGCGAGTTCGATGCGTCGGCGCTGACCACCCGACAGCGTGCGCAGCGGCTGCGCGAGCACGCGCTCGGGCAGACCGAGGTTGTTGCAGATCCGCGCCGCCTCGCTCTCGGCGACGTACCCGCCGAGCGCGGAGAACCGGTCCTCGAGCTGGCCGTACTTGCGCACGGCCTTGTCGCGCTCGGTCTCGTCGACGTGCTCGGCCATGAGCAGTTGCTGCTTCTCGAGCCGGCGGATGAGCGTGTCGAGGCCGCGGGCGGACAGCACCCGGTCCTTGCCGAGCACGTCGAGGTCGCCCTCGCGTGGGTCCTGAGGCAGGTAGCCGGCGTCGCCGCTCCGGGTGATCTTGCCCGCGTACGGCTCGCCCGCCCCGGCGAGGATCCGCACGGTGGTGGTCTTGCCGGCGCCATTACGGCCGACGAGCCCGATGCGGTCGCCGGGCTGGATGCGC
Source organism: Aldersonia sp. (assembly GCA_036524855.1). Lineage (GTDB taxonomy): Bacteria > Actinomycetota > Actinomycetes > Mycobacteriales > Mycobacteriaceae > Aldersonia. The sequence goes on along the minus strand of DATDBL010000247.1, from coordinate 41,779 downwards.
AGGTGGTTGCCCGGCGCGGTGACGAGGGTGCGTACGCCGGCCCGAACCTCGAGGTCGGTGGCGGTGATCACGCGAAGTCTCCCTGTCGTCGACGCTTGGATACGGCCCGGTCGGGCGCACGAAACAACCATTCTACGCAGGGCGCGGGCTGCCCCGACGCCACTGTGCCTCCGCAAACGTGGGCTCCGCTAACGTGCCAGCATGACGACCGAACGGGACCTCGCCGGACGCGGCGCCCTGGTGACCGGGGCCAGCCGCGGGATCGGCCACGGCATTGCCGCCGAACTGCTGGCGCGCGGCGCATCCGTGACGATCACCGCCCGCAAACCGGACGAACTCGAGGAGGCGGCTGCGTCGTTGTCGGCCCTGGGGCACCCGGGCAAGGTGGTCGCGGTGCCGGCGAACTCCGGCGACACAGACGGGCGGGCGCTCGCGGTCCGGACCACCGTCGAGGAACTCGGCTCGCTGGACATCCTCATCAACAACACCGGCATCAACCCGACCTACGGTCCGCTGATGGACGCCGACCTCGCAGCGGTGCGCAAGATATTCGACGTCAACGTGGTCGGCGCGCTCGGCTTCGTGCAGGAGGCGTACCGGGCGTGGATGGCCGAGCACGGCGGGGCTGTCGTGAACATCGCCAGCGTCGCGGGCCTGCGCTCATCCGGCGTGATCGCCGCCTATGGTGCGTCCAAGGCGGCGCTGATCCGGCTGACGGAGGAACTCGCGTGGCAACTCGGGCCGAAGATCCGGGTCAACGCGGTGGCGCCGGGCATCGTGAAGACGAAGTTCGCGGAGGCCCTGGTCGCGGCGGGAGAGGACGTCGCCGCAGCCCGCTACCCGATGAAACGCCTCGGCACCGCCGAGGACGTCGCGAAGCTGGTCGGGTTCCTGGTGTCGGACTCCGCGTCCTGGATCACCGGCGAGACCGTGCGCGTCGACGGCGGACTGCTGGCAACCGGCTCACCGTAGCGATGGGGGCGGTCGACGCGGACGTGGTCGTCGTCGGCCTCGGCCCCGCCGGGCGCGCGCTGGCACACCGGTGCCTCGCGCGGGGCCTGCGCGTCATCGCCGTCGACCCGCACCCCGAGCGCGCTTGGCGCGCGACGTATGCCGCGTGGGCCGACGAGCTGCCCGCCTGGCTGCCTGGGGCCGCGGTGGCCGCGCACGTCGACCATCCGCAGGCGTGGACGACCGTGCGTCAACCCATCGCGCGTGGCTACCGGATTCTCGACTCCATCGCACTGCACGCCGCGCTGGACCTCGGGCACGCGGAGGTCATCGCGGCGCGCGCCATCGACCTCGTCGCCGGCCGGGTGTACCTGGACGACGGGACCACGCTGAGTGCCCGCGTCGTCGTTGACGCGCGCGGCGTCGGCGCACCGGCCGGTCTCCCCCAGCAGACCGCCTACGGCCTCATGATCGACAGCGCCGACGCCGTGCCCGTCCTCGACGGCGCCGACGCCTGGTTCATGGACTGGCGCGCCGACCACGGCGCCGACCCGGGCGACCCACCGTCGTTTCTCTACGCGGTGCCGCTGGGCAGTGGCGTCACGCTCGTCGAGGAGACGTGCCTGGTCGGCCGACCGCCGCTCGACCTCGGGGTGCTGCGAGACCGCTTGGTCGCGCGGCTGGCGGCGCGGGGCATGCACGCGACCGGGGCCGAGCCGGTGGAGCGAGTTCGGTTCGCGGTCGAACCGCCGACGTTGCCCCCGGCCACGGTGTCGTTCGGGTCGCGTGCAGGGCTGGGACACCCGTGCACCGGTTACAGCGTGGCCGCTTCGCTTGCCGCGGCAGACCTCGTGGCCGCGGGAATCGCCGCCGGCGAGGATCCGCGTCGCGTGCTGCACCCGCCGCGGTCCCGACTGGTGGGTCGGTTGCGTCGCATGGGCCTGCGCGCCCTGCTCGGCATGCCGGCCGACCAGACGGCGGCCTTCTTCGCGGCGTTCTTCACGCTTCCGGTCGGCTGCCAGCGGGCCTACCTGTCCGGTCGCGCGGATCCGGTCGGTACCGCCGCAGCGATGGCGCGCACGGCCGCCGCCGCGCCCGCGCCCGTGCGTGCCCGGTTGTTTGCGTCCGCGGTGGATCCGCGGCTCGCTCGCCATATCCCGGGACTTCGATCATGATGAGGACATGAGGTCGATCTGGAAGGGATCCATCGCCTTCGGGTTGGTGAACGTCCCGGTGAAGGTGTACACCGCCACCGAGGACCACGACATCCGGTTTCACCAGGTGCACGCGAAGGACGGGGGCCGGATCAAGTACGACCGGGTCTGCAGCGTGTGTGGGCAGTCGGTGCAGTTCGCCGACATCGACAAGGCCTACATCTCACCCGACGACGAGAAGGTGATCCTCACCGACGAGGACTTCGCGAAACTGCCCGCGGCGGAGAAACACGAGATCCCGGTGCTGCAGTTCGTCCCGTCCGAACAGATAGACCCGATCCTCTTCGACAAGAGCTACTACCTCGAGCCGGACTCCAACACGCCGAAAGCCTATGTGCTGCTGGCTCGCACGCTCGAGGAGATCGACAAGACCGCGCTGGTGCACTTCACGCTGCGGCAGAAGACGCGGCTGGCGGCACTACGGGTGCGCGACGGAGTGCTGGTGCTGCAGACGCTGCTGTGGCCCGACGAGGTTCGCGCGGCCGACTTCGAATCGCTCGACGACGTCACGGAACCGCGGCCGCAGGAGATCAAGATGGCCGAGACCCTCGTCGACACGATGTCCGGCGACTTCGACCCGACCGAGTTCACCGACGACTACCAGATCGAGCTGCGCGAGATGCTCGAGGAGACCCTCGCCGCCGGCGGCGGCAAGGTCGTGCACCCGGAGGCGCCCGAGGCCGAGACCGAGGACGCGGAGGTCGTCGACCTCGTCGCCGCCCTGCAGCGCAGCGTCGAGGCGGCGGGCACGAAGGCGGGTACGTCGGAGGAGAAGTCGGAGCCGCGCAAGGCCACCGCCAAGAAGGCGGAGAAGAAGGCGGCGTCGAAATCGGCGTCGAAATCCACCGCCGCGGAGAAGAGCAGCACCACAAGGGCGCGCAAGGGCGCCTGAGCATGCCCGTTCGGGCGCTCTCGCGTGTGGTCGCGTGGTCCGCCTTCGCTACTGAGACATCCCTCACCGTCGAATTCGCTGCTGTGGGGACCCCTCACTCACCCGCCAGCGACAGTCGGGGGAACCCTTCAGTAGCGATGGGAGGCCGAGCCGTCGCTGTGCGCGCGCAGACCGGCGTGATCACGCCCGAGTGGCCGCCGACACGCCGAGATGCGCCGCCACTCAATCGGTCTCGTGCCGCACTGCCGCCGCAACGCCGCTCGTGCGGTCGCCCGAAGTTGTGCACACACTACGCTTCGCCGCGGTCCCGACCTTCGGCGAAGAACGCGGCGACGGCCTCGACCGTCGGCAGGTCGGCGGCGGTGCGCGCGGCCCCGAACGACGCGTTCCAGAACGGTCCGGTCTGCGGCGTGTGCGGTCCGATGTATGCGTAGGGCTCGGCGATCTCGTCGTCGCCGAGCGACACGCCGTAGTTCGCCGCGCCGACGATGATCCCGAGGTCGAAGTGCTCCGGCCACAGCACGGGCGTCTGCTCCGGCGCGAACAACCGTAGCGCCTTGTCGCCCAGGCTGAACCACTCCAGGTAGCGGGTTGCGGTGTCGACGTCGACCGTGAGCGGTTCGTCGAGGCCGACGCCGGAGGTGTCGCGGTACAGGCCTTCGGGGACGCCGGGGTCGACGGAGGCGAGCGCACCGAGTTCGGCGCAGGTGCGGCCGTTCAACGCGGCGTGCCCGCCCGGCCAGACGAGCTCAGCTCCCCGGACGCCGACTCGCAGCACCGTGCCGGCGAATCCCCCCGCGTCGACGGCGAGCCGGATCGTGCCGTGCGCACGGTATTGCGGTCCGGCGACGAGCAATTCGGCGACGCCGTGCAGCGCCCGCCGGGTCGCGGGGTCGATGCGGGTGTCGACCATCGTGGCCTCCTCGGTGTAACGCTCGGCACAAAGCCGAGCAGCAGCAACGCACGTCCTGTGTCGACCGATCCTAGAGCGATACATGTCCACCACCACCTGGCACCGTGTAGCACCGGTTCCCGCCCACTTCGCAGCACATCTCGCAACCTCGCAGACGGAAGACGGAATACCCACTGCGAGGTTGCGACTTGTTCTGCGAAGTCACGAAATGTGCGGCGCCGGTCCGACCTCGCACGGTCTGTGGACGCTTCGCGCAGGCTGCACGCACTCCCTGCGAAGCGTCGAATCGCTGTGCGAGGTCGCCCTTGCAGTCACTCGTGAGTGGTTGTGGGAGTCCAGACACTCCACAACCACTCACGGGCGGCCAGCCGCCTACGCCAGCATCTCGCGGATGTCGGATTCGCTGATTGCGGTGCCGAACAGGTCGCCGTCGTCGACGACCGCGTTGAACAGTTTGCGCTTGCGCTCTTGCAGTGCGATGACCTTCTCCTCGATGGTGCCAGCGGACACGAGCCGGTACACGTTCACCGGGCGGGTCTGGCCGATCCTGTGCGCCCGATCGACCGCTTGCGCCTCTGTGGCCGGGTTCCACCACGGGTCGCAGAGGAAGCAGTAGTCGGCCTCGGTGAGGTTCAGGCCGAATCCGCCGGCCTTCAGACTGATCAGGAACACCTGGGCCGCCCCCTCGGTGAACCGGCCTATCTCTCGGGTTCGCTGTTTCGACGACATAGAGCCGTCCAGGTAGCAGTACTCGATGCCGGCGGCGTCGAGGCTCTCCCGCAGCAGCGACAGGAACCTGGTGAACTGGCTGAACACCAGTGCGCTGTGGCCCTCCGCAACCAGTCCGGGCAGTTGCTCGGTCAGGTAGTCGACCTTCGCCGACCCGACCCCGAGGTCCGCTTCGTCGACGAGGCCGGCGTGCAGGCTGAGCTGGCGCAGCATGGTCAGCGACCGGAAGATCTCGAACCGGTTGCGCTCGAAATCGCCCAGCAGTCCGAGCACCTTCTGCCGTTCCCGGGCGAGTCGGGTGTCGTAGAGCTTGCGGTGCTTGGCAACGAGGTCGAGCGTAAGCGTCTGCTCCTGCTTCGGGGGCAGGTCGGATGCAACCTGATCCTTGGTGCGCCGCAACATCATCGGCTTCATTCGCCGCCGCAGCGTGTGGAGCCGCTCCGGGTCCTGGCCGCTCTCGATCGGCCGACGGTAGTAGTCGGTGAACGGCTGCGGCCGTGGGAACAGCCCTGGGGCGGTGATCGACAGCAGCGCCCACAGTTCGAGCAGGTTGTTCTCCATCGGGGTGCCGGTGATCGCCAGCTTGAACGGGGCGGACAGGCGCCGCGCACATTGGTGCACCTTGGCGTTGTGGTTCTTCACGAACTGCGCCTCGTCGAGCACCACGGCCGCCCACTCGACCGCCCCGTAGTGCTCGAAGTCGATCCGCAGCAGCGTGTACGACGTGATCACGACGTCGGCACCGACCGCAAGCTCGGCGATCGGCACCTTCCCGCGCGCGACCGTCGACGTCACCGGAACCGCGGTCAGATCCGGAGCGAACTTCGCGCATTCGGCCGCCCAGTTGGTGACGACGCTCGTCGGCGCGACCACCAGGAACGGCCCGGTCCCGCCCTGCTCGCGCGCCCGGCAGAACAGCGCCAGCGCCTGCAGCGTCTTGCCCAGACCCATGTCGTCGGCGAGGATCCCGCCGAACCCGTTGTCCCACAGGAACGACAGCCAGTTCAGGCCGTCGTGCTGGTACTCGCGCAGGTCGGCGCGCAGCGTGTCGGGCGGGTCGACCTGCTGCGGTGGCCGCGCCGCGCTCATCCGCTGCAGCGTCGCGTGCCAGGCCGCGACCTGGGCGTCGACGACGCCGAGGGCCAACAGCTCCTCCCACAGCGTGACGTTGTGCGAGCCGGCGTTCGCCCGACCGGATTCCAGTTCGCCGAGCGCCTGGGCCTCCTCGATCAACTCGCGCAGGCGCGTCAACTCCGGTGTGTCGAGCGGGAAGTACGTGCCCGACGGGAGCAGCATGTGCGTTGCGCCCGTGGCGATCTCGGTGAACACCCGGGCGATCGGGACATCCTCCCCGGCGACGGTCAGCGTGATCCCGAGGTCGAACCAATCGTTGCCCGCCACGTCGTCGGCGGCACCGAAGGCGAGTTCGGCCTGTGCGGGCCGGAACTGCGCGCCGTCGACCGAGGAGTCGACGATCATGTCGTCGCGGGCGAGCAACTGCGGCAGGATCCCGGCAGTCAGATGCGCAAACTCCGCAGGGGTGTACCGCACCATCGAACACAACACCGGGATCGACGACGCCGCGACCGCGTCGGCGTTGGTGCGCGCCGATCCGATCGCCGCCAACTCGTCGAAGAGCGGTTTGTCGGGACGGGTGCGAAGCATCGTGCTGACGTGCGCGTGCGCCTGCGAGCGCCACGAGGTCGTCGCGCCGGCGACGCGCTCGAGCACGTCGGCGACCTCCTTCCATGCCGTGTCCTCGGCGGCCGAATCCCGGTAATCCACCCGCGCATCCGACCACGGCTCGTAGTCGTAGGCCCGATCGTTGACGACGTAGCGGATGCTCCACCACGCCTCACCGCCGTCGGCGCCGCCCGTCGTGCTCAGCACCGGCGTCGGTCCCTCGACGCGCGGCGGTTCGAACACACCGTCCGGCACCAGCAACGGGACGCGCCGCGTCAGCACCGGGAGCGCTTCGACCGTGAAGCGGTCCATGTCGTCGGCCGAAACGTGCACGACCGTTCCGCGCGCGACCAGGTCGAGCAGAGTCGGGTGGGGCGCGGGGTCGAATCGGGCGAGCGTCAACCGCCCGTCGTCGACATAGAAGACGCCGTGCGGTATCGGCTTTCCGATCAGGCCGACTGCTCCCGGAGTGTCACACGGCTCCCCGGCCACGACGAGCCGCGCCGCGATCGCGGCGCCGCCGCCGGGATCGCGATCGAAGTCGAGCCGCACCGCCGCGTCCGTAATCTCGAGCCGGGTCGCTTCCGGCGAGCCGCCGCACACGACCGCGACGCCAGCGTTGCGGAGGTCGTCGAGCAACCCCCAAAACGATCGCGGTGCACTGTACAGCGGAAGCGAATTGGCGTACAGGAAGTTGTACACCTCCACACGCAGTGTTCGTGCCATGTTGTGCATCGCGGCGTACTGGCGGGCGTCGTACCTCGCGTCGACCGACGTGGCGAGCAGGTTCTTCCACGAGATTCCGGTGCGGATCCACGTGCCGCGTCTGCCGAGAGTGGCGGGCTGCAGCGACACCGACGGCGCCGGTTCGTAGGTGGTGCCGGCCTGCTTGTATTCCGCCAGCAACGCCAAAGGGGCGCGCTGGGGTGTGGCCGCGGGCTCTCTCAGGAGCGCCTCGAGGTAAGTCTCCCAGTCGGACGGGGTCGCTCCGGCGGCCTCCGGCGCCTCCGCGAATGCGCCGAACGCCAGCAGCGCCGCGACGGCGTGCTTGCAGAACTGACTCACGGGGCAGCTGCACTCCGCCCAGGCAATCTGCCAGTTCGGCCCGGCCGGGTCGAATTCGATCGAGCACGAGTAGCGCTCGTGCGCGGAGCCGCGACACTGCGCACTCAGTGTCGCCTTGCGCCCGTCCCATTGCGCGGCCTCGACCCGATCGAGGCCGTGAACCCGCCCCCCGCGGCTCACGGTCAGCTCGTCGAAGTGCCGCCGCAACGACTCCTCCGTGATCGATGCCGCCCAATCGATGCTCATTCGGCCAACGGTAGCGACGGGGTCCGACAAACCCGACCCGCCACGCCGAGCGGCGGCGTATCGTCACGCGACGGAGGCGGCGTCGTTGTTCGGCGCCGCCGGAGCGAGGAGAAACGGCCGCCGCTTCGGGGGGTCGCGTCGGCCCCGACCTGAGGAGCGACGTGGCTGAGTTGGCCCCCGAGGATCAGCGCAATCTCCTGCGCACGATGATCCTCATCCGAACCTTCGAGGAAGCGATCCTGCGTGAGTACCACGCGGACAAGAAACCGGCCTTCGACATCGGGGCCGGCTTGATCCCCGGCGAGATGCACCTGTCGGCGGGGCAGGAACCGGTGGCGGCGGGGGTGTGTGCGAACCTCACGACCGACGACGCCGTGACCGCGACGCACCGCCCGCACCACCTCGCGATCGCCCACGGCATGGACCTGCGCGCGCTGGCGTCCGAAATCTTCGGTCGCGAAACAGGTCTCGGCCACGGCCGGGGTGGCCACATGCATCTGTTCGACCCGGCGACGCACTTCTCGTGCTCCGGCATCATCGCCGAGGGCCTGCCGCCGGCGCTCGGGCAGGCGTTCGCGTTCCGGCACCGCGGGACGCGCAACATCGCGGTCGCGGCGACCGGCGAGGGCGCGGCGAACCAGGGCGCCTTCCACGAGTCGTTGAACCTCGCGGCGCTGTGGCAGTTGCCGGTGGTTTTCGTCGTGGAGGACAACGACTGGGCGATCTCGGTGCCGCGCGACGCGTCGACCGCGTTGAAGTCCAACGCCGACCGCGCGCAGGGCTACGGCATGCCGGGTGTGCGGGTGGAGGGCAACGACGTCGAGGCGGTGCACGCCGCGACCGCCGAAGCCGTCGCGCTCGCCCGCTCCGGCGGCGGCCCCAGCCTGATCGAGATCCACACGCTGCGGTTGTGGGGCCACTTCGAGGGTGATGCCCAGGGCTACCGCGAGGACGCGAGCACCGCGTCGGAGCACGACCCGATCCCGCAGTACGGCAAACGCCTCGTCGACACGGGAGTAATCACCGACGACGACATCTCCGTCATGACCGCGTCCGCGCAGGAGCGGGTCGAGGACGCCGTCGTGTTCGCCAAGGACTCTCCCAACCCGGACCCCGCCGAGGCGACCCGGTACGTGTTCGTGGAAGGAGCCTGAGATGGCCTCCGAAACAAGCGCCGCAACCACCCCCGCCCACGACCTGCCGCAGGAACCTGACCCGGGAACGCGCCGGCTCAGCACCGCCAAGGCGATGGTCGAGGCCATTGCGCAGCAGATGCGCGTCGACGACTCCGTGTTCGTGCTGGGTGAGGACGTCGGCGCATACGGCGGCATCTTCAGCTCCACCACCGGCCTTCTCGACGAGTTCGGGGCGAAACGTGTTCTGGACACCCCGATTTCGGAAACGGCGTTCATCGGACTGGGGATCGGCGCCGCCGTCGAGGGCATGCGCCCGATCGTGGAGTTGATGTTCGTCGACTTCTTCGGCGTCTGCATGGACCAGATCTACAACCACATGGCGAAGATCCACTTCGAGTCCGGCGGCAACGTCCGCGTGCCGATGGTGCTGACCAGTGCCGTCGGCGGTGGATACTCCGACGGGGCGCAGCATTCGCAGTGCCTGTGGGGGACGTTCGCGCACCTGCCGGGCATGAGGATCGCCGTGCCCTCCACGCCGTACGACGCGAAGGGCCTGATGACCGCAGCGATCCGCAGCGACGACCCCGTCATCTACCTGTTCCACAAGGGCGTCATGGGATTGCCGTGGATGAAGAAGAACCGCCGCTCGATCGGCGCCGTACCCGAGGAACCCTACGAAGTGCCACTCGGTAAGGCGAAGGTGTGCCGCGAGGGCAGCGACGTCACCGTCGTCACCCTGTCGTTGGGCGTGCACCACAGCCTCGATGTGGCGGAGAAGCTGGTCGACGACGGGATCAGCGTGGAGGTCGTCGACCTGCGTAGCGTCGTGCCCCTGGACCGCGACACCGTGGTGGCGTCGGTGCGCAAGACCGGGCGGCTCGTCGTCGTCGACGAGGACTACCAGTCGTTCGGGCTCTCGGGTGAGGTGATCACGTCGGTGGTCGAACGCAACCCGGCGTCGCTGCGGGCGGTGGAGCGGGTCGCGGTGCCCGACGTGCCGATCCCCTACTCGCGCGACCTCGAATACGCCGTCTTGCCCACCCCGGCCCGGATCGAGGAGGCGGTGCGCCGGGTGATGCAGGGATGACGGATGTGACCTTCCCGGCGATGTCGGAGGACGCCGACGCGACCGGGGTGGTGTCCACCTGGTTCGTCGAGTCCGGCGAGACGGTGAAGGTCGATCAACTCGTCGCGGAGGTCGCGATGGACAAGGTCGACACGGAGGTGCTCGCCCCCGCGGCGGGCACCATCACCGTGGTCGCCGGGGAGGGCGAGGAGGTCGCGCAGGGGGCGGTGATCGCGCGGATCGAGTAGGCGCCCCTATCCCGGCTCCGGGTCGCCGTTCAGGTGTGGCGAAATTGCAGGATGAGTTCTTTCAGTTCCGCAAGGTGTTCCTCGATGGAGCGGTGCCGCGCCGCTGCCGTCCGCTCGGCCTCGTTGAATCGGCCGTCGACATAGCCACGCATCTCGTCGAACCGCCCGTTCACCCGGTCCAGGCGTTCGCGGGTTTGCGTGCTCAGCGCGTTGACCGTGGCTATCACCGCGCGGTAGTCGGCCTAGTTCGCTTCCACGCCGCGGTGCGTGCTTCCAGCCCGGCGAGGGTTGCAGACATGCCGATGATCCTATCCTGGCCATGCCGGTGAATTCTGGCAACGCTTGAACCATCGGCACTCCGTCATCGGCCAGGCAACTGGCAGAAGGCGGCGAAGGAGCAACATCGGCGCTGACGTGAACCCTTCTCAGCCGGCGATCCGAGCGAGCAACACCTGCCGGTTCGCGCACCCGGTCTTGGCGAGGATCGCCTTGACGTGGTCGTTGACGGTGTGCTCGGACAGGAACAATTCGGCGGCGATCGCCCGGGTGGCCTTGCCCTGCAGCAACACCGCGAGCAGCTCGTTCTCGCGGCGGGTGAGCCCGTGGCAGCGTGAGAACAGGTCGAGGCGATCGGCGACGCTGGATTCCTCGATGGTCACGACGATGTCGCGCTCCTCCCGCGGTCCCGGGCCGGCGATCCTGTCCGCCTTCAAAGTGACCCAGCGCGGCAGTCCCACATGCACCCGCGACCGCGCCGGCGCATCGTCGACGCCCTGCTCGCGCGCGATCAACTGCGCGGCGACGTTGTAGGCGGCGGCCGGGATCGCGGGAACGCCGACGGGGGTGCCGTCGGGCCGCGGATCGGGTGGGTTCAGCCGGAACAGTTGCGCCTGCGCGTCCGGGGTCTGTCCGCGCACGTGCATGTCCGGGCCGAGCATCACGACCGCCGCGCCCACCGACCCGGCTGGCGCGCTCTGCCCGAAACTGCGTGCCTCGCAACGACGTAACGCGGTGGTGAGGATCGGTGCGAGTTCGGCGAGCCGGGCCACGTCGCCGGGCTGAAACGGCGGATGCGGGGAGAAGCGCCACAGGTCGAGCCAGCCCCAGCAGCCGAAACGGTCGGCGAACACGGACAGGACCACGTCCGTCACGCCGAGTTCACGCAGCATCGCGCGCCAGAGCGGCGACTGATCGAGGTCGCCGCCGGTCGCGTGACACAGCGTGTCGACGCTGCGGTGCGTGTCCAACAGCGTCGTCCAGCGCAGCGTTCGGCTGAGGTAACGCGTCCGGACCAGGTCGGGCAGCCGCGGCCACTGCAGGCCGGGCACGGTTGCCAGCGGCGAGGTGCCCACCCGCGTCACCGGGTCGGTCAGCGCCCACACGTGGGCATCGAACCCGACGACGGCGAGGTCACGCAACACCTCGATGCGCAGCTGCTTGGCGTCGAGATCGCGCGCACACGTCCGCTCGACGCGCGCCACCAGATCCGCGGCCATTGACCCAGCGTAGGCCGCGATACCCCCAGGGCTGGGGATGGCCCGCGCAGCACGCGGGTTCCTACCGTGGAGCTAGCCACCAAGGAGGAAATATGTACACCCTGCACATCGAGAACAAGATCCCCGAATTCGGCGCGTGGAAGGCGGCGTTCGACAAGTTCGAGGACGCGCGCGCCGAGCGTGGCGTCGCCGCCTACCGGGTGACGCGCTCGGTCCTCGACCCGACCTCCGTACATGTCGACCTCGAGTTCGCGGATCGGCGTCAGGCCGAAGAGTTCGTCCCATTCCTCGAGAAGGTGTGGAGCACCCCGCAGTCACGGGCGGTCCTCAGCTGGCACGCGGAGCCGCAGGTGCGCGAGGTCGTGGGCTGACGGTGCGCCCCCTCCAACTCACCGGAGAGGGAGGTGGCGCCAGCGGCGGACCATGTCGTCGATGTCGACCGTCTGCACCACGAGGTGCGTCGTCGGCCCGAAGCGGGGCTCGAGTCGATCGAGACGGACGCGGCGGTTGAAGTCGGCCAACACGTGTCGCACCGTTCGCTCGTCTCGGATATCGGCGAGGGACTGCGGGTATCCGTCCCGCTCCTTGCGCAATTGGAGCACGACCGGCAACGCCGCGAGCGGGTCGAGGTCGTCCTGCACGAGTTTGCGCTTGACCCACCAGTTCGGGTCGTCGGCGCCGCTCAGGTCCAGCGGTTTGCCCGCGTCGGGCAGATTGTCGAACTCACCCCGCTCGGTCGCCTCCCGGATCAGGCGCTCGACGTGGGACTCGTATCCGCTCACGCAGACGAGGGTACGGCGGCAACCGACCGCCAGTTTTGTTCGTGGAATCACCGACGCGGTGTGTTCGGACCCGGTCAGAACTAGAACCCCGCGGAGTTGATCACGCTCGTGCGGCCTCCGACACGCCGAGAACAGGGGCCACACGGGCGTGATCACGGAGGGGCCGGGCGGTTGCCCGCGAGGGGTCGTGAGTGTTTGTGGGGTCCAGAGACTCCACAACCACTCACGGGCGGCGGAGCCGCTCTATACCGTGAAGCCGAGGGCGCGGAGCTGTTCGCGGCCGTCGTCGGTGATCTTGTCCGGGCCCCACGGCGGGATCCAGACCCAGTTGATCTTGAGGTCGTTGACCAACCCGCTGCTCACCAGGGCGTTGCGCGACTGGTCCTCGATGACGTCGGTGAGGGGGCAGGCGGCCGAGGTAAGGGTCATGTCGATCACGGCGGTCTGCTGTTCGTCCTCGACGTTGATGCCGTAGACCAAGCCGAGGTCCACGACGTTGATGCCGAGTTCGGGATCCACGACGTCGCGCATCGCTTCCTCGATGTCCTCGATCAGCTTGGCTGTCTCGGGATCCGGCGGGTTCGCTTCCTCGGTAGTCGCTGCTTCGATAGTCGCCGTGACCTCGTCGGTTTCGTGGGTCGTATCGGTCACGATGCCTCCTGTTCGTCGATGCGGACGACGGCGTCCTTGAACGCCATCCAGCCCAGTAGCGCGCACTTCACCCGCGCCGGGTACTTCGAAACCCCGACGAACGCGATGCCGTCGCCGATCACGTCCTCGTCGCCCTCGATGGCGCCGCGGCTGCCGATCATCGCGTTGAACGCATCGACGATGTCGAGCGCCGTCTCCAACGGTTGCCCGATCACCTGGTCGGTCAGCACCGACGTCGCCGCCTGGCTGATCGAGCAACCCTGCCCGTCGTAGGAGACGTCCGCGACGGTGCCGTCGTCGGCGATCAGCACGCGCAGTGTCACCTCGTCGCCGCAGGTCGGGTTGACATGGTGGACCTCCGCACCGAACGGCTCCCGCAGACCGCGGTGGTGCGGGTGTTTGTAGTGGTCCAGGATCACTTCCTGGTACATCTGTTCCATTCGCATGGTCAAGATGCTCCGTCGACCGTCGCGCTGACTTCGCGATGCAGTTCGCTGGCGTCGTGGGTGCCGAAGAAATCCTGTGCCCTTCGCACCGCGGCGACAAGTGCATCCACCTCGTCGAGGGTGTTGTACACCGCGAAGGACGCCCGGGCCGTGGCGGCGATGCCGAACCGCCGATGCAGTGGCCAGGCGCAGTGGTGCCCGACGCGTACCGCGACGCCTTCGTCGTCCAGGATCTGGCCGAGGTCGTGCGCGTGGATGCCGTCGACGACGAAGGAGACCGCACCACCGCGATGAACGTTCTCGGTAGGTCCGGCGATCCGGACTCCGTCGACTTCGCTCAGGCCTCGTAGTGCGGCGGAAACCAACGAGTGTTCATGCGCCGCAACGGCTTCCATGCCTATGCTTTCCAGATACCGCACCGCCGCGCCGAGGCCGACAACCTGCGACGTCATCGGCACACCTGCCTCGAACCGCTGCGGCGGCGGCGCGTATGTGCTGACCTCCATGGTCACCGTCTCGATCATCGAGCCGCCGGTGATGAACGGCGGCAGCTGATCCAACAGCTCGCGACGACCGTAGAGGACGCCGACGCCGGACGGCCCAAGCATCTTGTGACCGGAGAACGCGGCGAAGTCCACCTCGAGGGCGCGGAAGTCGACCGGCATGTGCGGCACGGATTGGCAGGCGTCGAGCACCACCAACGCGCCGACGGCCTTCGCGCGTCGGACGAGTTCGGCCACGGGAGCAACCGCACCGGTGACGTTGGACTGGTGCGTGAACGCAACGACCTTCACGGCCTCCGTGAGTTCCAACGAATCGAGATCGATCCGACCCTCGTCGGTGACGCCGTACCAGCGCAACGTCGCACCGGTGCGCCGGGCAAGCTCCTGCCAGGGCACCAGGTTCGCGTGATGCTCGAGTTCGGTGATGACGATCTCGTCGCCCGGGCCGAGCCGGAACGGGGAGCGCTCGTCCGCGAAGGAGAATGTCACCAGGTTCAGCGCCTCGGTGGCGTTCTTGGTGAAGACCAGGTCGCCGGCCTCCACTCCGACGAATCGTGCGATGTCGGCGCGGGCACCCTCGTAGGCGTCGGTCGCCTCCTCGGCGAGCTGATGCGCACCGCGGTGCACGGCGGCATTGCTGGTGAGCAGAAATTCGCGCTCGGCGTCGAGGACCTGGACCGGACGCTGCGAGGTGGCGCCGGAATCCAGGTACACCAGCGGTTTTCCGTCGCGCACGGTCCGGCCCAGGATCGGGAAGTCGGCACGAATCCTGGTGATATCGAGCGTCTCGACCTGAGCCGTCATTGTCCTACGCTCCCGCGCTCGCGGTTTGAGTGAACCGGACGTAGCCGTTGGCGTCGAGTTCGTCGGCGAGTTCGCTGCCGCCGGATTCGACGATCCGGCCGCCGACGAACACGTGCACCTGTTCCGGCTTGATGTAGCGCAGGATTCGGGTGTAGTGCGTGATCAGCAGGATTCCGCTGTTCTGGCGTTCCTTGTAGCGGTTGACGCCCTCGGACACGATGCGCAGCGCGTCGACGTCGAGACCGGAGTCGGTCTCGTCGAGGATCGCGATCTTCGGCTTGAGCAGGTCGAGCTGCAGGATCTCGTGGCGTTTCTTCTCGCCACCCGAGAACCCCTCGTTGACACTGCGTTCCGCGAAGGCCGGGTCGATCTCCAGCTCGGCCATGGCGGTCTTGACCTCCTTGACCCAGTGCCGCAGCTTGGGGGCCTCGCCGCGCACGGCGGTGACGGCGGTACGCAGGAAGTTCGACGTCGACACGCCGGGCACCTCGACCGGGTACTGCATCGCGAGGAACAGTCCGGCGCGGGCGCGCTCGTCGACGGACATCTCCAGCACGTTCTCACCGTCGAGGGTGATCGAACCGGAGGTGACGGTGTACTTGGGGTGGCCGGCGATCGCGTAGGACAGCGTCGACTTGCCGGATCCGTTGGGGCCCATGATGGCATGGGTCTGTCCGGAGGCGACGGTGAGGTTCACCCCGTTCAGGATCTTGATCGGCTCGGCACTGCCGTCGGGGTTGGCCACCTCGGCGTGCAGGTCGCGGATCTCCAGTGTGGTCAAGGCAGGTCTCCTTAGGCGCCGATGGCGGCGAGTTCGGCCTCGATCTTGTCCTCGAGGCGGTCACGAAGGTCGGGGATGGCGATGCGGTTGATGAGCTCACGGAAGAAGCCGCGCACCACCAGGCGGCGCGCCTCTTGCTCGGGGATGCCGCGTGCACGCAGGTAGAACAACTGCTCGTCGTCGAATCGACCGGTCGCGCTCGCGTGCCCGGCGCCGATGATCTCACCGGTCTCGATCTCGAGGTTCGGCACCGAGTCGGCGCGCGCCCCGTCGGTGAGCACCAGGTTCCGGTTCACCTCGTAGGTGTCGGTGCCCTCGGCCTCGGCGCGGATCAGCACGTCGCCGACCCACACCGTGTGCGCGTCCGGCTTGCCCGAGTGCGGGTCGCCCTGCAGCGCGCCGCGGTAGGCGACCATCGACTTGCAGTGCGGCTGGGCGTGATCCACGAGCAGGCGCTGTTCGAAGTGCTGACCCGCATCGGCGAAGTAGATGCCGAGGAGTTCGGCGTCGCCGCCGGGGCCGGCGTAGCGGACAGTCGGCGTGACCCGGACGAGCTCGCCGCCGAAGGTAACGAGCGTGTGCCGCAGCACGGCGTCGCGCCCGACCTGGGCGTGATGCGCCGCGAGGTGCACCACGTCGTCGGCCCAGTCCTGCACGACGATGACGCTGAGCGACGCGCTGTCACCGACGATGAACTCCACGTTCTCCGCGTAGGTTCCGCTGCCGACCTGCTCGATCACAAACGTCGCCTTCGCGAACGCGCCCAGCCGGACCTGGAGGTGACCGAAGGCTGTCATGCCCTCCCCCGGTCCGGTGATCGTCACGTGCACCGGTTCGGCGACCTCGACCTCGTTGCCGACGCTGAGCACCGTCGCGGTTTCGAACGACGAATACGCTTGCGCGGCAACCCGGTCGGCGGGCGCACCGGCCTCGCCGAGGCGGGCGTCGTCGCGGCCGACGGTTTCGACCGAGACGCCGTCGGCCGCACGGACGTCGACGGTCACGCTGCCGTCGGCGGCGGCGGTGCCGTTGTGCAGCCCGCGCAGCCGGCGCAGCGGGGTGAACCGCCACACCTCGTCGCGCCCCGAGGGCACCTCGAAGGCCTTCACGTCGAAGGAAGTGAAGACCTCACCCTTGTTCGCCGCCGGTGTCCGGGCCTCGCCCGCGACAGCGACGTTATCGACTGACGCCATCAGCCGACGGCCCCTTCCATCTGTAGCTCGATGAGCCGGTTCAGTTCGAGCGCGTACTCCATCGGGAGTTCCTTCGCGATCGGCTCGACGAAGCCGCGCACGATCATCGCCATCGCCTCGTCCTCGGTCAGCCCGCGGCTCATCAGGTAGAACAGCTGATCCTCGCTCACCTTCGAGACCGTCGCCTCGTGGCCCATGGTGACGTCGTCCTCGCGGATGTCGACGTACGGGTAGGTGTCGCTGCGGCTGATCGTGTCGACGAGCAGCGCGTCGCACTTCACGTTCGAGTGCGACCCGTGCGAACCCTTGTTGATCTGCACCAGGCCGCGGTAGGAGGCGCGACCGCCGCCGCGCGCCACCGACTTCGAGACGATCGTCGAGGAGGTGTGCGGGGCGAGATGCAGCATCTTCGCGCCGGTGTCCTGGTGTTGCCCCGCGCCGGCGAACGCGACCGACAGCACCTCGCCGCGCGCATGCTCACCGGTCATCCACACCGACGGGTACTTCATCGTGACCTTGGAACCGATGTTGCCGTCGATCCACTCCATCGTCGCCCCCGCCTCGGCCTTGGCCCGCTTGGTGACCAGGTTGTAGACGTTGTTGGACCAGTTCTGGATGGTGGTGTAGCGACACCGGCCACCCTTCTTGACGATGATCTCGACGACCGCGCTGTGCAGCGAGTCGGACTTGTAGATCGGCGCGGTACAGCCCTCCACGTAGTGGACGTAGGCGTTCTCGTCGACGATGATCAGCGTCCGCTCGAACTGGCCCATGTTCTCGGTGTTGATCCGGAAGTAGGCCTGCAGCGGGATGTCGACGCGCACGCCCGGCGGCACGTAGATGAACGAGCCACCCGACCACACCGCGGAGTTGAGCGCGGAGAACTTGTTGTCCCCGGCCGGGATCACCGACCCGAAGTACTCGTGGAAGATTTCCGGATGCTCACGCAGTCCGCTGTCGGTGTCGAGGAAGATGACGCCCTGCTCCTCGAGATCCTCGCGGATCTGGTGGTAGACGACCTCGGATTCGTACTGGGCCGCGACACCGGCGACCAGGCGCTGCTTCTCGGCCTCGGGGATGCCCAGCCTGTCGTAGGTGTTCTTGATGTCGTCGGGCAGGTCTTCCCAGCTCGCGGCCTGCTTCTCCGTGGACCGTACGAAGTATTTGATGTTGTCGAAGTGGATGCCGTCGAGGTTCGCCCCCCAGTGCGGCATGGGCTTGCGGTCGAAGATCCGCAGCGACTTGAGGCGGAAGTCGAGCATCCAGTCCGGCTCGTTCTTCTTTCCCGAGATGTCGCGCACGACGGCCTCGGAGAGCCCCCGTTGCGCGCTCGCGCCGGCGACGTCCGAGTCGGCCCAGCCGTAGCCGTAGTGGCCCAGCGAGGCAATTGTCTCGTCCTGGGTGAGCGGCTGATCTGCGAGGGTCATCGCATTCCTTCCGGAGTCTCGTCGGCCGGCGCGGGCTGGGCACCGGGTTTGGGGGTTGCGGGTAGGGACATCAGCGGGACGTGCGTGGTGCATGCGTTGTCGCCGTTCGCGATGGTCGCAAGTGGCTGCACATGGGTGCCGAGCAATTCGCGCAGCGCGTCGAGTTCGGCCTGGCACAGCTCGGGGAACTCCTCGGCCACGTGCGAGACCGGGCAGTGGTGCTGGCAGATCTGCACTCCGGCGCCGACCTGCCGGGTCGATGCGGCGAACCCGGCCGCGCTGAACGCATCGGCGATTTCTTGGGCCTTCGCGGTCACAGCCTTCGCGGCTGTCGCGTTCGGTGACGATTCGGCGAGCGGCTCGATTCCCTTCACGATGGCCTGCGCGTGCTTGCGGGCGA
This sequence comes from Aldersonia sp., assembly GCA_036524855.1. GTDB lineage: Bacteria > Actinomycetota > Actinomycetes > Mycobacteriales > Mycobacteriaceae > Aldersonia. The sequence continues at coordinate 23,153 of DATDBL010000247.1, read as the reverse complement.
ACTGTTGCACCAACTCTTCGCCGCCGACCTCACGCAGTTGGCGCATCGCGGCGCCGGCGAGGTCGTCGTAGGCGTGGTTGAGCTTGCCCCGGCCGGCGGCAGTCAACTGGTACTGCTTGGCAGGTCGCCCCCGACCTTTGACCTGCCACGCGGCGGACCGCATCGCACGCGCCTGACCTGCGTCGATGAGCGCGTCGAGATGCCGACGAACACCCGCGGCGCTGAGTCCGAGCCGCTTGCCGATTGCGGTCGCGGTGATCGGGCCCTCCTCCAGCAACAGCTGGACGACGGCGGCTCGGGTCTGCCCCTCGACGTGGGCAGCCGACGACGCGGGCGCAGTAGGCACAGCGGACACACACCTCTCAGCGCCCGTCTTCGTCAGCCCCATGCTTTTCACAACACGAGTGTGACGGAATTCCTTCCCGGGAGCTAGCAAGGGTTACCTCAGTTGCTCCGGCCGCCCGCCGCCCGTTGCGCTACTTAGGGGTCCCCTCACCGTCGTTCTCGCACATGAGGGGACCCCTCAGTCCTGCGGCGCCGCCACCGAGACATCCCCCGCCCGCCCCCCGAGCGCGGTGGCTGCGGCGCCGGCATGTGAGGACGGGGTCGGGGCGGTATTCACCGCCGGGTGAGCGCCGAGGAGTACCTGCCCGCAATGCGTGTCCTCGATCACCTGCGCGCCGCCGCCTGCGGCTGCCGCGGCTGCGATCTGTACCGCGCCGCCACCAGACGGTGTTCGGCGCGGGCGACGCCCGGGCGCCACGAACCTCTCGCGGGCGAGCAGCCCGGCGGCCACGAGCACCGGCGCGGCGAGTCGGTCGTAGGCCCGGCCGGCCGGGCGCTCGACCGCGCTCCCTTAAGGCCTGCGTCCCGGCGCGAGCGAAGCTTACTGGGGTTGCGGGCAGCACTCGCCGAGAATCGGGCGGATATGCCTGGGTGGGCTCTTCGAGCTGGGGATCTTCGGGTTCTTCTGGAGGTAGGAGCAAGCGCGCGGCCTCCACGTGGCCGGCGATGTCGAGGCAAGGATGTGGATCGTCAACCACGTGCGCGGTTTCGGCGGACATGCGGTCGCGTCCCTGGTGCCAGCTACTGGCGATAGATCGCCACGTGGGCGTTGGTGATCACGCCGGCATTCAACGAGGGGGCGCCCCAATTCGTGCTGCAATCCCCCGTGGCCTGACCTGTCGGCACGAATGAGCGACTGGATTGGCTATAGGGCCCGATCGCATAGAACGGGAAGGCGTTGGGGATGCCGTGCAGGCCCCAACAGTCGACGATCAGCGCGTACTCTCTGACAGCGGGCGCATCGGTGTCATGGCAGGTCGCCGTCGCACTGAAGGCATCCCGCTGGATGACGCAGTCCTGGGGGGCCGCTTGGGCGGTGCCGGAGCCGATGAGCGCTGCGAAGGCCAGCCCCGATACGACGGCGGCGGTGACGCGTGCTGCCGCGATAATTGTGCTTCTCAATGAGATCCTCTCAGTAGCAAGCATCACTGCCGTCGGTTGTGAGCGATGAGACGTTACGCCTGGTGTCGCGCAGCCCCGCTCGACCACCTCCACGTCACCGTCAACGGGAACTAGCGACTCAAGGGCGCGGCGTAGCGTGCGACGATCGTCCGAGATGCTTCGTCTACCACTCGGAGCGTCTCATCCTCGCTGAGCGACCAGTTGCCGTGGACGAGGCGGGGCCAGAAGACAACCGTGGAGATCATGCCGAGGAACTGCGCTGCCGCCACGTCCGGATCATCGACGTTCGCGGTTCCCGCAGCGTTCTCCGCTCGGAGGTAACGTCCCAGCGCCGCGAACACGGGCAGTGTGCCGAAATTGAAAGTCCGCTCGCGCAGTTGCGGAAACCTCGGGGACTCGGCGATCACGGCCCGGATCAAGTCCTCCATGCGAGGACGGTTCAGCAGCTCCACGTACGCGACGCCCAGGGCGGTCGAACCGCGCGGAAGTCCCCGGTCGGGGTCGACGAGATCTCCGCCGGGCGCGTCGCCGGCCGCAAGCACCATGGCTTCGATCGGTCGTGGTGAGCCGATTGACTCACCTCAGGCAAAGGAGCTGAACATGGCCAAGCTCATCTACTCGATGATCACCTCGCTCGACGGCTACGCCGAAGCGGCGGAGGGCGACCTCGGCAGGGGGGCCGAAGACCCGGAGGTGCACACCTCATCGGGGACGTCTTCCGCGACGTGGGCACGTACCTGTACGGCCGGCGGATGTACGAAACGATGGTCTTCTGGGAGACCGTGCACGACGAGCCCGACGTGCCGCCGCACATCCTGCAGTACGCGAACGACTGGCGGGTCGCGGAGAAGGTCGTGTACTCCATGACGCTGGAGTCGGTTTCGAGCGCGAAGACCAGGATCGAGCGGACCTTCGACCCGGACGCGGTGCGCAGGCTCAAGGCCGAGGCTGATCAGGACCTCACCGTCGACGGCCCGAACCTCGCGGCCCAGGCGATCGCGGCCGGCTTGGTGGACGAATACCACCTCTTCATCTCCACGAGCGTGGTCGGCGGCAGAAAGCGATTCTTCCCAGACGGCGTACGCCTCGATCTCGACTTGGTCGAGGAGTGTGCCTTCGACAGCGGACTGATCTACGCGCAGTACCGGACCCGCTGAGCCGCACCTCGTCTAGGCAGCAAGTCCAGGTTGACCGGTTACGAGATACTCGACTCATGACGGGGCGAATCCGTCACGGAGGAGATGTTCTGATGCGCAGTGTGACCTACTCGATGGCCGTGTCGCTGGACGGCTACATCGTCGGGCCGGACGGCTCCTTCGACTGGGGGGCGCCCGATGAGGAGGTCTTTCGCCTCGCCACCGATGAGGTGCGCGAGGTCGGCGTGCATCTGCTGGGACGACGGTTGTACGAGACCATGCTGTATTGGGAGTCCGCTGACCAGAACCCGTCGCTCGACTTCTCGACGCTCGAATTCGCTGCGATCTGGAAGGCGCTCCCGAAGGTGGTGTTCTCCAACACGCTGTCGCAGGTGCAGGGAAACGCCCGCTTGGCGTCTGGCGGTCTGGCGGAGGAAATCGAACGGTTACGAGCAGACCCTGCGGAGGGTGACATCGCGATCGGCGGCGCGACTCTGGCCGCCGAGGCGGCCGCGTTGGGTTTGATCGACGAGTATCGGGCCAGGGTCTACCCGGTGCTGGTCGGTGGTGGCACTTCGTTCTTTCCCCAACGCGAGCAACGGGTGAACCTCGCACTCATCGAGAGTCGGACCTTGAACTCGAAAGTGGTCTACGTCCGCTACCGGGTAGCCCGATAGCCGACCGGTCCCTCCTGCAAAGAGGTGCTGGACTTCGATGGCCGTGCCATCGTGGCGACCACGCATCCGTCGGCGATCCTGCGCGCACCCGACGACAGGCGCGACGACGCCTTCGCGGGGTTAGTGCGGGATCTCGAAGCGGGGGCGCGGGATGCCAGACTCTGACGCAATCAGCGTAGTGCTTGCTCCACGGTCTGCGCCCACGCCAGCACGACCTTCTCCCGACGCTCCGAATCGTCGGTGAGCACGTCGGCGAGCGCGAGCCCGCGGGCGAGGTCCAGCGTCGCCTGAACGAGGTGGTGCGCGGTCGGGTCGGTGTCGTCGACGGCGAGCGCCGCTACCGCCATGCGGTGGACCTGGCGGCCGAACTTGGCCTCGAGCGGCACGATCCGCGCCCGCAGCGCCGGGTCCGCGGCGGCGGCCGTCCAGACCTGCAGGGCCGCCTTGAACAGCGGGCTGACGTAGTAGTCGACCAGGCCGACGACGACGGCCTCGGTGCGGCCCGGACCCGTCGGCAGGGTCGACATCTCGGCGATCGCCTCGCCGCTGCGAACCTCGAACATCATCTCCAGGGCCGCCGTGATGAGGTCCTCGCGCACCGGGAAGTGGTGCTGGGCCGCGCCGCGGGACACTCCGGCCCGCTCGGCGACCACGGCGACCGTGGTCGCCGACCAGCCGTGTTTGGCCAGGCACTCGACGGTCGCCTCGAGCAGCCGCGCCCGGGTCGCGCGGCTGCGGTCCTGCTTGGGCTCGCGGTCGCTCACAGCTCCCACCGGGGTGGGCGTTTCTGCAGGAACGCGGTGATGCCCTCGATCGCGTCCGGGGTGCCGAAGAACCGAGCCGACCGATGGGCCAGTTCGTCTGCGGAGGAATCGAATTCGGCGACGAGCGCCGCGTTGGTGAGTCGCTTGGCCTCGGTCAGACCCTGCGGCGACGCCTTGCCCAACTGCGCACACAGGTCGACCACCGTGGCCGTGACGTCGTCGGCGGCGATCGTGATCAGCCCGATCTCTGCGGCGGTGGACGCGTCGAACTTCTCACCGGTCAGGTAGTAGCGGCTCGCGGCCCGGGCGGCCAGCCGCGGCAGCAGCGTCAGCGAGATCATGAACGGCGCCACCCCGATCCGGACCTCGGTCAGAGCGAAGGTGCTCGCGGGCCCGGCGACCGCGATGTCGCAGGCGGCGAGGATGCCCATCCCGCCAGCGCGGACGTGCCCGTCCACCGCCGCGATCACCGGTTTCGGGAGCTCCACGATGCCGCGCAGCAGGTCGATCATCGCCCGGGTGCGCCGGTCCGCCGCGACCGCCGGGTCCTGATCGGCGGCCTCGCTGAGATCCGCGCCCGCGCAGAACGTGCCGCCGGTGTGGGTCAGCACGACGGCGCGCACGTCGGCGTCGGTCGCGGCGGCGCGCAGCCCCTCGGTCAACTCTGCGAGCAACCGCGACGAGATCGCGTTGCGGTTGTGCGGAGAGTCGAGGGTGAGGGTCGCGAAACCGTGGACGACCTCGTAGCCCACGCAGTGCTCGATGTGAGTCTCGGTGTCGGCCATATCAGTACGACTTAGGCAGGCCGAGCGAGTGCTGTGCCACGAAGTTGAGGATCATCTCGCGGCTGACCGGGGCGACACGCGCGATCCGGGCGGCCGCCAGCATCGACGCCAGGCCGTACTCGGCTGTGAAGCCTGCCCCGCCGTGGGTCTGGATCGCCTGGTCGAGCGCCTTGACGCTCACCTCGGCCGCAGCGTATTTCGCCATATTCGCCGCCTCCGCGGCGCCGACGTCGTCGCCGGTGTCGTAGAGCACCGCCGCCTTCTGCATCATCAGCCTGGCGAGCTCGAGTTCGATCTTGATCTGCGCCAATGGATGCGCAATGCCTTGGTGCGCACCGATCGTCGTCTTCCACACCGTGCGCTGGTTGGCGTACTCGACGGCCCGGTCGAGCGCGTAGCGGCCCATCCCGACCGACATCGCCGCGCCGAGGATCCGTTCCGGGTTGAGCCCGGCGAACAGTTGCGCGAGCGCGGCCTCTTCCTGGCCGACCAGCGCGTCGGCGGGCAGGCGCACGTCGTCGAAGAACAGCGTGAACTGATGGTCGGGTTCGACGATGTCCATCTCCATCGGCTGCGCGACGAAGTTCTCCGCGTCGGTGGGGACGATGAACAGCGCCGGCCGCAGGTTGCCTCCGTCGGGATCGGAGGTGCGCACGACGATGAGCACGGCATCGGCCTGGTCGACACCAGAAATGAAGACCTTACGGCCGTTGAGGATCCAGGAGTCGCCGTCGCGGCGGGCGGTCGTGGTGATCTGGTGCGAGTTCGACCCGGCGTCGGGTTCGGTGATGCCGAAGGCCATCTTTGCCGACCCGTCGGCCAGGCGCGGCAGCCAATTTTGCTTCTGCTCGTCGGTGCCGAACTTGGCGATGATCGTGCCGCAGATCGCCGGCGAGACCACGACCAGCAGCAGGCCTGCGCCGGCGGCGGCCATCTCCTCCTGCACCAGCGCGAGTTCGTAGATCCCCGCTCCCCCGCCGCCGTACTCCTCCGGCAAGTTCACCCCCAGGAAGCCGAGTTTGCCTGCCTCGTCCCATAGTTCGGTGAGCGGTTCGCCGCGGCGCGCCTTGGGCAGCACGTAGTCGCGGTAGCCGTACTTCTGCGCAAGTTTCGCGACCGCGGCCCGCAGTTGCTCCTGTTCCTGAGTTTCGATGACGCTCATTGATCCTCCCCGGATTCGATCACGGCCAGGACTGTGCCGACCGCGACTTGATGGCCGACCTCGACGTTCAACTCGGTGACCACGCCGTCGGCGACGGCGGTGATCGTGTGTTCCATTTTCATCGCCTCCAACCACAGCAACGGATCACCCACACCGACGCGTTCACCCACCCGAGCCGCGACGCGAATCACGGTGCCCGGCATGGGCGCCAGCAACGACCCGCTTGCGACCTGGTCGGCGGGGTCGACGAACCGCGGCTTGCGGGTCAACGCGACCGGACCCAGCGCCGAGTCCACGCAGACCAGTGTGCCGTAGCGCGCGACGTCGAACCGCCGTGCCACGCCGTCGCGTTCGAGGACCACCACCTCCGGTGCCGCATCCTCCACGGTGACCGGGTGGTCCGTGTCTACCGCGATGCCGGACCTGGTACGCCGGTACCGGACCTCGTGCGCGATGCCGGCGGCGTCGAGATACGACTTGCGCTGCGGGTCCCCGCCGACGTTGCGCCAGCCACCGGGCACGCCGCGCGCCACGGGGGTCGCCGCGCGGTTGGCGGCGGCCTCCGCGAGTGCCGCCGCAACCGCGGCCAGTTCGACCGTTTCGGGTTCCGCCAACGGCGCGGACAGAACGCCGAGGTCGTGGGTGGCGAAGAACGCGGTGTCGGTGTCGCCCGCAAGGAACGCCGGGTGCCGCAGGGCGCGTACCAGAAGGTCGCGGTTGGTGGTGACGCCGTGGATCCGGCTGCGCTGCAACGTCGTCGCGAGCATGTGCGCAGCGGTGCCGCGGTCCTCGGCGTATCCGATGACCTTGGCCAGCATCGGGTCGTAGTGCACGCCGATCACGCTGCCGTCGACGACGCCGCTGTCGAGACGGATGCCGGCCGTCGTGGGATTCGCGAACTCCGCGATCACCCCGGGGACCTCGAACCGGTGCAGGGTGCCGCTCTGCGGCTGCCAGTCGTGCGCTGGGTCCTCGGCGTAGAGGCGGACCTCGATCGCGTGGCCGCGGCGCGCGGGCGGATCCGGCGGTAGCGGCCGCCCGGCGGCGACCCGTAGTTGCAGCGCGACCAGGTCGACACCGGTGGTGAGTTCGGTGACGGGGTGCTCGACCTGCAGTCGGGTGTTCATCTCCAGGAAGAAGAAGTCACCGCCGGCGGCGAGAAACTCGACGGTACCCGCGCCCTCGTAGCCCACCGCCTGCCCCGCCCGGACCGCAGCGTCGAACAGCCGCTCTCGCATCCCGTCCACGCGCTCCACCAGGGGCGAGGGCGCCTCCTCGACGACCTTCTGGTGTCGGCGCTGGATCGAGCACTCCCGCTCGCCCACCGCCCACACAGTGCCGTGCCGATCGGCCATGATCTGCACCTCGATGTGGCGGCCGGTCTCGAGGTATCGCTCGCAAAACACGGTCGGGTCGCCGAATGCGGACTTCGCCTCGCGCCGCGCGGCGGCGAGTTGGTCCGGCAACTCGTTGAGGGTGCGCACCACCCGCATGCCGCGCCCGCCGCCACCCGCCGACGCCTTGATCAGCACCGGCAGATCCGCCTCGCACACGAGATCGGGGTCCAACTCGGCGAGCACGGGGACCCCCGCGGCATCCATCAGTTTCTTCGACTCGACCTTCGAGCCCATGGATTCGATCGCCGCCGCGGGTGGCCCGATCCAGATCAACCCGGCGGCGAGCACGCCGCGCGCGAACTCGGCGTTCTCCGAGAGGAATCCATAACCGGGGTGGATCGCGTCGGCGCCGGCGGAACGGGCGGCGGCGATCACCAGGTCACCGCGCAGGTAGGTCTCGGTGGGGGTGTTGCCGGGCAGGCGCACCGCGGCGTCGGCCTCCCGGACGTGCGGCGCGTCTGCGTCGGCGTCGGAATACACCGCGACCGTGCCGATCCCGAGGCGGCGGCAGGTGGCGAAGACCCGGCGGGCGATCTCGCCGCGGTTGGCGACCAGTACTGTCATTGGGGCGAGCGAAGCGACGGGAGATGACACCGAGGCGAGCGAAGCGACGGGAGATTTCACTGCATGCTCACATCCTGAAGACGCCGAAGTTCTCGGTGCCTTGGATCGGGGCGTTGTGGATGGCCGACAGGCACATGCCCAACACCGTGCGGGTGTCGCGGGGATCGATGATCCCGTCGTCGTAGAGTCGCCCGGACAGGAACATCGGAAGCGACTCTGCCTCGATCTGGTTCTCCACCATCGCGCGCATGCCGGCGTCGGCCTGCTCGTCGAACGGCACACCCTTGGCCTCGGCCGCGGCGCGGCTGACGATCGAGATCACCCCCGCCAACTGGGCCGGCCCCATTACGGCGGATTTCGCACTGGGCCAGGCGAACAGGAACCGAGGGTCGTAGGCACGGCCGCACATGCCGTAGTGCCCGGCGCCGTAGGAGGCGCCGATCAGCAGCGAGAGGTGCGGGACCGTCGAGTTGGAGACGGCGTTGATCATCATCGCGCCGTGCTTGATGATGCCGCCCTGTTCGTACTCCTTGCCGACCATGTAGCCGGTGGTGTTGTGCAGGAACAGCAACGGAGTGCTGGATCGGTTCGCCAACTGGATGAACTGCGCCGCCTTCTGCGCCTCCTCGGAGAACAGGATCCCGCGGGCGTTGGCGAGGATGCCGATCGGATAACCGTGCAGTTCCGCCCACCCGGTGACCAGGCTCGACCCGTACAACGGTTTGAACTCGTCGAAGTCGGAGCCGTCGACGATGCGGGCGATGACCTCCCGCGGGTCGAACGGAACCTTGAGGTCGGCGGGCACGACGCCGAGAAGTTCCTCGGGATCGTGCAGCGGTTCGATGACAGTCGATCGCGGGGCCGGCCCTCGCTTGCGCCAATTGAGCCGGCGCACGATCGAACGCCCGATCCGGATGGCGTCCTGCTCGTCGACGGCGAAGTAGTCGGCGAGACCCGAGGTGCGGGCATGCATCTCGGCGCCGCCGAGAGACTCGTCGTCGGACTCCTCGCCGGTGGCCATCTTGACCAGCGGCGGTCCGCCGAGGAACACCTTGGACCGTTCGCGGATCATCACACTGTGATCCGACATCCCGGGGATGTAGGCGCCGCCGGCGGTGGAGTTGCCGAACACCAGCGCAATGGTCGGGATGCCCTTGGCCGAGGCGCGGGTGAGGTCGCGGAATATCCGACCGCCGGGGATGAAAACCTCCTTCTGGGTCGGCAGGTCGGCGCCACCGGACTCGACCAGCGAGATCACCGGCAGCCGGTTCTGCTCGACTATCTCGTTGGCGCGGAAGGCTTTCCGAAGGGTCCAGGGGTTGCTGGTGCCGCCGCGCACGGTGGGATCGTTGGCGACGATCATGGCTTCTGTGCCCTCGATCACGCCGATCCCGATGACGTTGCTGGCGCCGACCTGGAATTCGCTGCCCCAAGCGGCGAGCGGGCACAGTTCCAGGAACGGCGAGTCCTCATCGAGCAGCAGGTCGATCCGTTCCCGGGCGGTCAGCTTGCCGCGCTTGCGATGTCGGGCGAGTTTGTCGGGCCCGCCGCCGGCGAGCGCTTTGGCGAACTCGGCCTCGACCTCGTCGAGTCTCGCCGCCATCGCGTCGGCCGCGGCGCGGTAGCCCGCCGAGGCCGGATCGAGCGTGGATCGCAATGCCGTCATGCCTGGTACCCCAATCGTTTCGCCGCGAGCGCGGTGAGGATCTCCGTGGTGCCGCCGCCGATGCCGAGGATGCGCATGTCGCGGTACTGGCGCTCCACCTCGGACTCGCGCATGTAGCCGAGTCCGCCGAACAGTTGGACCGCCTGATGCGCCACCCACTCCCCCGCCTCGACGGCGGTGTTCTTGGCGAAGCACACCTCGGCGATGAGATCCTGCTCGCCGGCGACCGCGCGTTCGATGACGCTGCGGGTGTAGACTCGGGCGACGTCGATGCGCCGCGCCATCTCCGTGAGCGTGGTCTGTACGCTCTGGCGGCTGATCAACGGGCGGCCGAACGTCTCCCGATCGCGGCACCACTGCACGGTGAGGTCGAGGCAGCGTTGCGCACTCGCGTGCGCCTGAGTGGCGATGCCGGCGCGTTCGCTGACGAACGCGGTCGCGATCTGCGCGAAACCGCTGTTCTCGGCGCCGACGAGGTTCTCCACGGGCACCCGCACGGCGTCGAAGCTCAGCTCCGCCGTGTCGGACGCCAGCCAGCCCATCTTCTCCAGCTTGCGGCTGACGGTGAAACCTTCTGTCCCCTTTTCGATCACGAGCAGCGACACCCCGCGCGCGCCGGGGCCGCCGGTACGGACCGCGGTGACCACGAAGTCGGCCCGACAACCGGAGGTGATGAACGTCTTGGCGCCGTCGACGACGTAGTGGTCGCCGTCGCGGCGGGCGCTGGTGCGCAGGTGCCCGACGTCGGAGCCGCCGCCGGGCTCGGTGATTGCGAGCGAACCGATCAATTCGCCTGCCAGCGTGGGCTTCACCCAGCGCTCGATTTGCGGGGATTCGCCCGCGCGGATCAGGTGCGGGACCGCGATGCCGCAGGTGAACAGGGACGCGAACAGCCCACCGGATGCTCCCGCGCGGTGCATCTCCTCGCAGACGATCGCGGCGTCGATGCCGTCGCCACCCGCCCCGCCGACGGCCTCGGGAAACTGGATCCCGAGCAACCCCAGTTCGGCGGCCTTCTTGTGCAGTTCGCGCGGAAGTTCCCCGCTGCGCTCCCAGCCGTCGAGGTCGGGCAGCACTTCGCGCTGCACGAAACCGCGGACGGTGGCGCGCAACTGCTCCCGTTCGGGGGTGTGCCAGGGATTCACGACCACACCTGGGGAACGTCGACGTGCCGCGAGCGCAACCATTCCGCGAGCCCCTTGGCCTGCGGATCGAACCGCGCCTGATACGCCACCCCGGCGCCGAGCAGTCCCTCGATGACGAAGTTGAGGGCCCGCAGGTTGGGCAGCACGTGCCGGGTGATCGGTAGGTCCTTCGTCTCGGGCAACAGTTCCCGAACGAGGTCGACGGTGAGGGTGTGCGCCAGCCAGCGCCACTGCTCGTCGGTGCGCACCCAGACGCCGATGTTCGCGTCGCCGCCCTTGTCGCCGCTGCGCGCGAGGGCGACCGTGCCGAGCGGCGCGCGGGTGGTCGGACTTGCCGAAAGCGGTTCGGGGAAGGGGGGTTCGGTGACCGGGCCGAGCGGCAGCGTGTCGTCCGGCGGGGGGATCTCGCGTCGGCTCCCGTCGGGCAGCACGGCGGTCTGCGGGACGAGTTTCGCGTCGACGAACGCCGGGGTGTACACGCCATAGGGCGATCCGTTGCCGGGCATCGTCGTGAAGTGGCAACCCGGATAGCTGGCGAGGGCGAGCTCGACGGCGATGTTGGCGAACGCGCGGCCGACCTTGCTCGGGTCCGCGTCCCGCACGACGCAGCGCAGCAGGGCGCTGGCCTGTTCCTCGGTCTCGGCGTCGGGCCGATCCAGGCGCACCAGCGTCCATTCGAGTTCGGCCGGTCGCACCGGCAGCCAGGATTCGAGTTGGCGGCGGGCGAGGTCCGCCTTGGCGTCGATGTCGAGCCCGGTCAACACGAACTCCATTTCGTTGCGGAACCCGCCGAGCGTGGTGAGCGACACCTTCAACTCGGGTGGCGGCGCCTCGCCGCGGACTCCGCTGACCCGCACGCGGTCCGGCGCATCTTGCGCGAGTTCGATCGTGTCGAGCCGCGTGGTCACGTCCGGACCGCCGTATCGCGCGCCCTGGATCTCGTACATCAGTTGCGCCGCAACGGTGTCCACGTTGACGACACCGCCCGTGCCGGGGTGCTTGGTGATGACGCTCGTGCCGTCCGCCGCGACCTCCGCGATCGGGAAGCCGGGCCGGCGCAGGTCGGCGATCTCGGTGAAGCGCGGGAAATTGCCTCCGGTGGCCTGGGTACCGCACTCGACGATGTGACCGGCCACAACCGCGCCGGCGAGCGCGTCGTAGTCGTCGCGCGCCCATCCGTAGTGCGCGGCGGCAGGCGCGACCACCAGGGCGGCGTCGGTGACCCGTCCGGTGACGACGACGTCGGCGCCGCCGTCGAGGCACTCGACGATGCCCCAGGCACCGAAGTATGCGTTCGCGGTGAGCGGCGTCCCGAGGCCGAGTTCGGTTGCGCGCGAGACGAGGTCGTCGCCCTCGACGTGCGCGATCCGCGCCCGCACCCCTTGCTGGTCGGCGAGGGCACGGAGCTTGCCTGCCAGGCCCGCCGGGTCGAGTCCGCCGGCGTTGACGACGATCTTGACGCCACGTTCGAGCGCGAGCCCGAGGCATTCCTGCGCCTGGCGCAGGAATGTCTTGGCGTAGCCGAGGGTGGGGTCCTTCATCCGGTCGCGGCCCAGGATGAGCATGGTCAGCTCGGCGAGGTAGTCGCCGGTGAGCACGTCGAGTTCGCCGCCGGTGAGCATCTCGCGCATCGCGTCGAACCGGTCGCCGTAGAAGCCCGAGCAGTTTCCGATCCGGATCATCGCGCGCTCCCCACCGATTGGCGCCCTCCTCCGGGCGGGCCGGCGAACGCCTGGGCGATGGTCAGCCAGTGCGCGACGTCGGGGCCCTCGGCGACGAGGGCGAGGTCGTCGCGGTGGCGACGCTGGGTGACGAGCAGACAGAAGTCGAGCGCCGGACCGGTGAGCCGCTGCGCGGCGTCGGCGGGCCCCCAGGTCCACACGTCGCCGTCGGGGCCGCCGAGTTCCACCCGGAACTCCGCGCCGGGGGGCGTCAGCTGGTTGACGCCGTAGGCGAAGTCGCGGGTGCGCACGCCGATGTGCGCGACGTGCCGCAGCCTCGCGGTCGGGGTCCGGGTCGCACCGAGGGCGTCGGCGACGTCCTGGCCGTGCGCCCACGTCTCCATGACGCGCGCGGTGGCCATCGACGCGGCGCTCATCGGCGGGCCGAACCAGTCGAGCTTGCGGCCGGGGTCGACGGCGGCCAGCGCGGCCGCAAGGTCGCCACGACCGCGGCGCCACCGCACGAGTAGGTCCTGCGTCCGCGCGCCCTGCTCGGCGGCCTCGTCGACGAACCCGGTCGGGTTCGCCCACAAGGCGCGCACGATCACGGCGAACCGCGCGGGGTCGGTCGCCGAGGCGTACGCGGCGTCGTCGGTCCAGGCGAGATGGGCGATCTGGTGCGCCACGGTCCAGCCGGCGGCGGGCGTCGGGGTCGCCCAGCGCTCGGCGGGCAGGTCGGCGACGAGGCGGTCGAGGTCGGCGCCCTCGGCGGCGAGGTCCTCGAGGATCGATGTGAGGTCGGCCACGCAGCCAGGATCACATCGGGCCCAGAAAAAAGCAAGCGTGCTTGATTCTTGTTTGCGCGTGTCGTTCGCAGTTCCTGCCACCGTTTAGGCTGCGGACTGTGACGGCGCCCGCATCCGACGACACGCCTGCCGGCAGCGCGTTCGTCGCGCGGAGTCGCGCCGCCGGCCGGCGGCTCGTCGGGTGGGGTCGTCGTGCGCTCGGCGTCGACGCCCCGCCCACCGGTGCGACCACCGTCGCGGCGCTGCACGGCGCGGAGTCCGAGGGGCCCGCCCTCGTCCGGCGCGAACTGATCCAGGTCCGCCACATCCGGTGGTTCGGGGCGACGGGTGCCGTGTTGATGGTGATCGGGGCGCTGGGCGCCGGCGCACAACCGGTGCTGCAGAACCCGACGCAAGGTGTGCGGGTGCTCGGGCTGTTCGCGCGCGCGCAGACGTCGTCGCTGGCGATCACCATGACCGGCACCGTGATGGTTGTGCTGGCGTGGCTGCTGCTCGGCAAGTTCGCGCTCGGCACCAAGCCGGACGGCACCCCCGCGCACCGGCTGACCCGCGGGCAGCTCGACCGGACGCTGCTGCTGTGGATCATTCCGCTCTCGGTCGCACCGCCGATGTTCAGCCGCGACGTCTACTCCTATCTGGCGCAGAGCGAGATCACCGCGCGCGGGATGGACCCGTACTCGATCGGCCCGGCGCAGGCCCTGGGCGTCGATGACGTCCTGACACGGACGGTGCCGACGATCTGGCGTGACACCCCTGCCCCGTACGGGCCGCTGTTCCTGTGGATGGGCCGCGGCATCTCGTCGGTGACCGGGGACAACATCGTCGCCGGCATCTTCCTGCACCGACTGTTGGCGCTCGGCGGGGTCGCGCTCATCGTGTGGGCACTGCCGCGGCTGGCACGTCGCTGCGGCGTCGCCCCGGTCAGTGCGCTGTGGCTCGGCGCGGCGAACCCGTTGCTGCTGCTGCATCTCGTCGCGGGCGTGCACAACGAGGCCCTGATGCTGGGCCTCATGCTCGCCGGGATGGAGGTCGCGCTCGCCGCGATCGAGTCCGCCGAACCGATACGCGGACGCAACCTGACGCTGTTGATCGGCGGCTGTGCGGTGATCGCGCTGTCGTCGACGATCAAGATTCCGTCGTTGATCGCCCTGGGTTTCGTCGGGATGGCGTTGGCCCGTCGGTGGGGCGGCGGATGGCGCGGCATCTGCGCTTCGGCGGGCCTGCTCGCCGCGGTCGCGCTCGCGGTCACGCTGGTCGTCAGCGGTGCGAGCGGGCTCGGCTTCGGGTGGATCCACACCCTCGGCACCGCGAACGCGGTGCGCAGTTGGATGTCGCTGCCGACGTCGCTCGGCGTGATCACCGGGTTCGGCGGGGTGCTGCTCGGCCTCGGCGACCACACCACCGCAGTGCTGAGCGTGACGCGCCCCATCGCGGCGCTGGTGGCGGCGTTCATCACCCTGCGCATGCTGGTCGCGGCGCTCACCGGGCGGCTGCATCCGGTGGGGGCGCTTGGGGTGACGCTCGGGGCCTTGGTGCTGCTGTTCCCCGTTGTGCAGCCGTGGTACCTGCTGTGGGCCGTCATCCCGCTCGCCGCCTGGGCGACGCGGCCGTTCTTCCGTATCACCGTGATCGTGCTGAGTTCGATCGTCAGCGTGATCCTGATGCCCAACGGCGCCGAGTTCCAGCCGATCACCATCGCGCAGGCGTCGGTGGCGACCATCCTCACCTGTCTGGTGCTGATCTTCCTCACGCGCAACCAGCTGCCGTGGCGCGACGACCCGGGGGGACCACACGTCAGCGTCGGGCGCACGGCATACGCTGAATCATCGTGACCTCGCCATCCGCCGGGCCCGCCGTCAGTCTGGCGGGCGTCGTGAAGACCTACGGCTCCGTCACAGCCGTCGACCGTCTCGACCTCGAGTTGCAGCGCGGGCGGGTTCTCGCCCTGCTCGGACCGAACGGGGCCGGAAAGACCACCACCGTCGAGATGTGCGAGGGCTTCGTCCGCCCGAACAGCGGCACCGTTCGGGTCCTCGGTCTCGACCCCATCGCCGACGCCGCCGCGCTCCGCCCCCGAATCGGCGTGATGCTGCAGGGCGGCGGCGCCTACCCGGGCGCGCGGGCCGGCGAGATGCTCGAGCTCGTCGCGTCGTACTCCGCCGACCCCCTCGACCCGGACTGGCTGCTGTACACGCTCGGCCTCACCGAGGCCCGGCGCACCTCCTACCGGCGGCTCTCGGGCGGGCAGCAGCACCGCCTTGCGCTGGCGTGTGCACTGGTCGGGAGGCCCGAACTGGTCTTCCTCGACGAACCCACCGCCGGGCTCGACGCGCAGGCCCGCCACCTGGTGTGGGAACTGGTCCATTCGCTGCGCCGCGACGGCGTCGGTGTCCTGCTCACCACGCACATGATGGACGAGGCGGAGCAGCTTGCGGACGAACTGGTGATCATCGACCACGGCCGCATCGTCGCCGCCGGCACGCCGGCGGAGCTCACCACCCGCGGTGCCGAGGGCCAACTGTGGTTCACCGCACCCCCGCGGCTGGACCTGACCCTGCTCGCGGCGGCGCTGCCGGAGGGTTTCGCGCCTCGCGAGACGACGCCCGGTTCCTACTTGATCGTCGGCGAGATCGATCCGCAGGTCCTCGCGACCGTGACCGCGTGGTGCGCGCGGATCGGGGTGCTCGCCACCGACCTGCGGGTCGACCAACGCCGCCTCGAGGACGTCTTCCTCGAGCTCACCGGACGGGAGATGCGCGGATGACGACCTTCCCCGCCGGAACCTTCACGCCCCGGCCGCGACCGAGTTCGCCTGCGCGGATGCTCGCCGCCCAGGCTCACATGGAACTCGTCCTGCTGCTGCGCAACGGCGAGCAGTTGCTGCTCACCCTGTTCATACCCGTCACGCTGCTGGTCGGGCTGTGCCTGCTGCCGTTCGGCGGACTGGGCGACGACCGGGTGGAGACGGTCGTGCCGGCGGTGATGATGGTCGCGGTGATGTCGACGGCGTTCACCGGGCAGGCGATCGCGGTCGGCTTCGACCGCCGCTACGGCGCGCTGAAGCGGCTCGGCGCCACTCCCCTGCCGCGCTGGGGCATCATCGGCGGCAAGAGCGCGGCGGTGCTGATCGTCGTCGTGCTGCAGGCTGTCCTGCTGGGCCTGATCGGCGTCGCGCTGGGCTGGCGGCCGACCGCCGCGGGGCTTGTGCTCGGTGCGGTCGTGATCGGCCTGGGCACCGTGACGTTCGCGACCATGGGACTACTGCTCGGCGGCACACTCAAGGCCGAGGTGGTGCTCGCGCTGGCGAACGTGCTGTGGTTCGTCATGCTCGGCGTCGGCAGCATCGTGTTCGTGTCCGCCGACGTGCCCAGTGCCCTGCGCTTCATGGCCCGGCTCGTCCCGTCGGGTGCGCTGGCCGAGACGCTGCAGCAGGCGCTCGCGACGCGCCTGGACATCTTCGGCGTCGCGGTGCTGGTGGTGTGGGCGATCGTCTGCGGGTTGCTCGCGATCCGGCTGTTCCGGTTCACGTGACACGCTGCAGACTGCGCCACCGCTGGATCAACGACACTGAGTACTCAACGACAGGGCGGAGTTGATCGAGCGCGGCGACGACTACGATCGAGCCGTGTTGTATCGCGGCTTCCTGAGCCTGGTCGACCGGCTGCCGCTCCCGACGCTGCGCGTGCAGCGGCTGATCGCGGCGGCGGTGATCCTCAGCCAGGCGGGTATCAGTGTCACCGGCGCCATCGTTCGGGTCACCGCCTCCGGCCTCGGCTGCCCGACCTGGCCGCAGTGCGTCCCCGGCAGCTTCACCCCGGTCGGGGTGTCCGAGGTCGCTGTCGTGCACCAGGCGGTGGAGTTCGGCAACCGGATGCTGACGTTCGTCGTCGTGCTGTGCGCCGCGGGCGTCGTCCTCGCCGTGACGCGGGCACGCCGCCGCCGCGAGGTGCTGATCTACGCGTGGCTGATGCCCGGTGGCACGGTGGTCCAGGCGATCATCGGCGGCATCACCGTCCGCACCGGGCTGCTCTGGTGGACGGTCGCGGTGCACCTGCTCGCGTCGATGGCGATGGTGTGGCTGGCGGTGTTGCTGTTCGTGAAGGTCGGCGAACCCGACGACGGCGTCGCGACGGTCCGCATCCCCGACCCGCTTCGTTGGTTGACCGCGCTCAGCGGGGTCGCACTCGCCGGCGTTCTCGTCGGGGGCACGCTGGTGACCGGCGCCGGCCCGCACGCGGGCGACAAGAGCATCGAGCGGACCGTGCCGCGGCTCGAGGTCGAGATCGTCACGCTGGTGCACCTGCATTCGCAGCTGCTGGTCGGCTATCTCGCGCTGCTGATCGGGCTCGGGTTCGGGCTGTACGCGGTCGGGGCGAGCGACTACGTGAAGCGTCGCCTGTTCGTCCTCGTCGCGCTGGTGCTCGCGCAGTCTCTGATCGGGGTGGTGCAGTACTTCACGGGCGTGCCCGCGACGCTGGTGGCGTTCCATGTCGGCGGCGCGGCGGCCTGCACGGCCGGGACGGCGGCGCTATGCGCGTCCGGGCGAACCCGTGAGCCTGCGCCGGCATCATCTGCTTGCAATGGACCAATTGCCAGCGATGAATGGGTGATCGATTCGGAGCTTCATCGCACAAATTGCGTCGGTGATGGCGTATGACCTGCACGTGCCGCCCGTTGTTCGGTCGCGCACCGCCCGCAAGCCCGACCGCGGACCGACGCTGGCGGGTTCGTGTCGGCCGGTTTCCGTGCCGCCCAATCACAGCGCTGGAGTCTGCAGAACGGATCGGACCGTGCTCCTGTTCATCCGCTCCACCAGCCACCTCTGGCACTTGCTAGGCAAAGACATAGTCCGACTGGTAGCTAGGTTTGGCCCTCGCGAGCAACACTGCAGCTCACCGTCGAGTGACTAGTATGCGAACCATGCCGATTACGGACGAACTCGCCAATCTAGAAGAACAACTTCTTGAGGAACGCAAGAAAGTTGACGTCTCAAGCCACGACTTTTCGGTTCGCGAACTTGTCCGAATGTTGTCCGAATCGGAACTGAGCATAACCCCTGAATATCAGCGGAAGTACCGCTGGAAGCCTGCAGTGGCGTCAACGTTCTTAGAATCCATCCTCTTGGGGTTGCCAATTCCGCCCATATTTGTCGCGACAAACAGTGGATTTGAATGGGAGGTTGTCGATGGCCTTCAACGACTTTCTACACTCCTCTACTTCGTTTCCGACGATCCCGCCGCGTTGAAAATCATCAATCGGCGACATCCACTTGCATTGGAGGACTTGCAGAAGCTATCCCAACTCAATGGTAAGCGATATCGCGATTTACCTCCAAACATTCAGCGATACTTCGGTCGTCAGCCACTTCAAGTAATCTCACTCACGGACAAGAGCGACAAATCCGTACGGTTCGACTTGTTCGAAAGGCTAAACGCAGGTTCCGTTGCTCTAACACCCCAAGAAGTACGCGCGTGCATATACCGAGGACAGTTCAATGATTTCTTAGAGAAACTGTCGGAAGACATGTCGTTCCGAGCTCTTCTCAAGGTCCAGGAATCGAACCGCCATGATGGAACCTTCGCGGAGGAGGTTCTCAAGTACTTTGCCTACAAGAATAGTGCGGCTACGTTTGACGGTCGAGTCAAGGAGTTCCTGAATATATATATGGAAACGGCCTCGAACGAATTTGACTATACCGCTGAGCGTGACACGTTCCAGGAAGCAACGAAAAAGCTCCTCGAAGCCACGAGCGGTGAGCCACTAATCCGACGAGGTGCAAACATTACTCCACGTGTCCAATTCGAAGCATGCCTCGTGGGCGTAGCCAAGCTCATTGAAGAAGGCCGCGAAGTCTTGATTCCATCGGACGACTGGATTCACGACCCAGAACTCCTGGAAGCGAGCAAGGGCGGGAGCAACACACGTCAGCGCCTTGAACGGCGGATCAATCGAGCGATTCAACTATTCACGACGTAGGAAATGCCGATATCCGAACGAGCTTACGAACTCGGCGATCAGTTGCTGAGGCGAATCGACCGCCTGAAGTCATTACTTCTGCAAACAACATCCACTACGGCCGATGAGGCGGTCGGTCTCGCAATGTCTCAGGAGATTCGAGCTGCCTGCATTATCTACTCGATAGCCGAACTAGAAGGGCTCACGCGGAACCTGTTGCAGCTTGCGAACGCCGAAGTCAATAATCGCCGTCATCGCGCGGCTGAACTGAGACCGTGCATGAGGAGCTTAATCGGTCACTCACGGTTCGAAAGCTTGCGGGAAACCCGCGACGCAGAAAAAGTGTGGGCGCATCGCGACGCGGTCACAAACTATGATAACGCGAAGGAAGTCGCGATTCTCCCAGTTGTCCCAAACGCCCCTCAGCCACCACTGGACGGTCGCACGCTCACGCCGTCGCACTTCGATCGCATTTGGGTAGTCTACGGAATAAGAACCCCATGGTACCCGACCGTGTCATGCCGAATGACGCTGTCGAAACTCTCAGGCCTTCGCAACGACTTAGCGCACGCCAATATTCCGTTTGGCGAAGTGTTCTCTCAGCCAGGTGTTACTCCGCCCGATGTTGAACGATATATCAACGAGATTTCGGAGATCGCGATCTGCCTCGTTTCAGGATTTGCCGATCATATTGACAACAGGTCGTACCTGAGCGCCGTATCGAGTACTGCAAGTGTGCATTGATCCGGTTCTAGTTAGGATCTTCGGTTAGCACATTAAGGCGACAGCGGAATTCGGGATTCTGTCGCGGCCACTGCAGTGCGGCGTCAACAAGGTAATTGCGGGGCCTGACGTTGGTAACACACTGGCGTGACGCGCTCAATCAGCAAGGAGGCCTTTACGCGCCGTGTACAAGTCCGCAATTAACTCCGCGGTCACCTATGTCGTTGGGCACAAGGAGGCACAAGGACGGTATTCGCCGGGCGGGCAGGCGTGTGGCAACAGATTGTCTCGGCGACCGTCCCTGTCGTCGTGGCGCGGCGAAGTTGGGCAACCGCGCCGCGCCAACGCTTCGACACGCGGAACCGTGTGCACGATCCGCCTCGAACAGCGACCAGATTGCGCCGTAGCACCTCCGGCGCGCTTCCGCCGCAGCGAGCAATGAGCTCCCGGATTCTCCAACCGCTGACGACTCGGCTCCGGTCAGCGCTCGTTGCGGGAGCGCGGGAAGCCGCTGGTCTGGCGCGCGACCCAGCCCGCCATCTTGGCCCAGTGGCCGGGACGCGGTGTCGCGCTGGCGCTGAGTTCCCGGGTCCATTCTTCGGCGACGGTGACGGACGGGATCGCATCGATCACGGCGTGCGCGGTCGGCAGGTCTTTCACGACGCGGTCGCCGAGGATCCCGTCGGCGCCGACCAGGGTGATCCGCACGCCGGCTTCGCCGATCGGCTGCAATACCGCCTCCGCGGAACCGCCGTGGTCGGCGGCGAAACGCTCGATCGACTTGCGCGCGCCGGCGGGGACCTCGACTGCGGGGGCTTGGACTGTCATGGCTACAGAATATCGGGCACTCGACTCGACCGGGTTCACTGCTCGTGTAGAACCAGACACATGCGCGCGATCCAGGTACTCGAACACGGCGGTCCCGACGTCCTGCAGGTCGGGGAGGTGCCCGATCCGGCGGTCGGATCCGGGCAGGTCCTCGTCAAGACCGACGCGAGCGGCGTCAACTTCATCGACACCTATTACCGCACCGGCACCTACAAGCGGCCACTCCCCTACGTTCCCGGCGAGGAGGGCACCGGTGTCGTCACCGGCGTCGGCGAGGGTGTCGACGATATCGCCGTCGGCGACCGGGTCGCGTGGTCGTCCGCACCAGGCAGCTACGCCGAGTTGGTGCTCGTCCCGGCGATGTCCGCGATCCCGGTGCCGGACGGCGTCGGGGCACCCGAGGCGGCGTCGGCGTTGCTGCAGGGCATGACCGCGCATTATCTGATCCGCTCGGTCTACGAACCGCAGGCCGGCGAGACGGTGTTGATCCACGCCGGCGCCGGGGGTGTCGGCCTGATCCTCACGCAACTGGCGCACGCGAGGGGCGTCAAGGTGATCACGACGGTGTCGACCGACGCGAAGGAGGCGCTGTCCCGCGAGGCCGGCGCGGACCACGTGTTCCGCTACGAGGGCGACCTCGTCGAACGCGTCCGCGGGCTCACCGACGGCGAGGGCGTCGCGGCGGTATACGACGGCGTCGGGGCCTCGACGTTCGAGCAGAGCCTGCAGAGCCTGCGGGTGCGCGGCATGCTCGCGCTGTTCGGCGCGGCCAGCGGCCCGGTTCCGCCCGTCGACCCGCAGAAGCTCAACGCCGCCGGCTCGGTGTTCCTCACCCGACCCAAGCTCGCCGACTACATCCGCACCCGCGAGGAACTGCTGTGGCGTGCGGGCGAGATCTTCACCGCGATCGCCGACCGGACCCTGAAGATCCGCATCGGCGCCGAGTACCCCCTCGCCGAGGCAGCGCAGGCCCATCGTGATCTGGAGGGGCGCAAGACGACGGGATCGATCGTCCTGCTGCCGTGAGCCGGGCCCGGGTCCGAGGGCGCGCCCCCCGGCGAAGTTGATCACGAACGAATGGCCCCCGACACGCCGACGAACCAGGCCACAAGAGCGTGATCACCGACGAGCAGCGCCCCCGGCGAAGTTGATCACGAACGAATGGCCCCCGACACGCCGACAAACAGGGCCACAAGAGCGTGATCATCCGGCGGCCGGGGAGCGCGGCGTGGCCCGCGCATACGGGGTCGGGTGAGGGATCCATGTAGAGGAACCACGCCCCCTGGCGGCCGCGACCACGGCGTAGATGATCCGCATCGGCGCCGAGTACCCCTCGCCAAGGCCGCGCAGGCGCACCGCGATCTCGAGGGGGCGCAAGACTAGGGCTCGATCGTCCTCATTCCCTGACCTCCCGCGCGAGGCGCACAATGTTTGTAACGGTGTAATCAGCGTTGCAAAGGTGATGCCAGATGTTGGACGATCCCATCCCCACCGACCAGGTCGCGGCGGAAGCCCCGCTCGACGCGTACTCCCGCGCGGTCAGCACGGTCGCGGCCACGGTCAGCCCGCACGTCGCGCACGTGCAGCTGCGGCGCGGCACCGGCTCCGCGGTGGTGGTCAGCGACCGCGGCCATCTGCTGACGAACGCGCATGTGGTCGATGCGGCGCGGCGCGGCGTCGCGACCTTCGCCGACGGCAGCCGGGCTGAGTTCATGGTGGTCGGCGCCGACCCGCTCTCCGACCTCGCGGTGTTGCGCACCTTCGACAGCGCGCCGCCGCCCGCCGACCTCGGCGACGCGGACCGGCTCGTGGTCGGGCAGCTAGTGGTTGCTATCGGCAGCCCCCTCGGCCTGACAGGGTCGGTGACCGCCGGGGTCGTCAGCGCGCTGGGCCGGTCGCTGCCGGTGCGACACGGCCGGGTGGGGCGGGTGATCGAGAACGTCATCCAGACCGACGCGGCGCTGAACCCCGGAAACTCCGGTGGCGCGCTCGCCGATTCGCGCGGGGCGGTCGTAGGCATCAACACCGCCGTCGCCGGCTTCGGCCTCGGGCTCGCCGTGCCGATCAACGCGACCACCCGGCGGATCGTACACACACTGATCGTGGAGAGTCGCGTGCGCCGCGCCTACCTGGGGATCGTCGGGGTGCCGGCGCCGCTGCCGGAAGCGATCGCCGAGCGGACCGGTCGGGATGCCGCGCTGCGTGTGGTCGAGGTGGTCCGCGGCGGGCCGGCCGAGGCCGCCGGGCTACACCCGGGCGACCTCGTCCTGACGGTCGGTCGCGCGCCGGTCTCGGACGCGCAGGACATTCAGCGTCAGCTCTTCGCCGAGGTGATCGACACGAATCTGGCCGTCACTGTGCTGCGCAACGGCGCGATGGTCGACGTGGTCGCGCGGCCGACCGAGCTGGGTTAGCGC
>DATDBL010000246.1:0-5436 GCA_036524855.1 Aldersonia sp. | reverse complement strand
CTTGGACGCGGCGAAATCGAGGACGTTGCGGGTGCCGAGCGAGCCGGTCTCGAGGGTGAAGATCGGGCGCCGCAGATACGCCGCGGGCGAGGCGGGGCTGGCCAGGTGCGCCACCGCATCGAACGACCCCCGCAGGTCGATCCGGTAGCGGACGTCGCCCTCCCGGAGACTGAACCGCGGTGAGGTCAGCAGGTGCGCAACGTTCGACCGATGACCGGTGGAGAAATCGTCGACACACACGACGTCCTCGCCCCGCCCGACCAGCCGGTCGCACAGATGAGAACCGAGAAAACCCGCACCCCCGGTGACCAGGATCCGCACGTTTTGCACCTCCCGCTCCGAGCGGTTCTACTTCAGACGATTCGACACCCCGGCATCACCGCGGGGCACGCCGGTCCGTCCCGGATCATTGCCTGCCCAGCCCGCGGTAACGCCACCCCCGGGCACGCCACCGGTGGGGGTCCAGACAGTTTCGCCCGTCGACGAGGGTTCGCGCGCTCACCACATCGCCGACGATGCCCGGATCGAGCTCGCGGAACTCCGGCCACTCGGTCAACACCAGCACGACGTCGGCAGCCACACACGCATCGAGCGCCGACGGTGCATACTCCAGCATCGGAAACAGGGCCCGCGAGTTCTCCATCGCTCGTGGGTCGTACACCGTCACCGCCGCCCCGTGCAGATGCAGGCGCCCCGCAACATCGAGCGCCGGGGAATCCCTGACGTCGTCGGAGCCCGGCTTGAACGCTGCACCCAGCACCGCCACCCGAGCCCCGGGCAGCGACCCACATGCCTCGCCCGCCAACTCGACCACGCGAGTGCGACGCCGCGCGTTGATCGCATCCACCTCCCGCAGCAGCGTGAGGGCCTGATCTGCCCCGAGTTCACCCGCGCGGGCCATGAGGGCGCGAACGTCCTTGGGAAGGCACCCACCGCCGAAACCAAGGCCGGCGTCGAGGAATCCGCGCCCGATGCGGGCGTCGTGGCCCAACGCGTCCGCCAGCACAGCGACATCGGCGCCTGCCCCCTCACACACCTCCGCGATCGCATTGATGAACGAAATCTTCGTCGCCAGGAACGCGTTCGCGGCGGCCTTGACCAATTCTGCGGTCGCCAGATCGGTCACGAGGAACGGGGTGTTCCGCGCGAGTATCGGCGCGAACATTCCGCGGGCCACCTGCTCGGCCCGTCCCGCACGACCGGACTCGACCCCGAGCACCAGCCGGTCCGGACACAACGTGTCCTGCACCGCGTGCCCCTCACGCAGAAACTCCGGATTCCACGCCAACTCCACCTCCTCCCCCGCGGGGGCGATCGCACGCACCCGCGCCGCCAGACGCTGCGCGGTCCCCACCGGGACCGTCGACTTCCCGAACACAACCGACGGCCGAGTCAACAACGGCGCCAGACCCTCGATGACCGCTTCCACCTGGGACAGGTCGGCGGCGAACTCGCCCGCCGCCTGCGGAGTCCCGACCGTCACGACATGCACATCCGCGAACTCGGCGGCCTCCGCGTAGGAGGTGGTGAAACCCAACCGGCCCGAGCAGACCGCGCGGCGCAGCAGCTCATCCAGCCCGGGTTCGTAGAACGGCGCCTCACCCGACTGCAGCTTCGCCAACCTCGCGCTGTCCACGTCGACCGCCACCACCCGATGGCCCAGCTCGGTCAGACACACAGCTTGGGTCGTCCCCAGATAGCCGGACCCGAACACCGCAATCCGCATAGGTTTCCTCGGGTCGGGCACGCGAACTTCGACTCGCTATGGCCAGGACAGTCGGATCGCCAGCGGTGGCACATTGAATCGGGCGCTGTCCACCCAGCCCAGCGACACCGACCCACCCGGATGCGCCGCGGCCATGTCGATCAGCTCGTCGATCGTCGGGCTGCCCTCCACGACCTTGCGCGAACCGTCACCCGACACGATCACCTTGGAATTACCCGACGCCGCGTCCAGGAGATTGCCCACACCCAACTGCCCCGCCACCGCGGTCTCCTCGGGTGTGAGGACAACGGCGTTCCACCCGTCGCCGCTGTACGGCGTCATCGCACCGGCCCCGCCCGCCCCGAGCACGGCCAACGCGCCCGCTCCCGCCACCGGAACCAACCACCAAACCCGCCTGCGTCGAGCCATCTCGACCCCTTTCCCGAATCGAAGGCGCATCCCGGCGTACGATCGACGACCAGTCACGAGCAACGCCTGAGGCGTCCGACGATATCGCTCACAAGTCGGCCTTGTCTGCGTAACTCGCATACGGCAAATCAGACTTGGAACCTGTCCACAATCAACAAACCGGCAAAAGGTCGCGCGCGGGATCGAGAGCTGGCGCGGTGACGAGGATCGTCGGTAGGTCGTGGAGCCGCTGTGACCGCGCCCGGTTTCCGGTGGTGTCGTTCATCCCCGGGGCCCTGGCCAGTGCCTGGCCGATCTCTGTTCCGCTTCCGCATTCGGCGTCACCAGACCAGCCACCAGCACTTCGCAGCGGAAATCCGCCCAAAACCTCCATTACGCGTGAATCCGGAACGTGGGCCTTCGTTTTGCCGCTGGCGACGACACGCTCCTTACCCGTAAGAGAACAACTAGCTGGCCAATTTGAATTGCACAATCGACACATTCCGCTCGGGTTTTCTCGTCGAGTCTCAGACTCGATCAGATCAGACGACATCGGGTCGGTGTGCGCCGCGATCAGGTCGGGGGATCAGCGGCCGTTCTCGTCGGTGGGGATTTCGATCTCGCGTTTGAGGATCTTCCCGGTGGCGCCGGTCGGCAGGGACTCGGTGATCCAGACGATGCGCGGGTACTTGTAGGCGGCGACGCGTTCGCGCGCGAACTCGCGGATCTCGTCCGCAGTGACGGTCGCTCCGGGCTTGAGGATCACGCAGCCGCGACCTCTTCGCCGTGGGTGGGGTGCGGCGCACCGACGACCGCGGCGATCGCGACCGCGGGATGCTCGTAGAGCACCTCCTCGATCTCGCGCGGGTACCCCGCCGCGGATGATCAGGTCCTCGACCCGGTCGACGATGAAGTAGTAGCCGTCCTCGTCGCGGCGGGCGAGGTCACCGGTACGGAACCAGCCGTCGCGCAACACCTGCGCGGTCGCTTCGGGCTTGTTGAGGTAGCCCTTCATCACGTTGTGGCCCTTGATCGCGATCTCGCCGACCTCGCCCTCGGGCACGTCCTCGAAGTCCGCGTCGACCAGG
The DNA here is from genome assembly GCA_036524855.1 of Aldersonia sp. Taxonomy (GTDB): domain Bacteria; phylum Actinomycetota; class Actinomycetes; order Mycobacteriales; family Mycobacteriaceae; genus Aldersonia. The sequence goes on along the minus strand of DATDBL010000246.1, from coordinate 2,235 downwards.
CGGAACTGCACGCCCTCGACCGGCGGCCCGATCGAACCGGGCTTGCGCGGGCGGTCGGCATGGTTGAACGACGCCACCGGCGAGGTCTCCGAGAGTCCGTAGGCCCCTTCGAGGATCACCGCACCGAACGCCGACTCGAACCCGGTGAGTACCTCGACGGGAAGCGAGGCACCGCCCGAGAGGCACAGTCGTACGACGAGGTTGTCGAAGCCCGCCCGGTCGGGGTGTTGCAGCAGGGCGACGTACATGGTCGGCACCGCACCGATGACGGTGACCCGGTCGCGCTCCAACAGGCGCAGGGCCGCGGCCGGTTCGAACCGTGCCAACAGGGTCAGCGTCGCACCGGCCAGGATCGCGGCGTTCATGCCGGCACCGAAGACGACGTCATCGGCGGTCAGTCCGATCCCTCGGGCCCTCACCCCGGCGTTGCGGATCATGTTGGCGTGCCTCAGTTCTGCGCCCTTGGGTGCACCGGTCGTTCCCGAGGTGTAGAGCACCACCGCGGTGTCCTCGTCGTCGCGATCCACGAGCGGAGTCGGCGAATGCCCGGCTACGGTGTCGTCGAAGCCCGCGCCGACAGTGATCAACCGCGCCCCGGCCCGGGCCGCACCCGCGGTCGCCGCCCCGGCAAGCCGTCCCAGGCGAAAAGGACCTTGGCCCCCGAATCGTCGAGAGCGTGTGCGACCTCACGTGCCTTGAACAGGGGGTTCAGCGGGACTGCCGCGCCGCCGGCCCAGAGGATGCCGTAGTAGATCACCTGCGGCAGGTTCGGCAGCATCAGGGCGACGCGGTCGCCGGGTTCGACGCCCAGCGCGCGCAACCAACCGGCGCCGCGGAGTCGGCGAGTTCCTGAAACGTGTACGCCGCCGCGTCGAGCTTGACGGCTACGTCGGTCGGGTGGGCCTGGGCCGAGCGCGCCAGGTTGTCGGCGAGATTCATTGCTCGGATCCTCTGGGGTTGGGAGATTCGCGAGCGCCGCACCCCGGCGCAACCGTCGGCGCGTCGGGGTGCGGGCGTCGCGAATCGAGTTGATGTGGTCCGGAATATGATTCAGCGCTGCATCTGATTCAGCGCTGCGCGGCGAGTCCTTCGCTGCGCAGCCACTCCTCGACGCGGGCCATGCCCTCGTCCATCGAGACCAGCGGTCGGTGGCCGAGCATGGTCTGAATCTTGTCGTTGGAGTAGGTGGCGGGACGGTTCAGCAGGTACATCGTGCCGGCACTGAGGTCGCTCTTCCGCCCCAGCTTGCGCAGCGTGGTACGGATGGCGTCGGCGAGCGTGGCCGCGATCCCGATCGGGAGGGTACGGATCCGCCCCCCGCACATCTCGGCGATCCGACCGAAGTACTCCGAGCACGGCACGCCGTACCCGTCGCCGAGGTTGAACACCTGTCCGATCGCCTTGTCCGAGGACACGATCAGCACCATGCCGTCGACGAAATTGTCGATGTACACCGGCGAGAAGATTCCCCGCCCACCGTCGGGCAGCGGGAAGCCGGTGGCCTTGCGGCTCTCGGTCACGGGGGCGACGACCCACACCGAACGGGGCCCCCACACGTCGTGCGGACGCACCACGGTCACGTCGATTTCGCCGGCGGCATGCGCCGCCAGGACGACGGCCTCCCCGTTCACCTTGGTGTCGGTGTAGATGTCACCGTTGACCGCGATCGGGTACTGCTCGGCGACGTCCGCAGGGAAGTCGAAGCCGTACGCGGCGACCGAGGAGAACTGTACGAACCGGGCGACACCGGCGGCGATGGCCGCGCGCAGCACCTTGTGGGTGCCGAGCACGTTCACGTGCCACGACCGCTCACGGGGGTGGGCTGCGCCCAGCAACGCCGCGGTGTGGATCACCACGTCGACGCCGTCGAGCGCGTGCGCCCACCGCTCGGGCTCGGTCACGTCGCCCGCGACGATGTCGTTGTCCGGATCGGCGACCAGGTCCATCCCGCTCACGCGGGCCCCGAGAGTGCGGAAGCGTTCGGCCATGGCCTTGCCGATGAATCCGTTTGCGCCGGTGATGAAGATCTTCATGTCCAGCACGGGGGCGGGCCGCTGGCCCGCGTTCGCGGTGGTCATCGGGCGTCCTTGCTGCTCATGCCGGCTTCGCCGCCGCCGACGTAGGGGACCGCACCGAGGTTCTGCTCGACGGCGAGGGTGTCGGTGAGGTGACGGATCAGTGCGGCGTCGAGGATCGAATGGAACTGGCCGTCCTCGGTGAAGTTGATGTTCGCCC
>DATDBL010000245.1:0-6016 GCA_036524855.1 Aldersonia sp. | reverse complement strand
CGCCGCGTCGAATGCGATGGCAGCGCACCTCCGCTCGGTCGGCAGCGCTGTGCAGACGCTGTTTCCCGGTCCCGAATCGTGACGCACCCCGACCTTTCCGACCTCACCGCGCTCGACACCGCGATCGCCGACTGTCGCGCCTGCCCGCGCCTCGTCGCCTGGCGCGAGCAGGTCGCCCGCGAGAAGCGGGCCGCGTTCCGGGACCAGACTTATTGGGGGCGCCCGGTTCCCGGCTTCGGTCCGTCCGACGCTCGGCTGCTGATCGTCGGTCTCGCACCCGCCGCGCACGGCGCCAACCGCACCGGACGCATGTTCACCGGCGACCGCAGCGGCGACGTGCTGTACGCCGCGCTGCACGCAGTCGGGTTGGCGAGCCAGCCGACGGCGACCCACATCGGCGACGGCCTCGAACTGTGCGGCACGCGGATCACCGCGCCAGTGCACTGCGCGCCGCCGGACAACAAGCCCACCGTGCAGGAACGCGACCGCTGCCGCGAGTGGCTCGACGCGGAGTTGGCGCTGCTGGCGCCGACGATCCGCGCGGTGGTCGTGCTCGGCGGCTTCGGTTGGCAGACCCTGCTGCCCTCGCTCGTCGCGGCGGGTTGGTCGGTGCCGCGGCCGCGGCCCAAGTTCGCCCACGGCGCCCGGGTGGAACTGGCCGGTCCGACTGCGCCGCTGCACCTGTTCGGCTGCTACCACGTCAGCCAGCAGAACACCTTCACCGGCCGGCTGACCCCGGCGATGCTCGAGCAGGTGCTCGCCGACGCCGGGCACGCGGCCGGGCTGAAAGTCCGGTGACTCACATCCGATACAGCACCGCGGCCGGGACACCGACCCCGAGGGCGAGCAGCAGCAGCGTATGCCAGCTGGCGCCGAGCACGACGTCGCCGCCGGGTCCCGACGTCACCCCGACCAGGAACCCGAATCCGAAGCCCGCCAACGGGAGCGCGGCCACGGCGAGGCTGTCGCGGACCGAGCGCGCGGCGTAGATCAGTGCGACGTTGGCCACCGCGGCGAGGACGGCGCTGATCGGGAACGCGACACTGCCCAGGTAGGTCGGCAGGAACAGCGCGGCGACGATCGCGACCAGGAACCCGTCCACGACGAGCACCGCGAGGATCGTCGTGTCGAGGACCCGCGCGATCGGCGTCCTCGACGGGCCTGGGGTCACCGACGTCGCTGGGTTCGCTGGGTTCACCGACGTCACGGCGGCGGGAAGCCGAGCAGCGTCAGCACCCCACTCGCCGCCCCGGCGATCCCGTGCAGCACCCCGACATACAGGTCGTGCTGCAGGTCACCGGTGGGCCGCAGCGAGTCGACGAACGCGGCGATCGCGTTCTGCAGGTCCCAGTTGTACATCTCCCCGATCCTATGCCGCCTATGGGACTACTCGCCGACGCCGGCGAACAGATCGTCCTCGCGACTCGCGCCGACGGTTCCCTTGACGAGAACGAAGAACTCGCGGTCGAGGATCGGCTGGGCGATGTCGTTCGACAGCGCGAACAGCGCACCGTCGTCCGACACGCTCACCTGCGTTTCGTGCGCCGCCAACGCCCATCGCTTCGCCGCCACCGCGTCGGCATCCAGCGCGATCTCGGTGGTCACGCGCGCGGGGTCGACGCCGGACAGTTCGCCCGGTTCGGGACGGCGCCAGCCCGACGGCACCGTCGCCATCGTCGCGACGGCGGCGTCCTGCGCCGCCGCATCCATCACCGTCCAGTAGAACTTCGCCGGACCGCGATAGACACCGGCCCCCAACGCTTCGACGGCCGCCGTACACACCCGGTGCGCCTGGATGTGGTCGGGGTGGCCGTAGCCGCCGACCGGGTCGTAGCTGACCACCACCTGCGGGCGCAGCTCGCGCAGCACCTCCATCAGCGCCGAGACCGCCTCGGCGAAGGGCGCGTTCACGAACGCCCGGGGGTGCTGCGCCGCCGGGGTCCCCGCCATGCCCGAGTCGCGCCAGCGTCCGGCACCGCCGAGAAACCGGGGTCCGCCGGCACCCAGCGCCCCGAGTTCCCCGAGCGCGGCGGTCAGTTCGCCGATGCGGTAGCCACCGAGCTGGTCGGCCCGGTCGGCGACGAGCCCGCCCCACCGGTCGCCGATCACCTCGCCCTCCTCGCCGAGCGTGCAGGTCACCACTGTCACGTCCACGCCCGCACGGACATACCGGGCGATGGTTCCGCCGGTCGTGATCGTCTCGTCGTCCGGGTGCGCATGCACCAGCACCAGCCGACGAGTCACCGCGGTTCCCATGTCACTGCGGTTCCCATGTCACTGGGGCACCCGCGTCCACCCGACCGCATCGGCGAAGATCCCGGTCTGGATCGGCCCGGTCAACGACACCCCGGAGACACCCGGCCCCGCCGCGACGACGGTCGTGTCCTGGATCACCGGCAGCACCGTCGCCAGCCGCCACAGCGCCGGCTCCGCCTCCGCGATCACCGCCGCGACATCGCCCTCGCCCCGCAGCGCCGCGTCGATCGCGGGCTGCAGCACCGGATCGCACACGCCGGACAGGTTGCTCGGCGCGTTCACCGCCGAATCGCCGTCATCGGCCGGAGCTGGCGAAACCGAAGTCGGGCAGCCGAACCGGGAGGCCAGCGACGTCGCCGGGTCAGACCCGGCCCGGACCCAGCCCACCACCGCATCGAGGTTCCCCTCGGCCAGTTCCGAGCCGAACAGGTCGTCCGACGGCAGTTGCTGCACGGTCGCGTCGATCCCGGCGTTGCGCCACAGGTCGGCGACGCTGTTCGCGACCGCGACCGCGGTGTCGTCGTTCTGCGGCGCCCCGATCCGCATCGCCAGCGTCGGCCCGGGCGCCACCGTCAGGGTCGGCGGCGCGGTGAGTGTCGGCGATGCGACGGCCGTCGGGCTGGGCGTCGGTGTGGTCCCGTACGGCACCAGGTCGTACCCGGCCGCGGCCAGCTGCGCCCGTGCCGCATCGGCGCCCAGCCGTTCCGGCGCGGTGGGCGCGTAACCCGGGTCCGACGGTGCGAGCACCTGCGCGCGGGCCGGCGTCGACGACGACGCACTTCCCGCCGCGACCGTCGCGAGCAGTTCCGGATCGAGCAACCCCAGCAACGCACCACGAACCGCGACGTCGCCCAGCGCCGGTACCCGACCGTTGAGCGTCACCTGCAGCACCCGCGGCTGAAACACGTTGCCGGTGCGCACTCCCGGGATCGCCGACAGCTGCGCCCGGGTCGCCTCGCCGCCGTGTACCTCGGCGACGTGCGCGTCGTCGGAGCGCAGCGAATCGGCCAGTTGCGCGCTGGTCCCGCCGCGCCGCATCAGGATCTGGTCGGGCGTGGCGGGTTGATCCCAGAAGCGGTCGTTGCGCTCGAGCAGAATCTCGTCGCGCCCCCGGTCGATCGACCTGATGTGAAAGTGCGCACCCGACACCGGGATCGTCTCGGTCAGCCCCTGGGCGAATCCGCCCGGGGCGTCCTTGAGCAGGTGCGCCGGCACCAGATCGGTGAACAACTCGCGCCAGGCGGGATAGGGTTCGCGCATCGTGACGGTCACCGTCTTGCCGCCACCCGACGACGACACATCCGAAATCAGTTCGTAGCCTGCGGGATCCACGACACCGGGGTCGTTGATCATCTGCTGCCACAGGTAGCGGAAGTCCTCGGCCGCTATCGGTGCGCCGTCCGACCACTGCGCCTCGTTGCGCAGTTGGTAGGTGATGGTGAACGGGTCCGTAGCGGTCACGTCCGCCGATACCAACACAGACGTGTCCGGCACCCAGTCGGTCGCGCCGGGCCGGGTCGCACTCGCAATCGGGCGGAACGGACTCGGCAGCACCAGGGTGCTCACCGCCGCGTTGGTCGGCGACTGGTCCGCGAGCAGGTGCGGGTTGAACCCAACCCCGACCTCGTCGATCGCGACCACGATCGTGTTGCGGGTCGGCTGCACCGCGGTCGTGCGCGGGCTGTCGGTGCTCTCGATCGGCGGCGGCGGGTTGGCCGTGCAGGCGGCGAGCGCGAGGGCGAGCAGCACCGCCCCCGCCGCCGCGCGCCCCCGCTGACCGACCACCAAGGCTCCTACAGTGCGGCCCGGTCGCGCGCCTTCGAGCGGGACCGCGCGCGCGCCCGGTCGGTCGCGTCAAGGATCACCTTGCGCACCCGGACCACGTCGGGCCCGACCTCCACGCACTCGTCGCCGGCACAGAATTCGAGCGCCCCCTCGAGGTCGAGCACCAGTGGACGCGAGAGCGTCTCGAGCACGTCACTGGTCGAGGAGCGGATGTTGGTCAGCTTCTTCTCCCGGGTCACGTTCATGTCGAGATCCTCTGCGCGCGGGTTGATTCCGACGACCATGCCTTCGTAGGTCGCGGCTCCCGGTTCGACGAAGAACGTGCCGCGGTCGGCGAGTTGGATCATCGCGTAGGGCGTCACCGACCCGGTTCGGTCGGAGACCAGCGATCCGGTGTGCCGGGCACGAATCTCGCCCGCCCATGGCGCGTACCCGTGCGCCACCGCGTTGGAGATGCCGGTGCCGCGGGTGTCGGTGAGGAAGTCGGTGCGGAAGCCGATGAGACCACGGGAGGGAACGATGAATTCCATTCGCACCCAACCGGACCCGTGGTTGGTCATCTGCACCATCTTGCCCTTGCGGGCCGCGAGCAACTGTGTCACCGCGCCCAGGTGCTCCTCGGGCACGTCAACGGTGAACTCCTCGAAAGGCTCGTGGATCTTGCCGTCGACGGTGCGGGTGACCACCTGCGGCTTGCCGACGGTCAGCTCGAAGCCCTCTCGGCGCATGGTCTCGACCAGCACCGCGAGCGCCAACTCGCCGCGGCCCTGCACCTCCCAGGTGTCGGGCCGCTCGGTGGGCAGGACCCGCAGCGACACATTGCCGACCAGTTCCGCGTCCAGGCGCGCCTTCACCAGCCGCGCCGTCAACTTGGTGCCCCCGTTGCGGCCCGCGAGCGGCGAGGTGTTGATGCCGATGGTCACCGAGATCACGGGCTCGTCGACGGTGATCCGCGGCAGCGCCACCGCGCTCTCCGGGTCGGCGAGGGTGTCGCCGATCATGATATCGGGGATGCCCGCCACCGCAACGATGTCGCCGGCGACGGCCTCCTCGGCTGGATTGCGCTCCACGCCAACGGTTTTCAACAGTTCGGTGATCTTGACCGGCTTCACCCCGTCGCCGTGCATCCAGGCGACCGTCTGCCCCTTGCGCAAAGTGCCCGCGTGGATCCGAACCAGCGCGAGCCGGCCCAGGAACGCCGAGGCGTCCAGGTTCGTCACGTGCGCCTGCAGCGGTGCGGAGGCATCTCTCTTCGGCTCCGGTACGTAGTCGAGCAGCACGTCGAACAGGGCGTCGAGGTTGTCCGCGTCCGGCGCCGACCCGTTCGCGGGCTGCTCGCGCGACGCCTTGCCCTCGCGCCCCGAGGCGTAGAGCACCGGCAGGTCCAGCGCGAGTTCGGCCGCCTCCGCGGCCTCGTCGTCGAGGTCGGAGGCGAGATCGAGCAGCAGGTCGTGGCTCTCCTCGACGACCTCCGCGATGCGCGCGTCGGGCCGGTCGGTCTTGTTCACCACGAGGATCACCGGCAGCGACGCGGCGAGCGCCTTGCGCAGCACGAACCGGGTCTGCGGCAGCGGCCCCTCAGAGGCGTCGACGAGCAGCACGACGCCGTCGACCATGGACAGCCCGCGCTCGACCTCGCCGCCGAAGTCGGCGTGGCCCGGCGTGTCGACGATGTTGATCTTTGTCTCGCCGTAGCGGAAGGCCGTGTTCTTGGCCAGGATCGTGATCCCCTTCTCGCGCTCGAGGTCCATCGTGTCGAGCACGCGCTCCGCGACGTCCTGGTTCGTCCGGAACGCGCCGGACTCCCACAGCAGCGCGTCGACGAGCGTCGTCTTCCCGTGGTCGACGTGCGCGACGATGGCGACGTTGCGGAGATCCGAGCGAACGGGCACCGCCTGAGGGTAGCGACACGAAAGAGGGCCCCGGTCGGGGCCCTCCTTCGCTCAGCGTGGTGTCGGAGTCGCTACGACGGGCA
>DATDBL010000244.1:0-27960 GCA_036524855.1 Aldersonia sp. | reverse complement strand
GACGGGGACGCCGTCGCGGGCCTGCTGCTCGCGATATGCGACGCGCCCGAGCATGTGCGCGATCACCGGGACGGTGACGACGGTGAAGAGCGCGACCAGCACGAGCATCCAGATGTCGGCGTTGCCGCGCAGGCGGATCACCGAGCCGATCATGATCATGACAATCCCGATCGCCTGCGGCTTCGTCGCCGGATGCATGCGCGAGAGCGTATCGGCGAATCGGACGATGCCGATCGCGGCCGTCAACGCCAGAACCGCGCCGCAGATGATCAGCACACTCGCGACGATGTCGAGTGCCAGCCTCATCGTCGGTCCTCCCGCCGCGGCATCGCGGGTTCGTCGGCCACCCGAAAGCGCGCCACGCTCGCCGAGCCCAGGAATCCGACCAACGACAGCGCGACGATCCCCGGCACCACCGTGGTGTCGCCGCTGTACACCGCCCACACCGCCAGACCGCAGATCGCGACCGCGACGAGGGTGTCGATACCGACCATCCGGTCCAGCGTGCTCGGCCCGGCGAGGACCCGGTAGGCGGTGAGCAGGGCGGCGGCGGTCAGCAGCGCCCCCGCGATCATTGCGACGATCGTCATGCGGCCTCCTCGTGACGCCACTCCGGTGTCATGGTCGTGTCACTCGTTCCTCGTGCCACTCGGTGTCATGGTCGTGTCACTCGTTCCTCGTGCCACTCGGTGTCATGGTCGTGTCACTCGTTCCTCGTGCCACTCCGAAGGACGCTCGAAGGTCGCGATGAACAACTCCTCGAGCCGACGCACGGTGCGATAGAACTTCTCGACCGCGCGGTCGCTGCCGATGTCGAGCACGTGCACGAGCATGGTGCGCCGAGTCCGGTCGATCTCGAGCACCAGGGTTCCGGGGATGAGGTTGATCACGTCGCTCAACAGCACGACCACCAGATCGGACTTGATCGCCAGCTGCACCCGCAGTACGCCGGTGACCGGCGGGGGAGCGGGCCGCACCGCCAGCCACGCCACCTGCACACTGGACTCCAGTGCGTAGTACGTCGAGATCACCAGCAGATAGAGCAGCGACAGGGGATGCAGCCGGCCCTCGACCGCGACCCGAGGCAACGGCAGGGCGATCATGATCAGCAGCGCGACCGCCAGACCGCCCGCCAGGTTGGCGAAGCTGATGTCGCCCCACAACCAGATCCACACGATCGTGAGCCACACCAGGACGAACACGCGCAACACCCATGAGCGACTCATCGCGGCACCGCCTCGGCGTAGTAGCCCGGGCCCAGCACGGCATCGACGTACACCGACCGGTCCTGCAGGTCGACTGCAGCGCGGTCGCTGTAGCCGATCAACGGTCCCGCGAACACCGTCAGCGCCAACCCGACCCCGATCAGCCCGATCGTCGGTGCCAGCATGAACACCGGCATCCGCCCGACGTCCTCACGGTTCTCGAAGGAGATGTCGAACGACTCGTCGATCAGCGCCGACGGTGCCGCGTCGGCGAGGTCGCCCTCCGGCGCGTCGGCGCGGGAACGCCAGAACGCCTTGGTCCAGACCCGGGCGATCGCGTAAAGCGTGAGCAGGCTGGTCACGGTCCCGCCGGCGACGAGCACCCACGCGAGCACGCTGGCCTGCTGGGTACCGGCCTCGAGCAACGCGACCTTGCCGATGAAACCGGAGAACGGCGGGATGCCGCCCAGGTTCAGCGCCGGGATCAGGAACACGATCGCCAGAACCGGGCTCGCCGCGAGACCGCCGAGGCGGCGCAGCGACGACGACCCGGCCTGGCGCTCGATCAGACCCACGACCAGGAACAGCGTCGTCTGGACGAGAATGTGGTGCGCGACGTAGTAGATCGCGCCCGTCAGCCCGGCCCGCGTCGCCAGCGACACCCCGAACACCATGTAGCCGATGTGGCTGACGAGGGTGAACGAGAGCAACCGTTTGATGTCGCTCTGCGCGATCGCCCCCAGGATGCCGACCAGCATGGTGAGCAGGCCCGCGATCATCAGCGCGTCGTCGAGTTCGCCACCGGGGAACAGCAGGGTGTGCGCCCGGATGATCGCGTACACGCCGACCTTGGTCAGCAAGCCGGCGAACACCGCGGTGACCGGCGCGGGCGCGGTCGGGTAGGAGTCGGGTAGCCAGTTCGAGAGCGGGAACACCGCCGCCTTGATGCCGAACGCGATCAGCAGCACCGAGAAGATGGCGGTGCGGACCCCGACCGGGACGGCGTCGAGGCGGGTCGCCATCTGCGCCATGTTCAGCGTCCCCGTCGCGGCGTAGGCGAACGCGATCCCGCACAGGAAGATCAGCGACGACACCATCGACACCATCACATACGACACACCCGCGCGGACCCGGTCAGCGCTCGCGCCCAGGGTCAGCAGCACGAACGAGGCCGCGAGCAACACCTCGAAGCCCACGAACAGGTTGAACAGGTCGCCCGCGAGGAACGCGTTGCACACGCCGGCGGTCAGCGCCAGATACGTCGGCAGGAAGATCGACACCGGTTGCTGCTCGGTGCCGTCGCGCACACCCTGGCCGACGGCGTACACGACGACGGCGAGCAACACCACCGACGACACCACCAGCATCAGCGCCGACAGCGGATCGATCACCAACGTGATGCCGATCGGCGCGTCCCAGCCCCCGACCTGAAGCGCCGTCGTGCCGTCGCGGTCGACGAGGTAGAGCAGCAGCGCGCACACCGCGACCACCGCACCCTGCGCGGCGACCGTGAGCAGGCGCTGGGCACGGGGCTGGCGGCCTATCACCAGGGTGACCGCGGCGGTGAACAACGGGATCAGCACCGGCAGCGGGATCAGCGTGTAGACGAGATCGGGCGACAACGTCATCGCTCCTCACCCGCCTCGACGCGCCGGATCTCGCCGGTATGCAACTCGTCGTAGCACTCGATGTCCTCGAGGTTTACCAACTCCTCGAGCGGGATCGGGTTCCCGTGCGCGTCGAACGCGTCGCCGAACGGTGTGGGGTCGCCGGTCGCGGGGTCGTCGGTGCGGTCGTGGTCGGGGGCGTCGGCGGGGGAGCGCCGGCTCGCGACCTTCACGTCCTCGGGATCGTCCTCGACCCGGTCCTGCGTAGTCAGGCGGAAGGAGCGGTAGCCGAGCGCGAGGACGAACGCCGACAGACCCATCGTGATGACGATCGCGGTGAGGACCATCGCCTGCGCGAGCGGGTCGGCCATCGTGTCATGGCCCGCGCTCGTCCGCCCGACGATCGCGGGGGAGCCGTCGCCGCCGGCCATCGTGAGGATCAGCAGGTTGACCCCGTTGCCGAACAGGATGAGGCCGAGCAGCATCCGGGTGATGCTGCGTTCGAGGATGAGGTAGACCCCGCAGGAGACCAAGCCACCGATCACGGCGAGCAGGACGACGTTCGCGGTCATGCGTTGCTCGCCTCCTGCGGCGAGTCGAGCCGCACGCCGAGGCTGCGCAGGACGTCGAGCACCAGCCCGACCACGATGAGGTACACCCCGAGGTCGAAGAACAGCGCGGTGACCAGCTTGATGTCGCCGAGCAGCGGCAGCGTCACCTCCAACGTCGCCGACGACAGCACGGGCGCGCCGAGCAGCATCGACACGATCGCGGTGCCGGCCGAGAAGATCAGCCCCGCACCGAGAATGTGGCCGGCCTCCACCGGCAGCGCCTCGCCGAGTTCGTACCGGCCGCCGGCGAGGTAACGGAGCACCAGCGCCAGACCCGCGGTGAGCCCGCCCGCGAATCCGCCGCCCGGCGCGTTGTGGCCGGCGAAGAAGAAGTACACCGAGAGCACCATCATCGTCGGGAACAGCAGCCGGGTGACGACCTCGAGCACCAGCATCCGCTGCCGCGTCGGGATGAAGTCGCCGCCGCGCAGCCACGTGACCTCCTCTTCCGGCGCCACGAGTTCCTCGGTACGGGCGTCGGCCGCGCGCGGCACCCGACCGAAGCGGCGGTGCCGGAACACCAGCGACGCGACACCGGTCGCCGCGACCAGCAGCACCGAGACCTCCCCGAGGGTGTCCCAGGCGCGGATGTCGACGAGCAGGACGTTGACGACGTTCTTACCGTTGCCGAGTTCGTACGCGGCTTCGGGCAGTGCGAGCGAGATGGGCGCGGCGCTGCGGGCGTTGACCGCGAATGTGCCGACGATCGTCACCATCGCGCCGACGGCGACCGCGAGGACCGCGCGCGGCAGCTTGATCCGGTCGGCGCCGCGATCGTCGACCTCGGCGGGCAGCTTGCGCAGCACCAGCACGAACACGACGAGCGTCAACGTCTCGACCAGGAACTGGGTGAGTGCGAGGTCGGGTGCGCCGTGGACCGCGAACACCACGCCGCAGCCGTAGCCGGTCACACCGACCAGCAGCACGCTCGCGAGCCGGTTGCGCATCACTGTCATCGCGAGCGCAGCGGCGACGATGATCGCGCCCACGGCGAGCTGCATCGGCGAGTCCCACAGCCGCAGCTCGACGCCCGTGCGGGTGCCGACGGCCAGCACGATCGAAGGCACCACCGCGAGCGTGATGAGGATGGTCGCCTGGGTGAGCGGCAGCGAACCGCGCTGCGTGAACCTCGTCAGTGCCCCGGAGAGCCGGTCCATGCCGGCGAGGGCCGCGTCGTACGCGCGGTCGGCGTTGCCGAGTAGTGCGTGCTGCGGACGCAGCCGGGTGATCGCGTCCAGTCCGAGGTACAGCAGCGCGCCCGTGATCAGCACCAGCACCGTCAACGCCAGCGGCAGACCGACGCCGTGCCACAGCGCCAGGTGATAGCTCTGTGAGCCCGGCAGGGTGTGCGCGTAGGGCTGCAGCAGGCTGTCGACCCACTGCGCGGCGATGCCGGCGGCGAGGCCACCGAGCGCGAGCAACGCGGGAACGGACAGCAGCAGCGGACCGGGCGCGTGCATGCGCTGCACCGCCGGGCTGGCCTCGGCGCGGCCCTTCGAGGCGAACGCGTCCCAGACGAATCGGATGCTGTAGGCGACGGTGAGTACCGAGCCGAGGACCACGCCGACCAGGGTCGCGATCGCCGCGCCGCGGCCGAGGACGTCGTCGTAGGCGAGGGCCTCGAGCGCGGCCTCCTTGCCGACGAAGCCGAGCAGCGGAATAAACCCCGCCATGCTCAGCGCGGCGAGGGTCGCGATCGCGGCGAGCATCGGTGCACGGTTGCCGAGGTGGGCGAGCTTGCGGATGTCGCGGGTGCCGGTCGCGTGGTCGATGATGCCGACCACCATGAACAGCGACCCCTTGAACAGGGCGTGCGCGAGCATCATCGTCGTACCGGCCAGCGCCGCGTCGTGGCTGCCGGTGCCGACGAGGACGATGATGAACCCGAGTTGGCTGACCGTACCGAACGCGAGCAGCAGTTTGAGGTCGTACACCTGCAGCGCCCGCCACCCGGCGAGCAGCATCGACGCGATGCCGAGCACGAGCACGGTCGGGTGCCAGGGCGGCGTGTCGGCGAATCCCGGCGCCAGCCGTGCGACGAGGTAGACGCCGGCCTTCACCATCGCGGCGGCGTGCAGATACGCGCTGACCGGGGTCGGTGCGGCCATCGCACCCGGCAGCCAGAAGTGCATCGGCACGATCGCCGACTTGCTCAGCGCGCCGATCAGGAGCAGCACGACCGCGATGTCGATCAGCCAACCGCGCGGGGCGGCCGCGATCACGTCCGAGAGCAGGTAGCTGCCGGAGACCTCGCCGAGGATGATGATGCCGACCAGCATCGCCAGCCCGCCCGCCGTGGTGACCAGCAGCGCCTGCAGGGCGGCGCGCCGGCTCGTCGCGCGTTCGGAGTTGTGCCCCACCAGCAGGAACGACAGCACCGTCGTCGCTTCCCAGAAGATGTAGAGCAGCAGCATGTTGTCGGCCGTCACCAGGCCGAACATGGCGCCGGCGAAGGCGACCATCTGGGCCGCGAACACGCCCAGGCGCGGTTCGTCCGAGGTGAAGTAGCGTGCGCAGTAGACCAGCACCAGCGCGCCGACGCCGAGCACCAGCAGGCACATGATCGCGGCGAGGTCGTCGAAGCGCAGGTCGAGGTTCATCGACAGGCCCGGAACCCACTCGATCTGCACTTCCTCGGTGCGCCCCCAGTGGGCGATCACCCAGCCGAGGCTGGCGGCCGGAACCAACGCGAGCGGCAGGAACCCGTTGCGTCCGAGAACCCGGATGCACGCGGGTGCCGCCAAGGCGGCGAGCGCATGTGCGATCAGGATTGCGAGCAAGCGGGGCACTCCGTCGATTGGGCCAAGTCGGGTGGGTGGCTGGTCTTCTGGCGGGGTGTTGCCTGATCATCCTACGGGTGTGGACCGACAGCGTTCGGCCGCCGGTCGCCCCGAACCGGTCCGTCGATGACCCACACGTCGCGTCCGCACCCACCGTAAGCTGCGCGTATGTCCGCGCCCGCCGCCGCGCCGTCCGTGTCCGACGTCGCACCGACCGACGCCGCCGAGACCGCCGACCGGCCGGCGTCGCGAGCGCTCGCCCAGGCGGCTCGGTGGGCCCGGCGGGTGCCGTTCACGATCGGCGTCGTCGCGCTGATCCTGGTGCTCGGCGTTCTCAGCGAGGGGTGGTGGCGGCGCGTCGACCGGACGTCCTGGTTCCCCGACATCGCCTACGGCCTGCCCCCGCTGCGCGAGGCGAAGGTCTGGACCCCGATCACCGGCGTGCCGTTCGGGCTGACCCCGGCGCACTACGTCACGATGACGATCGCGTTCGCGGTGCTCGTCGGGTGGGCGGAGTGGCGGCTGGGCACGCCGCGCACCGCCGCGGTCGCGGTCGGCGGGCAGGTGGTCGGCGTGCTCGGGGCGGCGGCATTCCTGGCGATCTTCGACGAGACGGACTGGGGCTGGGCCGATCGGCTCGCCGAGATCCGCGACGTCGGGCTCACCACCGCGATCGTCGCGGCGGTCGCGGCGGCGTCGGCGACGCTGCGTTCGCCCTGGCGGTTGCGGGTGCGCGCGATCCTCTCCGCCTACGTCGCGATCGCGTTCCTGTTCATGGGCACGCTCGCCGACGTGCAGCACCTCGTCGCCTTCGCCGTCGCGCTCCCGGTCGGCGAACGCTGGTTCAGTCGCGGCGAGCGCGGGCTGTGGCCGCGCACCCGGCAAGAGGTCCGGATGCTCGCGTTCGTCGGGTTGCTGCTGATCGGCATCGTCGAGATCGCGGTGTGGCTGTTCCCCGGCAACGGCCCGCTCGGGCCCACCGACACCGTCGACAACGGATCGAACACCGGGTGGAGCGCGCTCACAGACCTCGTCGTCGTCGCGTTTGTGGCGCTGCAGTTGCGGCGTGGCCGGCGGTGGGCGTGGTGGGTGACGGTGGTCTTCGGCTCGCTCACGGTGGTGGCGACCGCGCTCGTCATGATCGCCGTCGTCGCCGTCGACTACTCCGGCGAGGGTGCGGTCGCGCTCGGCACGTCGCTGCTGTGGCTGGGTCTGGTGATCCTGCTGATCGCGGGCCGCTGGGCGTTCTCGGTGCCGCTGCGGCGCCGCAAGGCCGAGGGTGGCGAATCCGTGCAGGACGCGCCGGCGCGGGTGCGGCAACTGCTGCACACCGATGGCGGTTCCACGATGAGCTGGATGATCACCTGGGAGTTGAACCGGTACTTCTTCGTCGACGACGCGACCGCGGTGGTCGGCTACCAGCGCCACGCCGGGGTACTGCTCGCCCTCGCCGACCCGGTGTGCCCGCCGGACCGGCTCGAGCACACTGTCGCGGCGTTCGTCGCGACGGCCGAGGGCAGCGGCCGCACCCCGTGTTGGTTCTCGGTCGGGGAGACGACCGCCGAGGTGGTCCGTCGACAGGGCTGGCGCGCCACCCAGATCGCGGAGGACACGATCATCGACCTGCCCGACCTCGAGTTCAAGGGCAAGCCGTGGCAGCACGTGCGCTCGGCGCTGAATCGGGCCAAGAAGGAGGGCATCACCTTCCGGCTCACCACGCTGGCCGACGAGCCGTTCGGGGTCCTCGCGCAGGTCCGGGCGATCTCCGAGCAGTGGGTCGGCGACAAGGACCTGCCCGAGATGGGCTTCACCCTCGGCAGCGTCGAGGAGGCGCTGGACCCGGAGGTGCGGGTTGCGATCGCCGTCGACGAGGGCGGCAGCATCCACGGCGTGCTGTCGTGGCTGCCGGTGTACGGGCAGGTCGACCCGTCCGGGCAGCCGTACGTGCGGGGTTGGACGTTGGACGTGATGCGCCGCCGCGACGACGGGTTCAAGCCGGTGATGGAGTTCCTGATCGCGTGCTCGGCGGTCGCGTTCAAAGAGCAGGGCGCGCAGTTCGTGTCGCTGTCGGGGGCGCCGCTGGCGAAGGCGGACACCGGTGAGGAGGCGGACACGATGGACCGGATGCTCGACACCCTCGGCGCTGCGCTCGAGCCGTTCTACGGGTTCCGCTCGCTGCACACGTTCAAGAAGAAGTTCCAACCGCGCTACGAGCCGGTGTATCTCTGCTACCGCGACGAGGCCGACCTGCCGCGCATCGGGGTCGCGCTCACCCGCGCGTACCTGCCGAACGCGTCGGCGGCGCAGATGGTGAAGATGGTCGCGAACCGGTAGGAGCTGTCCGTGATCTTCCCGATCGCCACGATCGATGCTATCGCCGCCGGCGACGTGAGCCTCGCGTTCCGCCGTTGGACGGCGCCGCGGGTCAAGCCGGGCACACGGATCACGAACAAGCGCGGCGTGGTCGAGATCGTGTCGGTGCAGGCGGTCGACACCGTCACCGACGACGACGCCCGCGCCGCCGGCTTCGACGACGCCGCTGGGCTACTCGCGCTCGTCGACAAGAAGTCGCGGGCCGGCGGGACCCTCTACCGCATCGGAGTCCGCTTCGGCGGCGCCGATCCACGGCAGGCACTGCGCGCCGCCGCCGACCTGTCCGGCGACGAGGTCGCGGACCTGACGAAACGCCTCGACCGGATGGATGCGGCCGCGGACGAGCCCTGGACCCGGCAGTATCTGCAACTCGTCGCCGACAACCCGGCGGTGGTCTCGACGACGCTGGCCGCCGAGGTCGCGATGCCGCGGCCCGACTTCAAGCTGCGAGTGCGCCGGCTGAAGAACCTTGGCCTCACCGAGAGCCTCGAGGTCGGCTACCGGATCAGTCCACGGGGCGCGGCGTTGCTGGGGCGCCTAGGGTCGCCGGTATGACCGCTCTCGACGTCAAGGCCGAATCGTTCCTCGCACTGCACGTCCCCGGCGACCCCGTCGTGCTGCCCACCGTCTGGGACGCGTGGTCGGCGAACCTGGCGGTCGACTCCGGGTTCGGGGCGTTGACGGTCGGCAGCCATCCGGTCGCGGACTCGATCGGCCGGGCAGACAACGAGGGCATGACGTTCCTCGAACTGCTCGCCCGGGTTCGCCAGATCACCGACGCGGTGCACGTCCCGGTGTCGGTGGACGTCGAATCGGGCTACGGCCTCGCGCCGACGCAGCTGATCGAGGGTTTGCTCGACGTCGGCGCGGTCGGGTTGAACATCGAGGACACCGTGCACTCCGAGGGTGGCCGGCTGCGCAGCCCAAAGGAGCATGCGGATCTCGTCGCCGGGCTGCGGCAGGTCGCGGACGCGGCCGGAGTGCACGTCGTGGTCAATGCGCGCACCGACCTGTTTCTGCGCGCGGACGGTGAGGCGGCCGACCGCGTCGACCGCGCCATCGCGCGATTGCGGCTCGCCGCCGACGCCGGTGCCGACGTGCTGTACCCGGTCGGCCGCCACGACGACGACACCATGCGCCGACTCGCCGACGAGCTACCGCTGCCGGTCAACGCGATCGCGCTGCCCGCCGAAGGTGACCGCGCGACCCTCGCCGCGGCCGGGGTCGGGCGGATCAGCTTCGGTCCGTTTCTGCAGGCGGAGCTGGCGGTGGAGGCGAAGCGGTTGTTGGCGCGGTGGCTGTGACGTCACGGGCGCGCAGCGCCCTCCGCGAACTCGCGCAACGCCGCGACCTGCGCCGGGTCCAGCGACGGGCGGACGGCTTTGCGCGCCCCGGCGACGTCCTCGGCGGTGACCGTGGCGGCGTCGACGTCGCGTCGCATCGCCGCCAGCGCCGATTCCCGCAGCAGCGCAGCGCAGTCCGCGGCCGAGTAGCCGTCGAGGTCGGCAGCGAGGGCATCGAGGTCGACGTCGTCGGCGAGCGGCACCGACTTGGCGGCGGTGCGCAGAATGTCGCGCCGGGCCTCGGCGTCGGGCGGTTCGACAAACACGAGCCGCTCCAGCCGACCCGGCCGCAGCAGAGCGGGATCGATCAGCTCGGGCCGGTTCGTGGCACCGAGCACGACGACGTCACGCAGCGGTTCGACGCCGTCGAGTTCGGTGAGCAGCGCCGCGACCACTCGGTCGCCGACACCGGAGTCGGTGCTCTGCCCGCGCCGCGGCGCCAGCGCGTCGACCTCGTCGAGGAACACCATCGACGGCGCCGAATCCCGTGCGCGGTCGAACAGTTCGCGGACCGCCTTCTCCGATGCGCCGACCCACTTGTCCATGAGTTCCGCGCCCTTCACCGCGTGCACCGACAGCTGCCCGGTGCTCGCCAGCGCCCGCACCAGGAAGGTCTTGCCGCAGCCGGGCGGTCCGTAGAGCAGTACGCCGCGCGGCGGGTCGACGCCGAGGCGGGCGAACGAATCGGGGTGGTGCAACGGCCACAGGACGGCCTCGGTCAGCGCCTGCTTGGTTGCGGACATGTCGCCTACATCGTCGAGGGTCACGCTGCCGACGGCGAGTTCCTCCGTCCCCGAGCGTGACAGGGGCCGGATCACGTCGAGCGCGCCGAGCAGGTCCTCCTGCAGCAGCACCGGCTCGGAGTTTTCGCGGCTGGCCCGAGCCGCAGCCCGCAGCGCCGCCTCGCGGCACAGCGCGGCAAGGTCGGCGACGACGAAACCCGGTGCACGCACTGCGATCTCGTCGAGAGTGAGGTCCTCGGTCGGGACCCTGCGCAGCAGCGCCTCGAGCAGCGCACGCCGCTTCGTGCCGTCGGGTAGTCCAACGGTGAGTTCCCGATCGCACAACTCGGGGTCGCGCAACCGGGCGTCGATCCGGTCCGGGTGCGCGGTGGTCGCGATGAATGCGACCCCGCGAGTCGCGACCGCCGCCCGCAATTGCTCGATGATCAGCGTGGCGACCGGTTCCGGGTCGGCGGGCAGCAGCGCGTCGATGTCGGAGACCAGCAGCACACCCCCCGCTGACACGGAAGCCACCGACGTCACCGCCTCCGAGACGGCGCGCAGCCGCGACCCTGCCTCCGTCGCCCCGGCCGTCGGGCCGTCCAGCGCGACTACGCGCCGATCCGCCAGCACCGACCGCGCGAGCGTGGCCTTGCCGACCCCCGCAGGTCCGGTGATCAGCACTCCGAGCCGCGCCGGCGCGCCGAGTCGCTCCAGCAACTCGGGTTCGTCCAGCGCGAGCGACAGCCATTCACGCAGCTTCGCGACCTGTGGACCGACCCCGACGAGATCGTCGAGCGGCACCGCCACCGGCCGCGGGGCGGCCGCCGAGGTGCTCAGGTCCGGCATCGCGGGCCGACGCGCGGTCCCCGAACCCCACCCGACCGCCGTGTTCGGTTGTACGCTGACCGGTCCCGCGGGGTCCACCTCGGTCACGGTGAGCAACTCCGAGGTCCACGCGACCCCGAACGTGCGCGACAGGGCCTGCGACGCCGCGGCGGTGCTGGTGCCGGGACCGAGGTCGCGGGGCAGCAGCGACACCGCGTCGCCCACGCTCACGACCTTGCCGAGCAGGGCTTGGCGCAGCGTGTCGGCGGGGATCGACTGCGTTGCCAGCACCGACCCGCTGATCTGCACGCGGCGCGCCCCGTATGCGGTGACCGGCGCGATCACGACCGTGGCGCTCTCCTTCACCCCGCAGTTCGACAGTGTCACGTCGTCGAGCAGGGCCACCCCGGCCGGGGTGGCCGCGGGTGCGATGCCGACCACCGCAGCAGTGCGACGCCCGCCGGTGAGCCCGATCGGGTCCCACTCGCGCAGCCCGAGCGCGGCCAGCGCCTCGGGGTGCAGGCGGACGACGCCGCGACGGGTGTCGGCGGCGGACGTGTTCAGCCGCGCGGTGAGCGCGAGGTCGGCCATGCCCGTCAGGCTACCGAGGGCCGGGGCGGCGCAACCCGAGCCGGGCGGCGGAGCGGTGGGCGTTCGGTGCGCGCCGGATGGCCCGGCGCTGGGCCCGCCGCTCGGACGGCTTGTGCTCCCACGTCTCGGGCCGCGCAGCCACCCAGCGCTGTGACCGGATGGCGAACGGAATGTGCACCAGGTACACCGCCACCATGATGATCATCAGCACGTACGGGAATGTCACCAGCAGCGCCGCGGCGAGCGCGACGAGCACGAGCAGGCCCACAGCCTTCTGCGGCGGCACGCTCGCCGACTTCATCGCCAGCGTAGGGATGGTGCTCACGATCAGTGCCGCCGAGAACACTGTCCACGCGGCGACCGGGTAGTAGCCAGCCCACCAGCCGTCGCCGAACTGTTCGAGCAGTGCGATCGGCAGCAGCGCGATGATCGCACCCGCGGGCGCGGGGACCCCGACGAAGTAGTCGCGGGTGTAGGGCGGGCGGCTGGTGTCGGCGGCGAGGGTGTTGAACCGGGCCAGCCGCAGCACGATCGCGACCACATAGATCAGGGCGATCACCCACCCGCCGCGGCTGCCCTCGAGCAGCGACACGTACAGCACCAGGGCTGGTGCGACGCCGAAGGAGATCGCGTCGGCGAGCGAATCGAGTTCGCCGCCCATCTTGCTGGTCGCGTTGAGCATGCGGGCCAGCCGGCCGTCGAGCGTGTCGAGGACTCCGGCGGCGGCGATCGCGGCGATCGCGAACCCGAGATCGCCGTCGATGGCGAACTTGACCGCGGACAGTCCGGCGCACAGCGCGAGGATCGTGATGATGCTGGGCAGCAACCGCACCGGCCGCGACCGACGGGTGCGGGGCGTGAGGGTGCTTTTCGGGCTCACGGCCGGGCGGACGGCAGTTCGGCCAACACCGTCTCGGCCCCGATCGCGCGTTGGCCGCGTTCGACCAGCAGGCGGGATCCGATCGGTACATACGTGTCGACACGGGAACCGAACCGGATCAGCCCGTAGGTCTCGCCGCGGGCCAGGGCATCGCCGGGCGCCGGGCTGCAGACGATCCTGCGTGCGATCAACCCGGCGATCTGCACGACGACAATCGGGGTGCCGTCGGCGGTGTCGATCAGCATGCTGGTGCGCTCGTTCGCATCGCTCGCCGCGGGTAGGTCGGCCGAGAGGAACCTGCCGCGCCGGTGCTCGACGGCACGAACCGTCCCGGACACCGGCACTCGCTGCACGTGCACGTCGAGCACGGACAGGAAGATGCTCACCCGGGTCAGCTCGTCGGTGCCGAGACCGAGTTCGGCCGGAGGTACGGCGGTGTCGATCAGCGCGACCTGGCCGTCGGCGGGGGCGACGACGACGCCCGGCCGGCTCGGCGGAACCCGATGCGGATGCCGGAAAAAGGCCGCATTCGCGGCGGTCGCGGCGAGAGCCAGCCCCCGCACCCAGGGGTGCCGACGACCCAGGACCGCGATCGCGGCAGACCCGGCGACGAACGGTACCCCTGCGGGATGCAGCGGCGGAACGGTAGAGCGGACCAGGTCGACGATGTGCCCGATCCCGGATCGTGCCTGGGGTCCGGGTGGGGTGGGGCGGCGTGCCACTGTTTTTCTTCCGACCTCTGTTCTGTTCAGACCTGCTGACGCTGGTGAGCGGGCGCTGCAGGCAGGGGCCACGGCGCCGATCGCGTCCTACCCTACGTCAGCGGACCCGGGTGACTCGCGCCGCCGCATTGGGGCAGACGCGATCACGCGCTAATATGAGGTGTCCTCATGTCTACCGTCACGTAATCCGCCTGGTCGGCGCGCCGGTCGGCAGAATGGACTCAATGCCTGCCCGGTGAGGGTGCCGGTGCACAACCTCGAGGAGACGACCATGCCCGCTCGCATCGCTGCGCAGACCGGCGCCGAGCACACCGCGATCCTCGGGCTGGGGGCGTACCGTCCGGCCCGAATAGTGACCAACGAGGAGGTGGCCGGACCGATCGACTCGAGCGACGAGTGGATCCGCACCCGCTCCGGCATCGCCACCCGGCGCTTCGCGGAGCGGCAGGAGAACGTGATCACGATGTCCATCGAGGCCGGTCGCCAGGCTCTCGAATCCGCCGACGTCGCGCCCGACCAGATCGACGCGGTGATCATCGCGACATCCACCCACCTGCTGCTCAGCCCCGCCGCGGGCCCACAGGTCGCCACCGGACTCGGCATGACCGAGACCGCCGCGTTCGACATCTCCGCCGGCTGCGCCGGTTTCTGCCACTCGCTTGCGCTGGCCTCCGACCTGGTCCGCGGTGGTACCGCCCGCCATGTGCTGGTGGTCGGTTGCGAAAAGCTGTCCGACACCCTCGACCCGAAGGACCGCTCGACCGCGTTCCTGTTCGGCGACGGCGCGGGCGCAGCGGTCGTCGGGCCGTCCGACGAGGTCGGCATCGGCCCGACCGTGTGGGGATCCGACGGCACCCAGTGGGAAGCGATCAAGCAGACGAAGGACTGGGTCGACTTCTTCGAGGAGATCGAACGCGACGGCGTCAACGCCGTCCGCCCTTACCTGACGATGTCCGGCACCGCCGTGTTCCGCTGGGCCGCGCACTCGCTGGAGAAGGTCTGCCGTGAGGCTCTCGACCGCGCCGGGGTGTCCACCGACGAGCTCGACGCGCTGATCCCGCACCAAGCGAACGGCCGCATCACCGAGGTGATGGCGCGTGTGCTGAAGCTGCCGGAGAGCTGCGCGGTCGCAGGCGACATCGAGGAAACCGGCAACACGTCGGCCGCGTCGGTGCCGCTCGCGATGGAGGCGATGCTGCGCAAGGGCGAAGCGAAGCCGGGCGACACGGCGCTGCTCATCGCGTTCGGTGCCGGTCTGTCCTACGCCGCGCAGGTTGTGACGCTGCCGAAGCTGAAGGTGTAGGCGCTTGGCGCTCAGCTAAGCGGCCGCACCCGTACCACCCGGTCGTTTTCGCCGTTGTCGGTGGTGAGCAGCAGCGAACCGTCCGGTTGTGCCGCGACCGTTCGGATCCGTCCGAGGGTGCCGTCGAGTTCCGCGGGTGTGGCGGTGGCCAGCACCGACGTGCCGTCGGGGGACAGCCGCAGCAGCACCACCCGCTGTCCCTTCAACGCGCCGACCGCCAGCGCGCCGTCCCACCCGTCCCAGTCGGCGCCGGTGACGAACGTCCCGCTGGCCGTCGCGAGGGTCGGCGACCCGGTGCTCCACACTGCGGCGACCGCGCCGGGCACGCGGTCGGGGCCCGTCATCGGCACCGACTCGTCGTAGCGACCGGGGTCGCGGTCGGGGCGCCAGCCGTAATTCGCGCCCGCGGCCAGCAGGTTCACCTCGTCGTCGCGGTCGGGACCCTGTTCCACGGAGAACACCTGGTCCGTGCCGGGCCGCACGGCCAGACCCTGCACGTTGCGGTGCCCGAGCGTGTACACCGGGCTGTTCGGGTCGGGGTTCCCGGGCGCGGGGTCGCCGGTCGCCGCGTCGACGCGCAGCACCTTGCCACCGAGCGAATCGGGGTCCTGCGGCACGCTCGGCTGCGCCGAGTCGCCGGTGCCGATCCACAGGGTCCCGTCGGGCCGGGACAGGATCCGGCACCCGCCGTGGCGTCCGGTGCGGATCGGGAACCCGTCGATCACGGTGCCCACCCGGGTCAGTTCTGTCCACTCGTCGTCCACCGTCCAGGCGACCACCCGGATGTCGGTGGGCCCGCCCCCGTCGTCGAATTCGGCAGAGCCCTGGCAGGTGTAGAGGGTGCGTGAGGTCGCGAAGTCCGGGGCCAGGGCGATTCCCATCAGCCCGGTCTCGCTGCCCACGAACAGGTCGTCGAGGTCGGCGGCAACCTGTTGGGGTTCGCCGCCGGGGCGCAGCGCGACGAACCTTCCGCCGCGTTCTCCGGTCAGCAGGGTGCCGTCGGGCGCGACGACGACGTCCCAGGGGTGGTCGAGGTCGTCGAGGACGGTCTGCACCTCGAGCGCAGGCACCGTGCCGGTCCCGATGGGGGTCGGGGTCGCGACGGTCGTCGGCACCGAGTCGCCCGTGCTCGCGCAGCCCGCCACGACCAACCCGCCCGCCAACGCGGTGACCAGCGAGCGGCGATTCAGGTCAGCTCCCAGCGCACGGACACGCTGAACGACAGGGTCTGCGTTCCGGGTTCGATCGTCATCGGCGTCGCCGCATCGGCCTGCGCACGCTCCACCGGCGTCGGTGCCGCCGAACCCGATTCGGAAATCGTGATGACGTCGCCCAGGTTCATCCCCGCCAGGTCCGCGTACTGCTGCGCGCGCGCCTTTGCGTCCTCGAACGCGCGGGCGCGCGCGTCGGCGAGCAATTGGGTGTCGTCGTCGATCGAGAACGACACCCCGTTCAACCGGGCCGCGTCACCGGCGGCGGCGACCGCGTCGTCGAGCACGGTGGAGGCGTTGTCGAGGTCGCGCACGACGATCCGGACGGTGTTGGTGGCCCGATAGCCGGACACCGTCGCCGTGCCGCCCTCGATGCCGGGGCTCGAGTATTCGGGGGTGATGGACACCTCGGTCGTCTGGATGTCGGCGCGGTCGACCCCGGCTGCGGTGAGCGCGTCGACCATCGCGCGGGAGCGTTCGTTGGCGGCGCTCACCGCCCCCGACACGTCCGGCGCGGAGACTTCGACGCCGACCTCGGCCCGCAGCACGTCGGGTTTGCCGCGCACCTCACCGGTCCCGACCACCGAGACCTCCCGCACCGGCGCCTCGCCCGAAGAATTCGCCGAGCAGCCGGCCACCCCCGCCACCAACGCGACCGCCGCTGCCGCCACTCCGATTCTCCGCATGGGCACCCCTCGCTCGACCGATGGACACACCCCGGCCCATGGCGCCATGGTGTCCGAATTCCGTGGCGATTGCCAGAACCTCGCAGGCTGGTGCCAAAATTGCGTGGTGGCCAACCCTGGGCCGGGCCGTCCGCGGCTCGCCGAACGTCGCCGACCCGGCACGACGCCGCGCGCGGAGATCCTCGACGCCGCCGGCGAATTGTTCACCACCGACGGCTACGCCAACACCTCCACCCGCCGTATCGCCGACGCGGTCGGCATCCGCCAGGCGTCGCTGTACCACCACTTCGCTACGAAGGACGACATCCTCGACGCTTTGCTTGCCGACACCGTCGCCGACGCGCTCGCGCTCGCGGAACGCCTGGTGGTCGCCGGCGACCGTGCCGCCGCGCGGCTGTACGCGCTCGTGACGTTCGACGTCGGCCAACTCTGCGCCAGCCGGTGGAACCTCGGTGCCCTCTACCTGCTGCCGGAACTGCGCAGCGAACGGTTCGCCGCGTTCCGCGAGCGGCGCGACCAGCTGCGCCGTCACTACGTGACGATCGCCGGGCGGGTGCTCGCCGACCTCGGCGGCGCGCCCGGTGACGGCCTCACCGAACTGCCGTTCCGGCTGGTGGAGACCACGATCAGCATCCGCTCCGACGGCGGTACCGCACCGGACTGGGCGGTGGACACGATCCCGGTGGCGGCGCTGCGGATCCTCGGCTGGTCCGGCGACGTCGCCGCGGTACAGGCCGATGCGGCGGCCCTGCTCGACTGAGTGGCTAACCCGCCTCGACCGCGGCCTTGATCCGGCTGAGGGTCCGCTGCATTCCCTCGATCAGCACCGGATCGAAGCACTGGTCGCCACCCATCGCGGTGTTGATCAGCGTGCGCGAGATCCACGTCGACCCGCGTGATGCGTCGCGGCTCTGTACCACCCGGGTGCCGGTCTCGGTCGGTTCGAGGTCGAACGCCCAGGTCATCTTGTTCTCGTTGATGCGGAACGCGATCGCCTTGCCCGGTTCGTAGCGGACGATCCGGGCGGTGGTCGGCCAGTACTTCCACCCGGCGCGGTTCAGGTTCACCGACCACGCCCCGGCACGCGGCGCCCCGATCACCTTGGTCCACCGGCACTGCGGGCTCCACTCGGGCATCCGTTCGAGGTCGGAGACGACTGCCCACACCTGCTCGGGCGGGGCGGCGATGTCGATGCTGGCTTCCAGATCCTTCGGCATGGGACCGAGAGTAGCGGCGCTGCGCGTAGCAACCGCGCTGCAATCTGCCGGGCGTTGCTACCACGTCACACGCATGTTGCGGGAGTGAATTGATCGCGATTCCAAGCGCGCCCTGCGAGAAATTCCGTAATGCTCGAGGCAGAATCAGCGATGGAACAACCATGATCGCGGCGAGTGGACCGATGGCCAGCTTCACCCGTCCAACGAAACTGCGCCAGAAGGAAAAACGGCAGCACCGGCACGACACGGAGTGGTCGATCATGAAGCTCAGCACGATTCTGCATCGCGAGCCGCCCGTCCCCTTACTCGAGACCGCCCGCATGAAGGGCAGGCCGAAGTCGTGGCCGAGTGAGAAGCTCGAGCGTCTCCTCACACCCGCCGAGATCGAGGCCGTGCTGCAGCACCGCGTCTGAGCGATCCACGGGCATACCCGAGGATCCTCGCTTGAACTCCCTCATCGGGAGTTCACCGCAGAGTTTCGGCATACTCGACACGTGACGACTCCCAGCGCGTCCGAATCCTCCGCCGACCGGCTGCCACCGGTCATCCTCACCGTCGACGACGATCCCGGCGTTTCCCGCGCCGTGGCTCGCGACCTCCGCCGTCGCTACGGCGACCGCTTCCGCATCGTCCGCGCTCAGTCCGGCGAGGACGCCCTCGACACCGTGCGCGAGATCGCACTGCGGGGCCAGCCCGTCGCGGTGCTCGTCGCCGACTACCGGATGCCCGGCATGGACGGCATCACCTTCCTCGAGCAGGCGATGGCGATCCACCCCTACGCGCGCCGGGTGCTGCTCACCGCCTACGCCGACACCAACGCCGCGATCGAGGCGATCAACGTCGTCGATCTCGACTATTACCTGCTCAAACCCTGGGACCCGCCGGAGGAGAAGCTGTACCCGGTCATCGACGAGCAGATCGACACCTGGCAGCGGACCGACCGGCGCGACAGCGCCGTGACGAAGGTCGTGGGACACCGCTGGTCGGCCCGCTGTTCCGAGGTCCGCGAATTCCTCGCCCGCAACCAGCGCTCCTACCAGTGGTTCCAGTCCGACGAGCCGGAGGGCGCGCGCCTGCTCGCCGCGGCGGGTGCCGACCCGGAGCGCTGCCCGGTGGTGATTACGGAGTCCGGGGAGCCGCTGATCGACCCGACCGACACCGAACTCGCCGACCGGGTCGGCCTGGTCACGACCCCGGCCGAGGACTTCTACGATCTCATCGTGATCGGCGGCGGGCCGGCCGGCCTCGGTGCCGCGGTGTACGGCGCGTCCGAGGGCCTGAAGACCGTGCTGGTCGAGCGGACCGCCACCGGCGGGCAGGCCGGGCAGAGTTCGCGCATCGAGAACTACCTAGGCTTCCCCGACGGCGTTTCCGGCGCCCAGCTCGCCGAGCGGGCGCGCCGGCAGGCCGCCAAGTTCGGCGCCGAACTGATCACCACCCGCGATGTCGTCGCGCTGGAGTGCAACGGCGCCGCCCGCACGGTTCGCTTCGCCGACGGTGCGACGTTGAGTGCGCAGACCGTCGTCGTCGCGACCGGCGTCAACTACCGGCGCCACCTCGCCCCCGGCGTCGACGACCTCACCGGCCGCGGCGTCTACTACGGCTCCGCGCTCACCGAGGCGGCGGCCTGCAGGGACGCCGACGTCTACATCGTCGGCGGCGCCAACTCCGCCGGACAGGCCGCGGTGTATCTGGCGCGGCACGCGAAGTCGGTGCACATTCTGGTACGGGCGTCGTCGCTGGAGGCGTCGATGTCGAGTTACCTGATCAAACAGATCGAGGCGATCGACAACATCGATGTGAAGGCCTGCACCGAGGTCGTCGCGGCCGACGGCACCGATCACCTCGAGCATCTCGTGCTGCGCGACAACGCCACCGGCGCGGAAGAAAAGGTGGACGCGCAGTGGTTGTTCCTATTCATCGGCGCCGAGCCACAAACCGAGTGGCTCGACGGCGTGGTGGCCCGTGACCGGCGGGGATTCGTTCTCGCCGGCCCCGACCTCACCGTCGGTGGCACGAAGCCGGTCGGCTGGGACCTCGACCGCCCGCCGCACCACCTCGAGACGAGCGTGCCCGGGGTGTTCGTCGCCGGTGACGTGCGGGCGGAGTCGGCCAAGCGGGTCGCCTCGGCGGTCGGCGAGGGCGCGATGGCCGTCATGCTCGTGCACCGATACCTGAGCTGACCGGGAGACCTGAGCTGAACGGAAGGAAACCATGACACAAGCGCTGGTCTGCGACCCCGAGGAACTGCGCTCGCTGTTCCTGTTCGAGAAGCTTGACGACGACCAACTCGCCACGCTGTGCCGCGAGGGCCGCATCGAGGTCATCGAGCCGGGCCGGGTGTATCGCGAGGGCGACCCCGCTACCTGCTTCTACGTCCTGATCGACGGTGAGGTGCGGTTGACCCGGATGTCGCGGGGCGAGGAGATCGAAACCGGCCGCACCGACGACCGCGGCGTGTATGCGGGCGCCTGGAGCGCCTACCTCGGCGACCGGGTCGACCAGAACTACGACGCCACCATGTACGTCACCCGACCGTCCCGGTTCTTCGTGCTCGGCGCGGGCACCTTCGCCGAGCTGATGCGCGAGTGGTTCCCGATGGCCGTACACCTGCTCGAGGGCGTGTTCTTCGGCAACCGCAACACCCGCCAGATCCTCGACCAGCGCGAACGCCTGCTCGCGCTGGGCTCGCTGTCGGCGGGGCTGACCCACGAGCTGAACAACCCGGCCGCCGCGGCCGTGCGGGCGACCGAGTCGCTGCGCACCCGGGTGACGGGCATGCGGCACAAGCTGGAGATGATCGCGAAGGGCAAGTTCGATCCGGAGTCGCTCGGGTCGCTGATCCAGCTGCAGAACGACGCCGCCGAACAGGTCGCGAAGGCGCCGACCCTGACCCCGATGGAGGAATCCGACCGCGAGGACTCCCTGATCGACTGGTTCGACGATCACGACATCGCCGACGGTTGGCAACTCGCGCCGACGTTCGTGCAGGCGGGAATCGACGTGGACTGGCTCGAACGCGTCGTCGCGACCCTGTCCGACAGTCCCGCGCCCGTGTGCGAGGGCGCGATCCGGTGGCTGTACTACACGGTCGAGAGCGAACTGCTGATGAACGAGATCGCGGACTCGACCAAGCGCATCTCCAGCTTGGTCGACGCCGCGAAGCAGTATTCGCAGATGGACCGCGCCCCGTTCCAGGTGGTCGACGTGCACGAGTTGCTCGACAGCACGTTGGTGATGCTCTCCGGCAAGTTCGGCGACGGCATCGAGGTGGTCAAGGACTACGACCGCACGCTACCCGAATTGGCTTGCTACGCAGCCGAACTGAATCAGGTATGGACCAACCTGATCGACAACGCCGTCGCCTCGATGGACGGTGTCGGCACACTCACCGTCCGAACCCGCCGCGACGACGACTGTGCCGTCGTCGAAATCTGCGACACCGGGCCGGGCGTGCCCAAGGAGATCCGGGACCGGATCTTCGAGCCGTTCTTCACCACCAAACCGGTCGGCCAGGGCACCGGACTCGGCCTCGACATCTCGTTCCGGATCGTCGCGAACAAGCACCACGGCGACATCCGCATCGAGTCGGTGCCGGGCGATACGAGGTTCGTCGTGCGGCTGCCCCTGCACCCGCAAGGCGCCGAGGAGGAGGCCACCGCATGAGCGACGGCATCGATCCCGAGGTGCCGCCCAGCGGCCCCGGCTGTGTCGACTGCGACGAGGTCGGCGGCTGGTGGGTGCACCTGCGGCGGTGCGCGCAGTGCGGGCACGTCGGCTGCTGCGACTCCTCACCCGCCCAGCACGCGACCGCGCACTACCGCGCGACCGGCCATCCGATCGTGCAGAGCTTCGAACCGGGCGAGGCGTGGTTCTGGAACTACGAGACCGAGACGGCGGTCGACGGGCCGACACTGCCGGATCCGCAGCACCGTCCCGTCGAGCAGCCCACGCCGGGGCCCAAGGGGCGGGTGCCGCTGGACTGGCGCCAGCACATTCACTGATTTGCTCCGGATTGACGGACGGTTGACGCTGCCCGCACGCCGCGTCACCCACCGTGGGATGTGGAAACATTCCCACCGAGGAGTGGTGGTGACGGCCTGGGCACCGACAAGCACGAGACTGTCGAGGTGGCTTTCGAGGGCGACGAGCGCGTCGAGCAGCACTCGGCGCGCCGCGACATACTCAGGAGCAAGGTCGTCTGGAGTCAGCATTCCTTCCATGCTTCGTCGGCGACCGCGAGTGCGTCCATGAGCTGCTCGGCCTCCGCGTCGGACCGGCCGGGCAGGGTGAGTAGGTCCGCGATCACGAGCTGAAGCGGCGCTGTCACGAGACCGCCTTGGTGAGGTTGCGTGAGTATGTCGGGGTCCTGCGGTCGTGCGATGACCACGTTCGCGGTCGCCGGCTCTGCGTCGATCAGCCCAAGCTCGCCAACCAACTCCGCTGGACGCGCCGCGTAGATCGCCAACAGCCGCAGCGGAACCACGGACGTCGACGAGTCTGGCAACAGCCGTCGCGCCGCGGCCGATCCGGTGACGGCGACGTTCATCTGATCGTCCAGGCGAGCGAGAGTCCTCTCCAGGCCCCGCGGTGCGATGTAGTAGCCGACCGATGTGTTGGTCGTCGCGAAGGAGTAATCGACCACCCAACGCCTCAGCAGTGCTCGCCGACGGACGGCCACAACGCCGCCGGTCGCGTCGCGGTCGACGATGCCCTCGGAGGCCAGGGTGACCAGGAGTTTGGAGACCGACCCAGGAGAGACATCCGCGAGACCGGCCAGGCGGCGAACCCTCGCGGGAAGGGCTGCGGTCGCCAGGGCGCGGATGGTCCGGCTCGCGGCGAGCCCGTTGAGTCGAGTGACGGCACTGGTCCGCGAGGGGCGCGGCGAGCGGGCGGCGCATTGTCCGGTGAGGAGGACCAGGGGGTCGGCGGAGGCCACGCGGATCCAGCCGGTGGCGTCGGCGAAGCTGAATCCCTCGGAAGCCAACGTGTCGCGGAGCACCGGTCCGGTGTAGTCCGAGACGAACAGTATTGGTATGCCGCTCGCTCGTTCGAGCTCACGGAGTGCCGGGACCAGCAGGGAGGCGGGCACGGAGCCGGAGCGCCTGGCCTCGACGACGAACGAGACCTTCGCTGTGTTCGGCCCCACCAGCTCGATGAGCGCATCGAAGCGTCGGCCGTCAAATGACTCGCTCGGGCGTTCGTCGAGGCGCCACGTGGCAGGCAGTAGCGCAGCGATGCGATCGAGCGCGTCGCCGATTACTCGTGTTTCGCGAACCGGAGCGTTTCCCATGTCGAGAAACAGCTCAGTTTGAGAAACACCACCCGGCAACGCTGTCGCCGTTGCTCGACCCTACGTGACTCACGCGTCGCGCAGGCGCACTATCTTCGGGACATGCAGACGGTCGGCGGGGTGCTGTTCGACATCGACGGGGTGCTGGTCACGTCGTGGGAACCGATCGAGGGCGCCGCGGAGACGCTGAAACTGCTCGATCAACGTTCGATCGCGCGGACCTTCCTCACCAACACGACCTCCAGAACGCGCACACAGATCGCCGACGCGCTCACCGACGTGGGTATGCCGGCGCGGCCGGACGAGGTCCTCACGGCGGGTGCGCTCACCGCGGAGTATGTGCGCTCGCGCTATCCCGGCGCCCGCTGCTTCCTGCTCAACAGCGGTGACGTCACCGAGGACATGCCCGAGATCGACTTCGTCGACGACGACCCCGAGGTGATCGTGCTCGGCGGCGCCGGCGAGGAGTTCACCCACCTCGCGCTGAGCCGGATCTACGAATGGATGACCCAGGGCGTCCCGGTGGTCGCGATGCACCGCAGCACCACCTGGTCCACCAACGACGGCCTGCGCATAGACACCGGCATGTACCTGTCCGGGATGGAGGAGGCGTCCGGCACGACGGCGACCGCGGTCGGGAAACCCGCGCCCGCCGGGTTCCGCGCCGCCGCCGAACGGATGGGCGTGGACCCCGAGGACGTCGTGATGGTCGGCGACGACCTGCACAACGATGTACTCGCCGCGCAGGTCGTTGGCATGACCGGGGTGTTGGTGAAGACCGGCAAGTTCCGCGAGGACGTGCTCGAGCGCTGGGCCCGCGACGAATTCGCGATGCAGCCCGACCATGTCATCGACACAATCGCCGATCTGCCAGGGGTGCTGGGGATCTGAGGGATTGGCCCCAACCCTTTCTCGAAGACTCAGCGCCCGAATCCAGTTGCAGCTACGCCCGCGGGGTATGAGCGCCTCTCTCCTCGATCGCGGCCGGGAGCGCGGAGGCGGGCAATCCACGGATTTCGGCTATCGGGCGCATTTCACGCTCGAACTGCGCTGACAGCTGGAGATCACTCAACCGGTCGGACCGCGCCTGGCCTTTGACGCGATGCAGGCGTACCGCTATGTCGCCGATTGTCTCTGGTGTGACCTCATGGGCGGGCACGCGAGCGGAGAACTCGAGGACCCTGCGCTCGGTGTAGTGGTGCGCTCGCTGCGCCTCGGGACCATCTGGGTCGACGAAGGATCGTTGTATGCCAAGGTCAGGCAGGGACCCGGCGTGCAGCAGTCGGTCGCCAAGCGTCACCTCGTACGCGTTGGTCCCGGAGAATGAACCGATTTGGCCGAGCGGGCCGTCGACGAGATGGCTGTCTATGACCGACATTCGGCCATCCCGCACCCTGATACGAAGCCGGACATACTGTTCGGGCGCCATCGACTTTTCCATGTGGCGGCTCCCTTGCATCTGCGGCAGGTCCAGAGTTCCTTTCACCGGGCGTGGTCGCCGTACGTCGGACTTGACGAACTCGCCCTTCACGCGGTCCGTGTCAGCAGTCGGTGCCTCGTCGGACTTGGCGGGTCCTTCGTAGCGCAACCCGGTCCCTCCGGCCTCGGTGTCGGGCTTGCTCGGTCGCCGTCTGTCGACACGGGGAGTGAATCCTCGCCGACTCTTCTTGTTGTTCATCGTGATGCTCACCAGTTCCGGCCGTAGCGGTAGTCATGGATCCATCGGTAATATATCCGGCTCAACGTGTAGCCGGATCGACCGTTGATTACGCCGAACCAGTCCGTGTTGTGTACGTACAGGTGTGGCTGGCCGGCGAACCTTCCCCGGGTCGAGGTGAACTTGGCGACCTCGAATTTGTCCGAGGGTCCGAGGTTCCACTCTCCGACCCAGTCTCCGATGAAGTTGGCAGCCAGAACGGTCCCAGAGGATGTCATCCGCCCGAGGTACTCCTCGGACCAGTCCTGGTGGTTCCACGCCCAAAGATCACATCTGCCGTTTGCGTTGAGGTCGGCCGCGAAGAGCTGGTCGTGTCGTGCCAGGCCGCCCCAGCCGGGTACGTCCCCATCGTACCGGTTCACATAGACAAGCGCGGCGCCAGTCGAGCGGAACAAGCCGAGGTACGGCATCGACCAGTCGTCGCCGTTGAAGATGAACAGATCGTCGCGGCCGTCGCCGTCGAAGTCACCGACGATGAGCTGGTCGTGCCTGGCCAGGCCGCCCCACCCCGGGATGTCACCGTCGTAGCGCGCCCTCATCGTCAGTCCGCCGGCGCCGGCCCGGAACATGCCGACGTACGGCATCGACCAGTCGTCGCCGTTGAAGATGAACAAATCGTCGCGGCCGTTTCCGTCGAAGTCGGCTACGAAAAACTGGTCGTGCCTGGCCAAGCCGCCCCAGCCAGGGATGTCGCCGTCGTACCGGTTTGTCAGG
Organism: Aldersonia sp.; assembly: GCA_036524855.1. Taxonomy (GTDB): domain Bacteria; phylum Actinomycetota; class Actinomycetes; order Mycobacteriales; family Mycobacteriaceae; genus Aldersonia. Next base: position 2,157 of record DATDBL010000244.1, on the reverse strand, counting down.
TAGAAGCCGGAGCCGGTGCTGCGCAGCAGTCCGACGTAGGTCATGGACCAGTCGTCGCCGTTGCTGACGATCAGGTCGGCCTTGCCGTCGCCATTCAAGTCGGCCGCCAGAAAGCGGTCGTTTCGGGCGAGTCCACCCCACCCGGGAATGTCGCCGTCGTACCGCGCGATCAACTCCAGCCCGTCACCGCCGTCGGAAACGAGCAGGCCGAGATACGGCATCGCCCAGTCGACCCCGTTGAAGACCACTACCTCGTCGACGCCGTCGCCGTTGAAGTCTGCGACGACGATCTGGTCGTTCGGCTTGAACTGCCACGAACCGGGCACCCGCTCGACCCCGCTGAAGGTGTGGATGAAGCCTCCGTTGTTGTTGCGGAACAATTGAATTGACGTGCCGTGGTGCAATAGAACATCGCTGCGGGCGCTGCCGAACAGATTCGCAGCATGGGCGGAGCGGAAGTGGTGTTCGGTCTCACTGTCGCGACTGGTCTTCATCGAGGTGTAGCAAACCGGGCAGAACTCCGGTGTGTTGCCGTTCATGCGGCAGTTCTCGACAGGCCGGTAGATTCCCGTGTCGTTCGTCCAACCGCCCTCGAATAGTCCGCCATCGTGATTGCTGCTCCAGGTGGCTGGCCGCGTCCCCTGGTTGTAGTTTGCGGCTGCGCCGACCCCGGTGGGAACCGGTGTGGTCGGCGCGATGAACTGGCGCCATTTCGTCGTGGCGCGATCTGTGTTTGTCGTCAGATTGACTACCCCTGGGTCGGGACCGGTGTACGCGCCCCGCACGGAATACTCGTCGGCGAAACCTCCGATCCCATGCCCGAACTCGTGGGCGATGACGTCCCAGCTCACCCCCATCGTGACGTGTGCGCGCCCGCCGCCACCGCAGCCCCCGAAGCCGGGCTCGTTCAGTATGATCAAGACGAGATCCGCGTCCGGAACCCAGGTGTCGAGCGCGTCTCTGATTCGCTGCTCTGTCTGCGCGCCGTACTCCATCCAGCAGTGTTCCCACTGGCTCGTGAAGATCATCCCGAGCGCAGTGTCGATGATGGTTTCGGACGCGACGGTGTCGTCCGAGGTGTCGTCGGGCGTCCCTTGCAGGTTCCATTGCCTTTGGCTTACACCGGAATTAGCGGACTCTAGGTTGATTCGATAGATGTTGAAAGCCGACGCGTCTTCGTCGAAGTAGTCGCGGCCGAACACACCTTCGATGAGGGTCGTCTGCACGTGCTTGGCGTAGATAGCCTGATCGGCCGCGGTGAAGCCGTCGCCGATGACGACGAGGTTGCGTTTGGTTCCCGGTGGACCTGCTTGCCGTAGGACGGTCATGCTGTCGGCCATGGGAGTCCCCCCTCCAGTCTGTCAGCGCCCAATTGGGAAGCACGTTGGCGAACGACGGTGCAATAAGAGCGTGGTCCACTGCCCGTGACTTGACGTGAGTAGTCCTCTACTCGATTCTTCACATCGTCGGTCGAGTTCATCGGGTGATTCCCGTGTCGGGTTCGCCTGTCGACTCGCGATTGCGTCGCCGATGATGTTGCCTTTCGACAGCGTGGGAACCCGGAACTCTCATTTCGCGGCTCAATAGCCCGCCCTGCACGTACCCCGACCAACGAACTCGACGACAAGCAGTGGATCCTCGACAAGCCCGCGGACGTGGACCGGGCGGTCGAGGACGCCCGCGCATACGCCGACATCGGCGCCGGCTACACCCGATCCATTTGGTCAGATCACGATGCGCTGCAGCGCTTTCGCCGGGTCCTGGATCGCCGGATGAATCAGATCCAGGGGTTCAACCCGCACCAGCTCCGGGCACAGCCAGCTGGCCAGCACCGGCGGCCTCCGACGACAGGTGAGGCCGGCCAGATCGCGGGCGAGGACATCGTTGCGGATATCTGCGGAAGTCCGGTTCAGACCCGAATCCGCGAGTAAGCGGGGCATTTGATCTTCGGGTCTGCGGTTGATCTTGATTGTGGTGCGGGCGTGGGTGTGCGCCCGGGTTGGCCGGGTCCAGGGTTGTCGGTGTTGGTTTGTGGGGTTCGGGCCCGGATTGGGCTGGATACCGACGGCGGTGACGATGACGGGGGCGCGGCGACTGTTTCGTCGCGGGTCAGGGTGCGGGCAGGGCGCGCAGCCGGTTCAGGATGTCGACCAGCAG